>JBBRCF010000048.1:0-24681 GCA_038205135.1 Rhodobacterales bacterium
GGACGGCTGCACCGTCATCTGCAGCCGGGTGTTCCACGGGTTGGCGGCCCGCACGCGTTTGAAATCCGCGACCGCCTGATCGCGCAACCGGTCGGTCGGGGCCGGGTCCAGCGACCGTCGCAGCCAGTATTGGGCCAGCCCGAACTGCCCCCCCGCATATGCGTTACGCGCGGCGATCTGCGCGGCCATGAACCGGTCGGGTTTGTCGGTTGCCAGTTGAAACGCTGTCGCAGCGGCGCGGCGGCCGGGGCGGTATCTGCCCTGCGCTTCCAGCCCGCGCGCCAAGATCAGCAGGGCATGGGCATCGGCCGGATCAGCCTGCAACAACCCCTGTGCCAGCAGCACGGCGCTGCGCGGATCGCCCTGCAACAAGGCCTGCTGTGCCATCGCGCGGGCCTGCGGCAGGGTCAGGGTCAGGTCATCACGCGCCTGCGCGGCGGGCGCGGCCAACCCCAGTGCCAGACCCAGCAGCAGCGCAAGAGCTGCGCGGCGCATGATCAGGGGCGCACTTGCGCACACACCGCCGCGTCGGCCGCCGGCGTGCCGCATTTGTCCAGAACGAAGATGCCGTATTCTTCTTCGTCTTCTATACCGCTGGGGTCACCGACGCCGTCGAATTCCGACAAGAACACGCCGCCCGCGACCGCCGCGGCATCCGGTCCGCCAAAGATGCCGGCATAGTCGCCGATGTCAGTGGTCAGCACACCGCTATATTCGACCCGGTCACTGCTGAACAGCCCGTTGGCATCGATCCCCGTCGCGATCAGGACGATGTCCGGCAGGGTAAAGACCCCGGTGTTGCCCCGGAAATCGCGATTATAGATCGCGCCATTCACTTGATTGTCTGCGAAGTCCACGTTCAGGAAAATCTCGGCATCCACGATGACCGGCGCGCTCGGGATCAGGGCCGGATCGGTTCCGACGGCCGGGGGCAGCAGCGGGTTGCCCGTCTGCAGATTGGTCAGGCCGACATAACGCCCGGCATAGCTGACAAGCCCCTGATTCTGATCGTTGACGGGTGGCGGGTCAAAGGCGCCGGTCCGCTCAAAGTAGGTGCCGCCAAAATACCGGTTGAATTGCCCACCGGTGACCGCAACGCTGCCGCGTGTGCCAGAACTTTCGCGCGCAAAGCCGATCGCAGGGCGGTCCAGCGGGTCGCTTTGGGTGGTAAAGGCCTGATAAACCACAGCCCCCGCCCCGTTCGTGACGTCTAGGCCCGGGTTGCGTGTATAGGTTGCGCTGTAATCGGTATTGTCGAGCGACACGCCCGACACGGTCAGCGTCTGGGTCGTGGGGTTGAAACTGATGCGATCTACATCGCCTCTGACCGCGTCAGGGATTGGGGTCACCGGGGTGGGTCCCGGGTCTGTGCCATCGCCGTCTTCGAACGGATTGCTGCCGCCGCACGCAGCCAGCATCAGGGCAAAACCCAGCCAAATCGGAAATCGAATATTCACTGCTCTGCCCCATTCGGGTGATGATTGCCGATAAAATCCCTGCAGGATGTCGAATTGTCAACGAAAGACCGCAATTTGCGGGGGAAAGCGGTCGTACTGTTGCAGACTGCGCACCTTGCCACGGGTTGCGCAAAGCGGTGTCGCGCGTGCGCAAACGCAATATAGAGTGTAGACGAGTCGCAGAACCGCAGGGGGACCACAACATGCCGCTATCGTCTGAACAGCTTGCTGAAATCGCCGCCGAACGCAGCGAGGCGCGTCCGACCCTGCGCGCGACCGCCCCGGGGATGGAGGCGCATCTGTATACCGCCCACGCCGTTCTGGATCACGGCTTTGTCCGCGTGGTGGATTACATGGGCGACGATGCCGCGATCTGTCAGGCGGCGCGGGTCAGCTATGGCAAAGGCACCAAATCGGTGCAGAATGACGCGGGCCTGATCCGATATCTGATGCGGCACTGGCATTCGACGCCGTTCGAGATGTGCGAGATCAAGCTGCACGTCAAACTGCCGGTGTTTGTCGCGCGGCAATGGATCCGGCACCGCACCGCCAACGTAAACGAATATTCGGCGCGCTATTCGATCCTTGACCGCGAATTTTATATCCCCGCGCCCGACGCGCTGGCCGCGCAATCGGTGATCAACAATCAGGGCCGGGGCGCGATGCTGGAAGGCGACGAAGCCGCCCGCGTGCTGCGCCTGCTGACCGAGGACGCGAACCGCGCCTATGACAATTACGAGGCGATGATTTCGCAGGAAGGCCAGCAAGGGCTGGCGCGCGAACTGGCGCGGATGAACCTGCCCGCGAATATCTACACCCAGTGGTACTGGAAAACCGACCTGCATAATCTGCTGCATTTCCTGCGGTTGCGGGCCGATGCGCATGCACAGTACGAAATCCGTGTCTACGCCGAGACGATCTGTCGAATCGTTGCCGACTGGGTGCCGCTGACCTGGGCGGCCTTTGACGATTACCGGTTGGGGGGCGCGGCCATGTCGCGCACCGGGCTGGACTGCATACGCCGCATGCTTGCGGGCGAGGCGGTGGACGAAGGCAATTCCGGCATGTCAAAGGGCGAATGGCGCGAATTTCGCGCGCTGCTGGATCAGCCCGACTGAAATAAACTGAACCTTTCGGTCTGGATTTTTCCGGCGCGCGCTCCCAATGACTCAGGGACGCCGAACAGGAGGAAGCCATGCAACTGATCGTTAACGGAACCACCCATCGGGTCGATGTCGAAGACGACATGCCGCTGTTGTGGGTGTTGCGTGATGTGCTGCACATTCACGGGCCGAAATACGGCTGCGGCATCGCGCAATGCGGCGCCTGCACGGTGCATGTGGCGGGCGTGGCGGTGCGGTCCTGTTCGCTGCCTGTGGGGGCGGTGGATGGCCCGGTGACGACAATAGAAGGATTGGGCCATGCCGGCGCGCTGCACGCGGTGCAGGCGGCCTGGGTCGCGCATCAGGTGGCGCAGTGCGGATATTGCCAGTCCGGGCAGATCATGCAGGCGGCGGCACTGCTGGCCGAGGTGCCCGACCCGGCGGATGCCGACATCGATGCCGCGATGGAGGGCAACCTGTGCCGCTGCGGCACCTATCTGCGCATCCGGGCGGCGGTGAAGACAGCGGCTGCAATGCTGCGCGCATCACAGACGACAGAGGACTGAGCCATGGCCGGGATTGCACGACGGGCGTTTCTGATCGGGTCTGCGGCGCTGGCGGGCGGCGTGGCTTTTGGCGTGTGGCAAGTGCGGCGCGACCCCGCCAACCCGTTGCTGGACACGCTGCCCGACGGGGCCGCCGCGCTGACGCCCTATGTGTTGATCACCCGGGACGCCGTCACGCTGATCACCCCGCGCGCCGAGGTAGGGCAGGGTGCCACGCACCTGCAAGCGCTGCTGATCGCCGAAGAACTGGATGTCGATCTGACTGATGTGCGGCTGGACAATGGCCCGGCCAGCCCGGTCTATTACAATGCAGCACTGCTGTCCGACGCATTAGGGCCGCTGTCGCAAGGCAACGGTGCCATTGTGCAGGCCAAACGCGCCGCCGGGGTGACGGTGGCGAAACTGATGGGGTTCCACATCACCGGCGGGTCATCCACGGTCCGGGACAGTTGGGAAAAACTTCGGCACGCCGGTGCGGTGGCGCGCGAGACGCTGAAAATGATCGTATCGCAGGACACCGGCGTGGCCGTGGCGGACCTGACCACCGACCGTGGCGCTGTGGTGCTGCCCGACGGACGGCGCATCGCCTATACCACGCTGGCGGCGCGGGCGGCCGCGCTGGACCCGGTGACGGATGTGGTGCTGCGGTCGCCCGATCAGTGGCGGCTGATCGGCAAACCCCTGCCGCACCCGGACAAGGTGGCGAAATCCACCGGGGCCTTTGCCTATGGCATCGACGTGGCGCTGCCCGACATGATCCATGCCTTGGTGCGGGTGAACCCGGCGCTGGGTGGGGGCATCCGGAGCTTTGATGCCACCGCCGCGCGCAGGATGCGCGGGGTGATCGACGTGGTTCCCGTGACGGACGGCTTTGCCGTGCTGGCCGACAATACCTGGCGGGCGTTTCAGGCCGCTGACGCGGTCGTGGCCGATTGGGGCCCGGCACCCTATCCCGAAACCACCGCCGCACTGGCGCAGGTGCTGGCCGACAGTTTCACGCCTGACCGGCAGGACAGCCGCCCGCGCGACGAAGGCGACCCCGACAGAGCGGCGGGCGATGTGATCATGGCTGATTACGCAGTGCCCTATCTGGCCCATGCGCCGCTGGAGCCGATCACCGCCACCGCGCAGTTGAAGGATGGGCGGCTGACGCTGTGGCTGGCCACCCAGGTGCCGCGATTCGCCGTGGCGGCGGCGGCAAGGGCGGCGGGGGTGGACCCGGACGCCGTCACGCTGCACGTCGTGCCTGCGGGCGGCAGCTATGGACGGCGGCTGGAAACCGACTATGCCGCACAGGTCGGCGAACTGGCGCGTGCCGCCGGGGGCCGCCCCGTCAAGATGACCCAGTCGCGCGAAGACGACATGGCGCAAAGCTATCCCCGTCCGATGGCGCTGGCGCGCGGGCGTGCCGTGGTGGCGGGCGGGCAGGTGCAGGCGTTCAGCCTTGATATCGCGGGCACGTCTGTCAGCGGGTCGCAGGGCGCGCGCTGGGGCCTGCCGCAGGCTAGCGCCGATGCGTCCTTGGCCGAGGGCGCGGGGGACCAGCCCTTCGCGGTGCCGCACATCCGCGTCACGGCGTACCGCGCGCCCAACATGGTGCCGGTGTCGTCCTGGCGGTCGGTCGGCGCGTCGGGCAACGGGTTTTTCCACGAATCGCTGCTGGACGAGGCTATTCATGCCGCAGGTGCCGACCCGCTGGCCGAACGGCTGCGGCTGGTGACGGACCCTGCGTCACGCCGCGTGCTGGAAACCGTCGGCCAGATGGCCGGCTGGGGCAGCACGCTGGCACCGGGACGCGGGCGCGGTCTGGCGTTCGTGATGTCGTTCGGCGTGCCGGTGGCAGAAGTGGTCGAGGTCAGCGTGACACCATCCGGCCTGCGCATTGACAAGGTTTTCGTCGCGCTGGAGGTCGGCCGCATCGTCGATCCGGTCAATTTCGAAAATCAGGTGCAGGGCGGCGTTGTCTGGGGTCTGGGCCATGCGATGTATGGCGAATTGACCTATGCCAAAGGCGCGGTGGAACAGACGAATTTCGACAGCTACCCCAGCCTGCGCCTGCCGCAATGCCCGGACATCGTGGTGCAGGGCCTGCAATCGGATGGTCCGATCCGGGGCGCGGGTGAACCGCCGGTGCCACCCGCCGCACCTGCGCTGGCGGCGGCGATCTTTGCGGCCACCGGGGAACGCATCCGATCCCTGCCTTTGGCGCGCGCTGTCACGTTTGCCTGACAGTCAGGTCTTTCGCGGGCGCGAATGATCCATGCGCGCGCCCCCGGCGTATCCATTACAAAAGGGAGACCGCCGTGACCCAGATCCTGATCCTCTATGCCGTTACTGCCGTGGTGTTTCTCGGCCTTGACGCGCTGATGCTGTCGCGGGTTATGCGGCCCCTGTTCGAGACCCATATCGGGCATTTGTTGCTGGACAGCCCGCGTCTGGTGCCGGCGGCGCTGTTTTATCTGGCCTATGTTGCGGGTGTGCTGTGGTTCGTCAGTCTGCCCGCATTGCGCAACGACGTGCCGATCCATGCGCTGTTGAGCGGGGCGGTTCTGGGCGCGATGGCCTACGGTACATATGAATTCACCAATCTGGCGACGCTGCGCGACTGGTCATGGCAGATGGTCGTCGTTGACGTGACCTGGGGCGCGGTTCTGACCGGGTTTTCCGCCTGGGCCGGGGTGATGGCCGTACGCGCCATGGGATATGGCGCGGCAGCCTGACCGCAACCGATTGCAGATCCGCCGGGTGAAACCGCGTCGGTACGGCACATGGACTGCCGCCGCCCACGCGCAGCAGGCCGGCAAATCAATCCGGACCATCCCCTGCAGTTGACGGCAAAAAGCTGCCGTGACAGGCTTTGCGCACAAATCCATTGGGGGACACGTTCATGAGTTTCAAGACTGCCGTCATCACCAGCCTGGGTCTGACCCTGCTGGCCGCATTGCCCGCCCATGCGATGGATGCCAAGATTTACCCCTACCATGCACGGGCGAATTACTGCCCGGCCGGACTGCAACCGGTCCAGATCGACGGTGTCATCTGCTGTGGCACCCCGAACCAGTCGATCAGCTACAGCCAGGCCATGGCGCATCCGGTGGCCCGCAAAAAGGTGGTCCGCGCCTCTGGCCGCAAGTTGGTGTGCCCGATCGGCGAAAAAGGCTGCTACTACGAATAACCCGCGCCGGGCCGTTTGCGGTCACAGCAGTTGCAGGTCCGCCGCCATTTCGCGCCCGTCACGGCCTTCGCGCAGTTCGAAGCCGATTTTCTGATTGTCGTCCAACCCGGTCAATCCTGCGCGTTCGACCGCGGAAATATGCACGAACACGTCCTTGCCGTCCGCGTCAGTGGCGATAAAGCCATAGCCTTTTGTGGTGTTGAACCATTTCACGGTGCCGGTCGGCATGATCCGTGTCTCCTTTCATCGGGCGAATTTCGGACTTGGCCGGGCGCGACCCCACATCGCCCGATGGCGAAGCTTGCATCCCATTTGCAAAAATCAGGCGACAGTGGCACATCTGGGAATGGGTCGGGACGGTGGTGGGTTTGCTTGCCGAAGCAATGGTGGGGTTGGGATGAAACTTTTTGGGATCAAGACCTGTGATACGTGCCGCAAGGCGCTGGCCGCGTTGCCGGCCGCAGCGTTCATCGACGTGCGCGAGGCGCCGGTGTCAGACGATTTGCTGGACCGCGCCCTGACGGCGTTTCCAGATGATCTGGTCAACCGGCGGTCGACGACTTGGCGCGCATTGTCTGATGCAGACCGCGTGGAACCGCCCCGCGTTTTGCTGCGCCGCCATCCCGCACTGATGAAACGCCCGCTGATCGAAACCGCTGACGGGGCGTTGCACCTCGGGTGGTCCGATGCCCTGCGCGACCGGCTGGTGCGGTGACGCCATGAACAGCTTGCGCAAACTGGTGGCGACGCTGGGCGTCATGGCAGGGATCCTGGGGATCCTGGCGGCGCTGTTCGTGCGGGACTGGATCGCGCTGACGCCAGACATTACCGCAGAGCCGGAACCGTCATCCGGAGGGCGGCTTGTGATCGGGGTGGTTGGCGGAGTGATCTGCGTGCTGGCCGCGCTGGCGATCTGGCGCGCGCCGCGTCTGTCCGGTCTGGCTTTGGCCGTCGGCGCGTTGGCGCTGGTGCAGGGGCTGGGTTACACCCCGTTTACCATGCTGCCAATCGGGTTTGCGGCCGTCGCAGCCGGGCTGGCGTTGATGGTGAGGTTCACCGGCGAGGACTGATGACGCGGTCCAAGGCCAGTGCGCCGCCGCCTTTGACCACCAGAATGACCAGCAACATCACCCACAGCAGGCGTTGATCCATGATCACGGCGTCGGGCACGCGGTCGAACCAGCGGCCCAGCGTTGCGGCATGCGCCAGCCCGCCATGCCCGAACAGGTCGGTCAGCGATTGCACAATGATAAAGCCGATCATGCCGATCGCCGCCAGACGGGTGAGCAGCCCCAGAATGATCAGCGCCGGCAGGATGAATTCCGCCAGCGTGCCAAATGCAACCACAACTGTGTGATACCAGCTCAACTGGCTGCTGTCATAGCCGACGGCCTCGAACACGCGGGGGAAAATCTGCGCATAAGCGCCGGTGGACAGGCTGCCGCCCTCAAGTTTCGTCAGGCCAGAAGCCCAGAAATACATCGCCAGCACGGCGGCAAACACCAGTCGCGCCATCAGCGGCAGCACCGTATCAAGCCGTGCAAGCCAGTCGCCCAGGCGGTCGTTCAGGGCCAGAATTCGTGTCATCAATTACCTCATGTCGGTCAATGCGGCCTCTGTCACCAATAGCGTCAGCGCACGGGTGGGGTCAAAATCATGATTCAGCAGTTGTGCCGCCTGAAACGCCACGCCCAAAGGCGCGTCTGCCAGCAGGGACGCGATGAACCGGCCCTCCGCGGGGCTCAGGGGATGCGGCACGGGATCGAACGCGGGGCGCGTGATCAGCACATGTTCGGGACCGGCTGCGGGGGCGGGGGCGGGGCCATCCGCCATCGTATGGAACCAGATCGCATGCAGTGGCCAGTCCGACGGGATCAGCCGCACCGCCGGCGCAACCGACAGCCGCAACGCGTCCAGATCTGCCTCCGCCAACCGGGCGGCGTCCAGCGGCACGGCATCCGCCGCATGGTAACTGTCGCGCAGTGCCAGTTCAAGACGGGCCACATCGGGCAGATAGGGATAGCGGCGCAGCGCCTCGAACTCTGCCAGAAACTCGGCAAACCCGGCACCGTAATGCATCATCAGGGGCGTGGCCGGCAGCGTGCGGTCGATGAACATCCGCGCCAGCGGGCGAAAATTCTCGGCGCCCAGCAGACGGAACAGGCAGGGAAAACCGGTTTCCATCGCATCGGTCAGAGATACCGCCACATTGTTGCGATAGACCGCGAACCGCCGCCCCGCAGGGTGACCCGCGCCGTCCGTCAGCCCGGCCGGTACGGCGGCGGCGCCATCCCGCAGCGCGGGCAAAAACTCTGCGATCAGGCCGGTCATGGCGCGACGCGGACGAGGGCCGTAGCGGCCCGCGCGGCTTCGGTGGCCAGCACGGGCCATTCGGGCACATCGTTGTCCCATTCGATCAGCACCGGACGCGGCCCCATCCGGGCCAGCGTGTGATCCAAGAGCGCCCAGACCGGGTCCGCCACGGCGCGACCGTGACTGTCGATCAGCAAAGGCGCGCCTTGGTCGTCGGCATCGGCGTCATGGCCGCCCAGATGCACCTCGCCGACCGCATCCAGCGGAAACGCGTCGATATAGGCCTGTGGCGCAAAGCCGAGGTTGGTGGCGGATACGAACACGTTGTTCACATCCAGCAACAGCCCGCAGCCTGTGCGGTGGACAAGTTCGCGCAGAAAGTCCGGTTCGGACCAGTCACTGGCGGCAAAGGCCAGATAGGATGACGGGTTTTCCAGCAGCATCCGGCGGCCTAGCACCGTCTGCACCTGATCGATGTGATCGGCGACGCGGTTCAGGGTGGCAGATGTGTAGGGCAGGGGCAGCAGATCGTTCAGATAGGCCCCGTCATGGGTGGACCACGCCAGATGTTCGGAAAATGACGCCGGGTTCAGCCAGCCCAGCAGGTGTTTCAGTCGCGCCAGATGGTCGGGGTCCAGCGTTGTTTCGCCGCCGATCGACAGGCCCACGCCATGTACCGACACCGGAAACCGGTCCGCCAGCGCGCGCATTTGTGCCAGCGGTCGCCCGCCTGCGCCCATGTAATTTTCGGCATGCACCTCGATCCAGCGCACCGCGCCAGGGTCCGCCATCATCGCGGCGAAATGGTCCGGCTTGAACCCCACGCCGGGGGAACAGGGCAGATCAGAGGGGCTGCGGTCAAACATAAGCGTTCCGGCGGAAATGCAGGATGGGTGAAACCACCCATCCTGCGTAAGAGATCAGGTGGTCGGCAGGTCGCGGGTCAGAGGCTCCAGCGAGCCCGCGCGGCCGCCGTCTTTTGTCATCGTGACGCAGGTGCCGGCATCGACCATTTTCCAGGCGTTGCCCTGATAGTCAACCTTCGAGGTGCCGGCGCAGGTGGTGCCAGCGCCAGCGGCGCAATCATTCTTGCCGGCAAGCGAAACGCCAAAGCACTTTTCCTTGGCCTGAGCCGAGGCGGTGGTGGCCTGTGCGGCCAGCGCAGCAGCAACAGCACCGATCAGTGCGACGGTCTTGAACGTGGTGGTCATGAGGATCTCCCTTGTTAAAATTCAACGGGAACAGCGTTTCCGTCCCGTTAGCCGATTTGTAGCTTTGCCGTCGGCAGGCTGGCTATTCACAGCGGCGTGGATCACACGGGCGTCAGCCGTTTTCACCCTACCGTGATCCTGCCGTGATGCCGCGCCGCCGAAACCTGCCGAAAAGCCGTTTTTTGGCCGGTTGTCTGCGTGACCACAGCCCGGCAATGGCCCTGGCCTGCGATAGATTGTTACAGCGGTCCTGCGCAACGCGGCTTTGTGTTACCGCAAATCCGGCGGGGTCGCTTCGACAGCCAGCGCGCGCAGCACATCGTCCAGCGCCAACGCGTGGGTCTGGGTTTCGCCCAGCCGGCGCAGGGTGACGGTGCGTTCGGCGACCTCGCGCGCGCCGATGGCGAGGATCACCGGCACCTTGCCGACCGAATGTTCGCGGACCTTGTAGTTGATCTTTTCATTGCGCAGATCGACCTCGGCGCGCACGCCGGCTTCGGTCAACAGCGTCGCCACCTCGGCGCAATAATCGTCGGCGTCCGATATGATGGACGCGACAACCACCTGACGCGGCGCCAGCCAGAACGGCAGCTTGCCGGCGTGTTCCTCGATCAGGATGCCGATGAACCGTTCGAACGACCCCAGACAGGCGCGGTGCAGCATGACGGGGCGGTGTTTCGCGCCATCCTCGGCGATGTAGACCGCGTCCAGCCGTTCCGGCAGCACGAAATCCACCTGATGGGTGCCGCATTGCCAGTCGCGGCCGATTGCGTCGGTCAGCACGAATTCCAGCTTCGGACCATAGAATGCGCCTTCGCCGGGGTTCACCTCATAGGCATAGCCGGCGGCGGTGGTGGCATTGGCCAGCGCCGCCTCGGCCTTGTCCCAGACCTCGTCCGATCCCGCGCGCTGATCCGGGCGGGTAGAAAACTTGACCCGGAATTTCTCGAACCCCAGATCCTTGTAGACGCGGGACAGGAATTCGATGAACCGCTTTGTCTCGGCCTCGATCTGATCCTCGCGGCAAAAGATATGCGCGTCGTCCTGCGTGAACCCGCGCACCCGCATGATGCCATGCAGCGCGCCGGACGGCTCATAGCGGTTGCATGACCCAAACTCGGCCATCCGCAGCGGCAGATCGCGGTAGGATTTGAGGCCCACGTTGAAAATCTGCACATGGCAGGGGCAGTTCATCGGTTTCAGCGCGTTGACGGTTTTCTGTTTCGCATGTTCTTCCTCGACCTCGACGATGAACATATTGTCCTGATAATTTGCCCAGTGACCGGATTTTTCCCATAGCACGCGGTTGACCACCTGCGGCGTGTTCACCTCGACATAGCCGCCGCGTTTCTGCTGGCGGCGCATGTAATCCTGCAAGGTGACGTAGATCGTCCAGCCGTTCGGATGCCAGAAAATCTGCCCCGGTGCTTCTTCCTGCATATGGAACAGGTCCATCTCGCGGCCCAGCTTGCGGTGGTCACGCTTGGCGGCCTCCTCCAGCATGGTCAGGTGCGCCTTCAGATCGTCACGGTTCTTGAAGGCGACGCCGTAGATCCGTTGCAGCATCGGCCGCGTGCTGTCGCCCAGCCAATAGGCTCCGGCCACATTCATCAGCTTGAACGCATCCGCAGGCACCTGGCCGGTGTGTTGCAGGTGCGGGCCCCGGCACAGATCCTGCCAGGGGCCGTGCCAATACATCCGCAGATCTTGGTCTTCGGGGATGCGCGCAATCAATTCCAGCTTGTAGGGCTCGGCGCGCTCTTCATAATATGCGACGGCGCGGGCGCGGTCCCAGACCTCGGTGCGCACGGGCTCGCGCGCGGCGATGATCTGTTTCATCCGCGTTTCGATCTGGCCCAGATCTTCGGGGGTAAACGGTTCCGCCCGGTCGAAATCATAGAACCAGCCATAGTCGCGCACCGGGCCGATGGTCACTTTCACATTGGGCCAGATGTCCTGCACCGCGCGCGCCATGATATGTGCCAGATCGTGCCGGATCAATTCCAGCGCGGCGGTGTCGTCTTTCATCGTGTTGATCGCCAGCCGCGCATCGTTGTGCAGCGGCCATGCCAGATCCCAATGCGCGCCATCGACCGTGGCGGAAATCGCGGATTTCGCCAGCGAAGTGGCGATGTTGGCGGCGACGTCCGCCGGGGTCACGCCTGCCGGGAATTGCCGCACGTTACCATCGGGAAAAGTCAGGGAAATCTGCGGGATATCTTGGGCCATATCGGCCTCCTCGTCGGTTTGGCGCCTACGGCACGCCCGGTTGCGGGTTATAGCGCGGCAGGTGTGACCGCGCCGCTGGTCAAAGTCAACCTTGCGGCGGCAGCACAGACCCGCCACCATGGCACAGCAGCAACGGCGGGAGCGCGCGATGATCGAGGTGGAATGGCAGCGGATGGCGGCACACCAAGTGCGCGCCCTGGCGGATCAGCACGCGGTGGTGATCCTGCCGATTGCGTCGATCGAACAGCACGGCCCGCATCTGCCGACGATGACGGACACCCGGCTGGGCCACGAAATCGCGCTGCGGGCGGCGCGGCTGGCCTACCCGAACCGGCCCGTGATCGTCACTCCGGTGGTCTGGTCGGGCCTGTCGGAACATCACATGCCGTTTGGCGGCACCCTGACGATCAGCCACGCGACATTTCGTGCGCTGATCGCGGATCTGATCGCCGCGCTGGTGCGGCAGGGGTTCCGTGATATCCTGATTTCCAACAGCCACGGCGGCAACATGATCGCCATGCAGCAGATCTGCGACGAACTGGCCCCCACCTGTGGCGCCACACTGGTCGGCACCACCTACGTGTCAGAGGCCGGCGAGGACCTGTCGCGCCATCTGGAGGATCAGGCCGGCGTCATGCATGCCTGCGAGGCCGAAACCTCGATGATGCTGGTGTGCGAACCGGGGCTGGTGGATACATCCGATCTGGGCGGCATCGCGCAAGGCATGGGGGCTACGCGGTTTCTGGCGGCAGGGCGGGCGTCCTACCGCTGGCGGCCGTTTGCGGCGATCACCGGCAATGGTCTGGCGGGCAATCCGGCGCGATCCAGCGAGGCCAAGGGCATGGCGATGCTGGACGCGGGCGCACAGGCGCTGGCGGCGCTGATCACCGACCCTGCGACGTGGGGCCCGCCTGATGATCTGCGGGGGCCGGGAACCGGCGGCGTGCCGTTCCGGCAGGCCTGACGATGCAGTTTCACGCAGCAAACGGGCGGCGCATCGCCTATGTGCAAACGCGGGGGCTGAATCCGGGGGTGGTTTTCCTGGGCGGGTTCCGGTCCGACATGACCGGCACCAAGGCACAGGCGCTGGAATCTTGGGCGCAACGCACCGAGCGCGGCTTTCTGCGGTTTGATTATTCCGGGCACGGCCAATCGTCCGAGGCGTTCACCGATGGCTGTATCGGCGACTGGGCCAACGATGCGATGGCGGTGATCCGTGATCTGACCAGCGGGCCACAGGTTCTGGTGGGGTCATCGATGGGTGGGTGGATCGCGCTGTTGGTCGCCAAACGGATGCCCGCGCGGGTTGCGGGGTTGGTCACGATCGCCGCCGCCGCCGATTTCACCGAAGACAGCATGTGGGCCAGCTTTTCGAATGCCCAGCGTGATCGGTTGATGACCCGTGGCCAGATCGAACTGCCGTCCAACTATGACGACGGCCCCTATGTCATCACCCGTGAATTGATCGAGGACGGGCGGGAACATCTGGTGTTGCGCAGCCCGCTGCCCTTGCCGGTTCCGGTCCGGTTTCTGCAAGGTACCGCGGATACGTCGGTGGATATGTCGGTCGCGCTGCGCCTGTTCGGACATGCCGAAGGACCGGACCTGCGGCTGACCGCCGTCAAGGGCGCGGATCACCGGTTTTCCACTCCCGCCTGTCTGACGCTGATCGAACAATCGGTCGCAGAGGTTCTGGCATGCGTTGGGTGATCCGCATCGTCGCCGCGCTGCTGTTGGCCGTGGCCACGTTCTGGACCTTTGGCCCGTATGAACCGCTTGACCTGACGGCCCGCGCGCCTGCGGTCACGCCGGTCAGTTTTGCGGCGCGGGAAGCGGTGTTCACCGACCTGCGGGACGGCGCGGCAAAACAGGTGGTCTGGGCGGGTGCAGAAGGCGTCAAAACCCCGTTCAGTGTGCTGTATCTGCACGGATTTTCGGCATCGGCATCGGAAATCCGCCCGGTGCCCGACCGGCTTGCGGCAGAACTGGGGGCAAATCTGGTCTTTACCCGTTTCGCGGGTCATGGCCGGACCGGGCCCGACGCGATGGGACAGGCATCCGCGACCGACTGGATCATCGACGTGGCCGAAGCGCTTGATGTCGCACGGCAAACCGGTGAGCGGGTGATCGTGCTGGCCACATCTACCGGTGCAACGCTGGCGGCTCTGGCGCTGACCCAACCCGATCTGGCGCAGGGCGTGGCCGGGGTGGCGATGGTGTCGCCGAATTTTGCGGTCAACAGCCCGGCCGCCGCATTGCTGACCTTTCCGGCAGCGCGGGCCTGGGTGCCGCTGATTGTTGGGCCGCGCCGGGGGTTTGCGCCCCGCACCGCCGAACAGGCCGCACATTGGACGACGGATTATCCCACTGTCGCACTGCTGCCCATGGCGCGCGTGGTGCAGGCCGCGCGGGCGGCCGACCTCGGCGCAGTCCGGGTGCCGTTGCTGGCCTATTTCAGTGAATCCGATCAGGTCGTGCGGGCAGATGCCACGCGCACCGCCGCGGCGCGGTGGGGCGGGCCGGTGACGTTGGTGGCGGCCCCCGGGGGTGTCGGCACGGATCCGTCCGGGCATGTGATGACGGGCGATATCCTGTCGCCGGCGAATACCGCCGGGGCGGTGGCCGTGCTGGTGGAATGGGCGCGCAGGTTGTAACAGTTGATGCGCGGCACGGATGTGCGAAGCTGCGTCACGATGGGAGTGCGCGATGGTCGAGCCACTGGTCCTGGTACCGGGGATGATGTGCGACGCGCGGGTTTTCGCGCCGCAGATCAACGTGTTGTCGCGCGAACTTCCCGTCACGATCGCGCCCGTCACCCACGGTGACCGGATCGAGGACATGGCAAGCGCGCTGCTGCCGCTGCTGCCCGCCAAATTCGCGCTGGCCGGTCTTTCGATGGGCGGGATCGTGGCGATGGAAATCCTGCGCCGCGCCCCCGACCGGGTCACGCGCATTGCGTTGATGGATACCAACCCGCTGGCCGAAACGCCGCAATCTGCGGCCGGCTATGAGCCGATGATCGTTGGCGCGCGGGCGGGGCGGCTGGATGAGGTGCTGCGCCAGATGCTGCGGCCCGATCATCTGGCACCCGGCACCGGCCGTCTGCCGGTGCTGGCGATGCTGGCGGAAATGGGCCGCGATCTGGGGCCCGAGTTGTTCGTGCGCCAGTGCCGTGCGTTGCAACGCCGCCGCGACCAGCAGGCCACCCTGCGGCGCATCACGGTGCCGACGCTGATCATGTGCGGCGAACATGACGGGCTGACCCCGCCCCGCCGCCACACCTTTATGGCGGAACTGATCCCTTACGCGCGGTTGGACATCATCGCGGGCGCCGGGCATGTCCCGACGCTGGAACAGCCCGAAACGGTGACGCAGGCGCTGCGGGCCTGGATGC
Source organism: Rhodobacterales bacterium (assembly GCA_038205135.1). GTDB lineage: Bacteria > Pseudomonadota > Alphaproteobacteria > Rhodobacterales > Rhodobacteraceae > UBA9554. Next base: position 15,449 of record JBBRCF010000048.1, read on the forward strand.
GGCAGCCCTATGTGCTGAAATAGCGGCGCAGCGCCGGGGCCACACCCGGGGTGTAACCCTGCGCGCGCAGGCGTGCGACGGCGGCGCGCGTCAGGTCGAGGTTTGTGGCGGCACAGCCAAAGGCCGCATCCTCCAGTCCCACCCGGACATGCCCGCCGCGCGCCAGTGCCGTGTCAAACACCGGGTCAAGATCGACCTGCAGCCCGGCAACCATCCAGGGTGCGCCGGGGTGGCATTCTGCCAGCAGCGCCAGATAGGCGTCCAGCGCCCATGGGCGCGGCGGAAAGCCGAAACTGAACCCGTCCGAGAACATGAACCGGTAAATCGGCTGTGGCGCACCCATCGCCCTCGCCAACGCCGCGCCCAATCGCAGGAACCCGGGTTCATAGATCGCATAGCTGGGATGGAACCCATAACGGCGGGCAAGGGTCAGGCCATGGCGCAGGTCGGCTTCGCTGTTACGGTACAGAAACCCCGGCGGACCGTCCGGCAGGGCCGCCAGATCGGTGAATTGCGCCGACCCCGGGTCAATCACCGCCCATTCCAGCAACCCGGCCTGCGCCAGAGCCTCGACCGTGGCAAAGCGTTCCGCGGGCGTCATCGCGACGTCCGATCCCGGCGCACCGGCCAGCGGCAAGGTGGGATACACGATGACATCGGCCCGCGCACGGATGCCGGTGATCACGGCGGCATAGGCCTCCGGGTCTTCCCATTGGGCTCCGGTGGCCGGGTCATAGACGTGCAGATGGATCACGGCCGCGCCGGCCTCGGCGCAGGCGACGCCCTCGGTGATCAGAGCCTGCACCGTGATAGGCATGCGCGGCTGGCCGGCGCGGCCCCAGGGGCCGTTCAGTGCCGTTTCGACGAACACATCACGCATAGGATCCTCCGCCCGGCAGCAGATCGCGCGAAACGGCATGCGTCAACGCAAAAAGGCCCCGGCCGGTTTGGCGGGGCCTTTGGCGTAGTGTCACAGGCTTACAGCGCGGCTGGCCTACAGCGATACGACGTTATCGCCCGATGCCCGTTTCAGCGGCGCGACTGCGTTGCGCGGTCCGGAATGGGCGTCGATGAAATCCAGTACCAGCGGGCGGATGTTGTTGCGCCACGATTTTCCGGCAAAGATGCCGTAATGTCCGGCGCCGGGTTCAAGGTGGCTCGCCTTCATGCTGTCGGGCAGGCCGGTGCACAGGGCCAGCGCGGCCACACATTGACCGGGGGCCGAGATATCGTCATTGGCACCTTCGACGGTCTTGACGGCCACGGCGGTGATCTTGCCGATATCCACCTTGTGGCCGTTCACGGTAAACACGTTCCGGGCGATCTCGCGTTTCTTGAAGATGCGATCGACGGTGGACAGATAGAATTCGGCGGTCATGTCCATAACGGCCAGATATTCGTCATAGAATCGGTTATGTGCGTCATGTTCCGACGCCTCGCCCTTGGCGATCGCCTGAATCTGGTTGGAAAAGGCCGCGGCATGGCGCTCGCCGTTCATGGAAATGAAGGACGCCAGCTGCAGGAGGCCCGGGTAGACCTGACGCCCCACGCCTTTGTATTTGAACCCGACGCGCTGGATCATCGAATGTTCCAGTTGTCCCATGGTAACGCGGCGGCCGAAATCCGTCACATCGGTTGCGGCGGCGTCCGGGTCGATAGGTCCGCCGATCAGGGTCAGGGTGCGCGGCTGTGCTTCCGGGTCGATTTCCGCAAGGTAGGCTGTCGCCGCCAGCGTCAGCGGCGCGGGCTGGCAAACCGCGATCACGTGGGTGTCGGAACCCAGATGCCGCATGAAATCCGCCAGATACAGCGTGTAATCCTCGATGTCGAACTTGCCGGACGAAACCGGAATGTCGCGGGCATTGTGCCAGTCGGTGATGTAGACCTCGCAATCGGACAACAGCGAGATGACCGTGGACCGCAGCAGCGTGGCATAGTGGCCGGACATCGGGGCCACCAGCAACACCTTGCGCGGGCGGACATGGCGACCGGCAACGCGGAAATGGATCAGGTCGCCGAACGGCTTTTCCATCACCTTTTCCACCTTGACCAGATGGTCGCGCGCGTCTTCGGTCCAGGTGCGGATGCGCCAGTCGGGCTTTAGCACCATGCGGGAAAAGCTGCGCTCGGTCACTTCGCCCCACGCGGCCAGCCAATGCAAAGCAGGATTTGGCACCATGCTGAAAACCGGATAAGATGCCATGGCACGCGCCGATGCGCCCAGCCACTGGTTGGTCGTCCGAACGGTTTCCATAAGGTCATAGGTTGCCATGTACCGCATTGCATTCTCCTTCTACTTCGTGGCGCGATCATGATCGCCATCACGCCACTACAACGTTTCAAACGCAATCCCGTGCCCGCCTGATCACGGACCGAACTTGCTGCGTAGCAGCGAGAGTATGCTGGAAGAATTAACATGACAACAAAAGACAGCGCCACAGCCGACATCAAAAGCGAAAATCGCGAGAAACTGGCGGCGAACATGGCGCGGATGGAGGGTTTGACCCAGCGGCTGATCGCGGCTTTGTCCAACCGCCACCCGGCGCGGGCCGAACTGGGGGGCCCGGGGCAGGACCTGTTCCTCAAGGCCACCGCGCAATACTGGGCCGAAATGATGAAGAATCCGGCCCAGATATTCGAACATCAGGCGTCGTACTGGACCAACACGATCAAGCACGCGCTGGAGGCTCAGAAGGTGTTGATGGCCAAGGGTCTGTCAGCGCCGGCAGATACGACACCCGCAGACCGGCGGTTTGCCAACCCGCTGTGGCGGTCGAACCCCTATTTCAACTTCCTGAAGCAGCAATATCTGATGAATGCCGAGGCGATCCGGCAGGCCGTCGACGACATCGCCGACATGGACCCGCGCGAAAAGCGCAAGCTGACCTATTTCACCCAGCAGATCGTCGACATGATGGCGCCGACGAATTTTCTGGGCACCAATCCCGACGCGCTTGAACGCGCGATCGAGACCGATGGCGAAAGCCTGGTCAAGGGGTTGGAAAACCTGGTTCAGGACCTCGAAGCGCACGGCGGCGAGATGATGGTGCGGCTTGCCGATGACAAGGCCTTTGTGGTGGGCGAAAACATCGCCACCGCACCGGGCAAGGTGGTGTTTCGCAACAAGATGCTGGAACTGATCCAGTACGCGCCGACCACGCCAACGGTGCTTGCCACACCGATCGTGATTTTTCCGCCATGGATCAACAAGTTCTACATTCTGGACCTCAAGCCAGAAAACAGCCTGATCCGCTGGATCGTCGATCAGGGCTACACGCTGTTCGTGGTGTCCTGGGTCAACCCGGATGCGACTTATAGCGATGTCGGGCTGGGTGATTATATCGTCGACGGTTATCTGGCCGCGATCCGCGAGGCAAAGGCCATCACCGGGCAGGCGCAGGTCAACACCATCGGTTATTGCATCGGCGGCACCACTCTGGCGATGACGCTGGCGTTGATGAAGTCGCGCGGCGACACGTCGGTGCGGTCGGCGACGTTTTTCACCACGCTGACGGATTTTTCCGAACAGGGCGAATTCACGCCGTTCCTGCAGGATGATTTCATCGATGGCATCGAACGCGAGGTGACGGAAAACGGCATGCTGCGCAGTTTCATCATGGCGCGCACCTTTTCCTATCTGCGCGCGAACGATCTCATCTATGCGCCCGCAATCCGCAGCTACATGCTGGGCGAAGCGCCGCCGGCGTTCGATCTGCTGTACTGGAACGGCGACGGCACCAACCTGCCGGCCAAGATGGCGATCGAATATCTGCGGATGCTGTGCCAGAGCGACCAGTTCGCGGCCGGCAGCATCCCCTTGCTGGACACCGCCCTTTCGCTGCGCGATGTCGAGGTGCCGGTCTGCCTGATCGCCTGCGAAACCGATCACATTGCAGCCTGGAAAGACAGCTATCGCGGTGCGCAGGGCATGGGGTCCAAGGACAAGACCTTTATCCTGTCCGAGTCCGGTCACATCGCCGGCATCGTCAATCCGCCGTCGAAACAGAAGTACGGCCATTACACCAATCCTGACTTGTCGCTGCCGTCGGACGCATGGCGGGCCACCGCCGAACGCCACGCCGGAAGCTGGTGGCCGCGTTGGGAAGCCTGGGTGCGGCCACGGTCGGGTGAGCAGGTTTCCGCGCGCGTTCCGGGCGATTCGACGCATCCCGTGCTGGCCTCGGCGCCCGGGACTTACGTAACGGCAACGCCAAACACCTGATTTGCAACCGGAAACCGGTCTGGCCCAAGAAATGCCGCACTGCAGCAATTACCCCCTTGAATTTCTGCGTTGCGGCGCGTATTTGTTCTGCATACGCGATAATGCCGGGGTGGGCCTGGCAGCGTCAAAAGGATCAAGACAATGGCCAATACCCAGGACTTCACCGCGATGATGAAAGACATGATGGGCGCATTCCCCGTCGACACCAAGGCAATGGAAGAATCGATGAAGTCGGTTGCCACGCTGAACGAAAAGCTGGCCACCGTCGCGCTGGGTGCTGCCGAAAAGTCGTCGGAAATCTCGTCGAAATGGACCAAGGACACCATCGCCAAAATTCAGGCGATGACCAAAGCCAAGGCCGAGCCTGCCGATTACGCCAAGGCCATGACCGATTTCGCTTCGACCGCCGCTGAAGCAGCTGCCGAGCATATGGCCGCGTTTGCCGAAGTTGCCAAGAAACTGCAGATGGACACTGTCGAGCTGCTGATGGCTGCCGGCAAGGACGTTGCCGAAGACGCATCTGCCGCCGTGCAGAAGGTGACCAAGGACGCGACCGCCGCTGTCAAGAAGACCGCTGCAAAGTAAGCTTCGTCTGACAAAATCGACAGGAAGGGCAGGGCATCGTCTCTGCCCTTTTTTGCATCCATACGGGAGCGTCTGGGCATTCCGCTTGCGTTTTGGGCCCGTGCTGTAATAGAATTGCTGCACCGCAGCCCGAGAGAGGACAGCCCGTGGCCGATGCCAAAAAGTCGCTTCTGATCAAGCGTTACGCCAGCCGCCGTCTCTATAATACCGAAACCAGCGACTACGTGACTCTGGAAGATATCGCCGGGTTCATTCGTGAAGGCCGCGAAGTCCAGATCATCGATCTGAAATCCGGCGATGATCTGACACGCCAATACCTGCTGCAGATCGTCGCGGAACACGAAAGCCGTGGCGAAACAATGCTTCCGGTCAATATCCTGACCGATCTGGTGCGCAGCTACACCAATCAGGCGCAATCACTGGTGCCGCAATTCCTGCAAAGCTCGTTTGAAATGCTGCGTAACAGCCAGTCGCGCATGATCGAAGGCATTGCCAAGGTTAACCCGATGGCCAAGGTGCCGGGTTTTGAGGCGATGCAGGCGCAGCAAGAAGCTTTCCTGAAGGCGATGACGCAGGGCATGGGCGGCATGAGCACGCCGTGGTCCGCGCCCGCCCGCGAAGAACCCGAACCCGACGACGGGCTGGACGCGATCAAGGCGCAACTGGCGGCCCTGCAAGACAAACTCGACAAGATGAGCAAGTAAGGCGCGGCGATGGTCGACAGCCCGGGCCGCATCACGCTCTGGGGCATCGAGGTGTTTGTCGCGACCGCCGAAGAAGGCGCGATTTCCGCCGCCGCCCGCCGTCTGGGGGCCAGCCCTTCCGCAGTCAGCCAGCAGTTGACCAATCTGGAAAGCGCGCTGGGTACCACGCTGTTGCACCGCAATGCGCGGCCGGTGGCACTGACGCCCGCGGGCGAGTTGTTCCGTCGCCGGGCGGGCGCGATCCTGAACGAGGCGGCGCAGGCGCGCGCCGAACTGGCGATGGCGGACATGGCGTCGCTGACCCGGTTCCGTTTCGGCATGATCGAGGATCTGGAAACCGACGTGACGCCGCGGCTGCTGACCCGGCTGGCCGACGATTTGAAGGGCGCGCAGTTCCTTCTGGAAACTGGTGCATCGCATCATCTGCATGACCAACTGGACGCCCGAGCGCTGGACATCATCGTTGCTGCTGATCTGGGCGCCGACATGGGCACCGAGGCCGACTGGATGGAAGTTCACCCCCTGCTGACCGAGGGGTTTGTGGTCGCCGCCCCGCGCGGCACGGTCGATCCGGCGCGCGATCTGCTGGCGCAACTCAAGGCGTTGCCGCTGGTGCAGTATACCACGCGGCATTACATGGGCCGGCTGCTGGCGGCGCATCTGGCACGGCAGAACCTGACGCTGGCCTATCGGTTCGAACTGGACAGTTATCACGCCATTTTGGCGCTGGTGGCGCAGGGCGCAGGCTGGACCATCCTCACGCCACTGGCGCTGCGCCGGGCGCGGCGGTTTGCGGATGCCATCGATGTGATGCCCCTGCCGGTGGCGCCGCTGACCCGGACCATCTCGTTAACGGCGCGGCGTGACACGCTGGGCGACATGCCTGCGCGCATCGCGGCCGAACTGCGGCCGCTGCTGGCCGAGGCCATCGTCGCCCCGGTGATCGCCGCATATCCGTTCATGGCATCAGTCGTACAGGTGCTGCCGGCCCGGACCTAGGGGAGGGGATCAACCTGCCGCTTGCGTCCCGTAGGTGCGCAGGTTGCCCATCACGTCCTGGGCGGCGCGCACCAATGCATCCGCGATCATGTCGCATTCAGTCAGGCTCAGTCGCGCTGGCAGCCGCACATCGCAGGCCTTCATCAACATCGCCCGCGTGCGCGGCAATTCCGGCAGATCATTCAGAAACTGCCAGTTCCAGAAGGCGCGCGCATTGTCCTTGGACGCGCCGAACACCTGCACCTTGACGCCGCGCGCCGCGGCCGCACTCGCATAGGCAGCGATTTCGGCATCGTTCATGCCAACCAGATTGAACTGGATCGAATCCGGTGCCCGGTTTTCGGGGGCCAGTTTGGCGGGTACGTCGATCCAGGGGCTGACATTCAACTGATCCGCCACGTGATCGTGGTTGCGGCGCCCGTCGCGCACCCGTCGCGACAGTTCTGGCAATTGCGGCCGGATCACCGCGGCCGACAGGTTGCCCAGTCGCAGATTGTACAGCGGCAACTGGTTCTGCCAGCGGGCAAAGGCCGCTTCCAGCGCGGCGTCCACGCCATGCTTGCGCCAGTTGTGCTCATAGGCGCCGGACATGATGATCGCCTGCGCCATCAGATCGGCATCGTCGGAAATCAGGATGCCGCCTTCGCCCGCGTTGACCATCTTGTAGGACTGGAAACTGAAACAGCCAACCTTGCCGATGGTGCCGATGTTGCGCCCGTCCCAGGTGGTGCCCAGCGAATGCGCCGCGTCTTCGACCACCGGGATGCCGCGCGCGTCGGCCTCGGCCACAATCGCGTCCATGTCAGAGGTATGGCCGCGCATGTGGCTGATCATGACGGCATCGATGCCCTGATCTATCAGGTCACGGAAATGGTCCAGATCCACGCGGTAATTCTCGCCGACCTCGCACAGCACCGGCTCGCAGCCCGCATGCACGATCGACGACGGCACGGCGGCAAAGGTAAAAGCCGGGATCAGCACCCGCGCCCCGGGCTTCAGCCCCAGCGCCTTCAGCGACAAGAACAGCGCCGCCGAACATGACGACACGGCAAGCGCGTATTTCGCCCCCATCAGTGCGGCAAACTCGCGTTCCAGCAGCGCCACCGGCGCGTCAGCCGGTGCGGTGTAGCGAAACAGGTCGCCCGATTGCAGCAACCGGTCGATCTCGGCGCGGGCGCCTTCGGGGATCGCTTCGGAATCATAGACGTTGGGGAACGGGATCGCTGGGGTGTCGAGGGACATGTTCGGTCTTCCTGAAGTGTCTTTTCAGGAAACCTAAACGATATGCGTGACAGTTCCAAGACGTTTTCGCGGGTTGGCGGCTCTCCGCCGTCAGATGCCCAGCCGGTCGCGCAGCGAAAACCAGATCATCGCCAGCGCCAGCACCGGCGCGCGCATTGCTGTGCCGCCCGGAAACGGCTGCACGGGCAGGGCCGCCATCACGTCGAACCGTTCGGCCTGTCCCGCCACCGCCTCGGCCAGCAACAGCCCGGCATGGGTCGCGGTGCCGATCCCGTGGCCGGAATAACCCGATGCCGTCAGAACATTGGGCGCCAGCCGCGCGAAATACGGCAGCCTGTGCTGCGTGATCGCCAGCGTGCCACCCCACGCATGGTCGATGCGCACATCACGCAGCGATGGAAAGATGTCCAGCATCGGCTTGCGCACCAGCGCGGCTATATCGGCGGGAAACCGGTAGCCATAGGTCTCACCGCCGCCGAACAGCAGCCGGTTGTCGTCCGTCAGCCGGAAATAATTCACCACGAATCGGGCGTCGGACACCGCCACATCCCGCCGCAACACGTCCGCCACCCGCGCGCCCAGCGGTTCGGTCGCGACGATGAAATTGTTGATCGGCATCACCCGCGCGGCCACCTTGCGGTCCAACCCGCCCAGATAGCCGTTGGCGGCGAGGATCAGATGGTCCGCCTCGACGTGCCCGGCATCGGTCGCCACGCGCACCTGCGCCCCCGCCCGTGTGCCGCGGTCGATCCGGTGCACCTCGCTGTGCTCGTGCACGCGTACCCCCGCCGCTGCCGCCGCCCGCGCCAGCCCCAGCGCAAAACGCAACGGATGCAGATGCCCCGCGCCCTGATCCAGCATCCCGCCGTGATAGGCCGGCGAAGGGCATATCGCCTGCAACGCCTGTGGCCCCAGCGCGGCGATCGCCGTGTAGCCGTATTCGCGGTTCAGATGATCGGCATAGCGCGCCAACTGATCGGTGTCGCGCGGTGTGAACCCGGCCCAGACCAGACCGGGCCGATAACCACAATCGATCCGGTGGGCGTCGATCAACCCGTGCGTGACCTGCTTGGCCTCTTCGCCCAATTGCCACAGCCGCAGCGCCGCCGCCTTGCCCACCAGCTTTTCCAGCTTGAACTGGTCCAGCCGCTGGCCCGATCCCAACTGCCCGCCATTGCGCCCCGACGCGCCCCAACCGACCCGATGCGCGTCCAGCAGCACCACGTCATACCCGCGTTCCGCCAGATGCAGTGCCGCCGACAGCCCGGTATACCCGCCGCCCACCACCACGACATCTGCGTGGGCCGCGCCCTTCAGCGCGGGAAACGGCGGCAGCGGCAGCGTGGTCGCCGCATACCAGCTGGCAGGATACGCGCCGCGCCGGTCATTGGCATGGAGCAGGTTCATGCGGTATCCCCAGCCTGTTTCACCCGGCTTCTTCGGTTCATAAATACCCCGGGGAGCGCGAGGGGCTGGCCCCT
>JBBRCF010000049.1:0-24285 GCA_038205135.1 Rhodobacterales bacterium
GAAATGGTGATGCCCGGTGACAACCTGAAGTTCGTGGTCGAACTGATCGCCCCGATCGCGATGGAAGACGGCCTGCGCTTTGCCATCCGCGAAGGCGGCCGCACTGTCGGCGCCGGCGTGGTTTCGAAAATCCTGAAGTAAATTCTTCCGGGTTCGACGAGGGCCGGCGGGGTCGCTGCCGGTCCTCCAATCAACTCTTAGCCGCGAAAGGCTACACCCATGCAAAGCCAGAATATTCGCATCCGTCTGAAGGCGTTTGACTACCGGGTGCTGGATGCCAGCACACTGGAAATCGTCAATACTGCCAAGCGGACCGGTGCCACCGTGCGCGGACCCATCCCGCTGCCGAACCGGATCGAACGGTTTACCGTTCTGCGCGGACCTCACATCGACAAGAAGTCGCGCGACCAGTTCGAGATCCGCACGCACAAGCGCCTGCTCGACATCGTTGATCCGACCCCCCAGACCGTGGACGCGCTGATGAAGCTCGACCTCGCCGCTGGTGTGGATGTCGAAATCAAGCTGCAGTCGTAAGGAGGCGTCCAGATGCGTTCCGGAGTAATCGCCAAGAAGGTGGGCATGACCCGCCTGTTCATGGAAGACGGCCGCCAGATTCCGGTGACCGTGCTGCAATTGGACAACCTGCAAGTGGTCGCGCAGCGTACCGCCGACAAGGATGGCTACACCGCCGTCCAGTTGGGCGCGGGCACTGCCAAGGCCAAGCGCACCAGCCAGGCCATGCGCGGCCATTTCGCGCGGGCGAATGTCGCGCCAAAGCGCAAGGTCGCGGAATTCCGCGTCAGCCCCGACAACCTGATCCCGGTGGGTTCGGAAATCTCGGCCGAACATTACCTTGCCGGCCAGAAGGTTGACGTGTCGGGCATCTCGATCGGCAAAGGCTTTGCCGGCGCGATGAAGCGGCACAACTTTGGTGGTCTGCGGGCCTCGCACGGTGTGTCGGTTTCGCACCGGTCGCACGGGTCCACCGGCCAGTGCCAGGACCCCGGCAAGGTGTTCAAGGGCAAGAAGATGGCTGGCCAAATGGGCGCAGCCCGGATCACCACCCAGAACCTGGAAGTCGTGCGCACCGATGCCGACCGTGGCCTGATCATGGTCAAGGGCGCGGTTCCCGGTTCCAAGGGTGGCTGGGTCACGATCAAGGATGCGGTCAAGCGCAAGTTGCCCGATGGCGTGCCGTTCCCGGCCGCGCTGAAGGCGGCCATTGCGGCTGCGGCGCAAGAGATGCCCGCCGAAGGAGGTGAAGCATGAAACTCGATGTGATCAATCTGGATGGCGCCAAATCCGGCACCATCGATCTGGACGAAGCGCTGTTCGGGCTGGACCCGCGCGCAGACATCCTGCACCGTCTGGTGCGCTGGCAGCGCGCCAAGCGTCAGGCCGGCACCCACTCGACGCTGGGGCGCGCCGACGTGTCCTATTCGACCAAGAAGATCTATCGCCAGAAAGGCACCGGTGGCGCACGCCACGGGTCCCGCAAGGCGCCGATCTTCCGTCACGGCGGGATCTACAAAGGCCCGGTTCCGCGCAGCCATGCGCATGACCTGACCAAAAAGTTCCGCGCGCTGGGTCTGCGCCATGCCCTGTCGGCGAAAGCCAAGGCGGGTGAGCTTGTTGTGATCGACGCGGCCGAAGCAGCGGGCAAGACCGGTGCATTGGCCAAGCAGATCAAGAACCTGGGCTGGAAACGCGCGCTGATCATCGACGGCGCGTCGGTATCCGAAGCCTTCGCGCAGGCCGCGCGCAACATCGAAGGTCTGGATATCCTGCCGACGATGGGGGCAAACGTCTATGACATCCTCAAGCGTGACACCCTGGTGATCACGAAGGCGGGGATCGAAGCCCTGGAGGCCCGACTGAAATGACCGCAACGGCAAAACATTACGACGTGATCCGCAAGCCGATCATCACCGAAAAGGCCACAATGGCCTCCGAGGCCGGCGCTGTGGTGTTCGAAGTGGCGATGGACGCCGCCAAGCCGGAGATCAAAGCCGCCGTGGAAGCGATCTTTGGCGTCAAGGTGAAGGCGGTCAACACCACCATCACCAAGGGCAAGGTCAAGCGGTTCCGTGGTCGCCCTGGCGAACGCCGCGACGTGAAAAAAGCCTATGTCATGCTTGAAGATGGCAACACCATCGACGTGGCGACCGGGCTGTAAGCCAAAATTAAGAAACGACCCAAAGCCTCTCGGGAAACCGGGGGGCTTTTGTATTCAGGCTTGGGTGTCCCGGTCCTGATCCAGAAATTTCCGCAACGCCTGCAGATCAGGCAGCAGCGCCGCGACCTGTTCATGTGGGATCGCGATGGCGATGCGGGCCAGATCGGGGGCAAGGCCGGCAATGGCGGTGTCCCGAAACACCCGCCCGGCCTCGGTCATGAAGACCTGCTTGGACCGGCCATCCTGTGGATTGTCGCGAAACGTGATCAGGCCGGCCTTGGCCAGCACCGCCAGCGAATGCGTCATCGATGTCTTGGGCACCTGAAAAGCCCGCGCCAGTGCGATGGGGGTCTGCCCGTCCTTGACCCGCATCAGATGATTCAACACGGTAAATTGCGCCAGAACGAAACCCGACGGCAGCCGGGCTTCGAACATGGTGCGTGACAGTTGTGCGATGATGCCGATTTCGTTGAAAAGACGAAAGTAATCGGTCAACGGGTTGTCACGCATTGATGATCCGGGTTTCCAGAGGCCAGCGCGGGCTGCGGTTCGCGGGCACGCCGTAGCCGATCCGCGCGAACATCTGAACAGTTCCCCCATCTGGTGCCAGCCTGTCATGGACTTGCGCGAAAAACGCGGCCATCTCTGGATACTCCTGCAGGCATTGGCTCAATGGTTGAAAACCCAACCCGGCGGCGGTGGCCGCAAGGTTCACGCGCAGCCAGTCGGCTCCGGCGGCCAGTTGGGTTGCGCGGCTGTTGTCGGGTGTCACCAGCCAGACATGCCCCATCGCGGTGTCGGTATTGGCAAGAACCGCATCAAGACCGGACCGGAAAGCGAAATTGGTCGGGTCGGCGGCAGAGGCGCGGGTGAATTGCCCGGTCAGGTGCAGGGTTTCGAACAGCGGGCCGGAAAAGTCGATGCCGTCGGGCTTTGCATCCACCTCGCGCCGCCCGATGCGGAACAGATCGACGCTTTCCTGAAAGGTATGCGGCGTTTCGATTTCGATCTGCAACGCCTTGCGGGTCAGGTCGCGCCATTCGGCGACCTGTGCGGCGTCCACCGCGCCGCCGAACCGCGCGCCGTTCTGCACCACGGCGGCAAGATCGGGCAGGACCGCGGGATCGACGGTGCGCGCGGTGTCAAAGGGGTCCTTGTTCGACCGCCGGTGCGGGGCCTGCGCGAACAGCGGATCCGGCGTCACGCCGGCATCCGCGTTGAACACGATCCGCGCGACGGGCCGCCGGTCAAGCTTTGCTGCGTCGCTGCCCTGTGGAAAGGGCGTGATCGTGACACGCTGGCCGTCGGCGGCGGCGGCCATGCGCAACAGTTCCAGAAAACAGCCCAGACCGATGGTGATCTGGCGGTCGAACGGATCGGTGTGCGGCAGCATCCGGTCGGTATCGACGAAAAGCATCACGACGCCGGGTTCCGCCAGATCGGCCAGCCAGGGTTGGCGGTTGTGCGGATTGGGGGCCAGCAGCGCCCATGACAAGGCCCGCATCCGGGGATCGCCATGGTTGCCCGCCTGATCCCAGGGTAGGGTGGCGGTGCGGGGTGTCCGGGTGGCGGCATAGCCAAAAGCGCCGGAAGCGGCAAGGATGGCGCCGCCGCCGATCAGGAACATCATTTTGCGTCTGCGCATTTTACAACCCCTTAAAGTACGATATCGCATCAAGTAGAGCGGTATCGAACTAAAAGCAAGGCCGATCTGTACGTCTGTTACAGGTCTGCACGGGGGGGGCCGGATCGGACCAAACCCTGTCTGTCGGGGTAAAGTGGCCTTGAACGGAAGCGGCGCGCATCTTGGCTGGACGGGCTGAAACAACTCTGTTACCAGCGCGCAATGTCCAAGGCCCCGGATTCGTTCGGGGCCTTGGACCATTTTCATGCGGGGACCTTCGGGGCCCTACACCCGGCGGCTTAGGTCGCCACCAAACAGCGGCAGCCAAGCTGCCCGAACGAAACGGAAGACAGAAAGCATGGCATTAAAGTCGTATAAACCGACGACGCCAGGCCAGCGTGGGCTGGTTCTGATCGACCGTTCGGAGCTGTGGAAAGGACGTCCCGTCAAGTCCCTCGTCGAGGGCTTGATGAAATCGGGCGGCCGGAACAACACCGGACGGATCACGATGCGCCGCATGGGCGGCGGGGCGAAGCGTCTGTACCGCATCGTCGATTTCAAGCGTACGAAATTCGACGTCGTGGGCACCGTGGAACGGATCGAATATGACCCGAACCGCACCGCGTTCATCGCGCTGATCCGCTATGCGGACAACGAACTGGCCTATATTCTGGCGCCGCAGCGTCTGGCGGTTGGCGACAGCGTTCTGTCGGGCAAAAAGGTCGATATCAAGCCAGGCAACGCGATGCCGTTTTCGGGCATGCCGATCGGGACGATCGTGCACAACGTCGAAATGAAACCCGGCAAGGGCGGTCAGATCGCTCGCGCAGCAGGCACCTACGCCCAGTTTGTCGGGCGTGATGGCGGCTACGCGCAGTTGCGCCTGTCTTCGGGTGAATTGCGGATGGTGCGGCAGGAATGCATGGCCACCGTCGGCGCCGTGTCGAACCCCGACAATTCCAACCAGAACTTCGGCAAGGCTGGCCGCATGCGCAATCTGGGCATTCGTCCTTCTGTGCGCGGTGTCGCCATGAACCCGGTCGATCACCCGCATGGCGGTGGTGAAGGCCGGACGTCGGGTGGCCGCCACCCGGTGACCCCATGGGGCAAGCCGACCAAGGGCAAAAAGACCCGCGATCCGAAAAAGACCACCACGAAGCTTATCGTGCGGTCGCGTCATCTCAAGAAAGGCCGTTAATCCATGGCTCGTTCTATCTGGAAAGGCCCTTTTGTTGACGCCTATGTGCTCAAGAAGGCCGAAACTGCGCGCGCCTCGGGCCGCAGCGATGTCATCAAGATCTGGTCGCGCCGGTCGACCATCCTGCCGCAATTCGTCGGTCTGGTGTTCGGCGTCTACAACGGCCAGAAACACATTCCGGTCAACGTGACCGAAGACATGATCGGTCAGAAGTTCGGCGAATACTCGCCGACCCGCACCTATTACGGCCATGCGGCCGACAAGAAAGCGAAGCGGAAGTAAGTCATGGGCCAGGATAAAAAACCCCGCCGCGTGGCCGATAACGAAGCAATGGCGAAAACGCGCATGCTTCGCACGAGCCCGCAGAAACTGAACCTTGTCGCCGGATTGATCCGTGGCAAGAAGGTTGAAAAGGCCTTGGCCGATCTGACATTCTCGAAAAAGCGGATCGCCGCCGACGTCAAGAAATGTCTGCAGTCCGCCATCGCGAATGCCGAAAACAATCACAACCTGGATGTCGACAGCCTGATCGTTGCCGAAGCCTGGTGTGGCAAGAACCTGGTGATGAAGCGGGGCCGTCCGCGGGCCCGTGGCCGCTATGGCAAGATCATGAAGCCGTTTTCGGAAATCACCATCAAGGTGCGTCAGATCGAGGAGCAAGCCTAATGGGACAGAAGGTCAACCCGATCGGCATGCGCCTGCAGGTCAACCGTACCTGGGACAGCCGCTGGTATGCAGACAGCAAGGATTTCGGCAACCTGTTGCTGGAAGACATCCGCATCCGTGAGTTCGTGAAAGAAGAGTGCAAGCAGGCCGGGATTTCCCGCGTGATCATCGAACGCCCGCATAAAAAATGCCGGGTGACGATCCATGCGGCGCGGCCCGGCGTGATCATCGGCAAAAAAGGCGCCGACATCGAAACCCTGCGCAAGAAACTGGCGCGGCTGACGAAGTCGGAACTGTATCTGAACATCGTCGAAATCCGCAAACCGGAACTCGACTCGGCGCTGGTGGGCGAATCGATCGCACAACAGCTGGAACGCCGGGTTTCGTTCCGTCGCGCGATGAAACGTGCGGTGCAGAACGCCATGCGCATGGGGGCCCTCGGCATCCGTGTGAACGTTGCGGGCCGTCTGGGTGGCGCGGAAATCGCGCGGACCGAATGGTACCGCGAGGGCCGGGTGCCGCTGCATACGTTGCGCGCCGATATCGACTACGCGCTGTCCGAAGCGATGACGCCGTATGGCATCATCGGGATCAAGGTCTGGATTTTCAAAGGCGAAATTCTGGAACACGATCCGCAGGCACGCGACCGTCGGGCACAGGAGCTTCAGGATGGGCCGGCGCCGCGTGGCGCTATGGGCCGCCGCTGAGGGGGATGAACAATGCTGCAACCAAAACGCACGAAATTCCGCAAACAGCACAAAGGCCGTATCCACGGCGAGGCCAAGGGCGGTTCTGAACTGAACTTTGGCACCTATGGACTGAAGGCAACGCAGCCGGAGCGTGTGACCGCGCGTCAGATCGAAGCGGCTCGCCGCGCGCTGACCCGCCACATGAAGCGCCAGGGCCGCGTCTGGATCCGGATTTTCCCGGATGTGCCGGTAACGTCCAAGCCCACCGAGGTTCGGATGGGCAAGGGTAAAGGTTCGGTCGATTTCTGGGCCTGCCGCGTCAAGCCCGGCCGGATCATGTTCGAGATCGACGGTGTCAGCGAGGACATCGCGCGCGAAGGCCTGCGCCTTGCCGCGATGAAGCTGCCGATCAAGACCCGTGTTGTCGTCCGCGAGGACTGGTAACACTCAGTTATTGGTGGGTATTCCTACCTCAGAAACGGGCGAGGGTAACCTTGCCCGTTTTGCGTCAGATGACCCGTTTTGCGTCAGATGATCCGCGTTGCGTCAAAAGCCGGAATTGTTGTGAAAACGTCAAAGTTTTCCTTGCCCCGGCCCTGACCGTCCCTTATAGGAACCCATCCGCCGCGTCCCGGGTATATCCCGGGATTCGTGCGTTTTAGATACTCCACCAGATGATGGGTGACCCCGACACAATCGACGGGGGCCTGCTGGTGTCAGAAGGAAGGAACCGGCGCATGAACGCCAATGAACTACGCGACAAGACGCCTGATCAGCTGCGTGACCAGCTGACCGCGCTGAAGAAGGAGGCGTTCAACCTCCGCTTCCAGCAAGCCACCGGCCAATTGGAGGGCACCGCACGCATGCGCGGCGTCCGTCGGGACGCAGCCCGCGTGCTGACGATCCTGAACCAAAAAGCCACAGACGCTGCGAAGTAAGGAGAGCCCCGATGCCCAAAAGAATCCTGTCAGGCACCGTGACCTCCACGGCCAACACCCAGACCATCACCGTCCTGGTCGAACGCCGCTTCACGCACCCCGTTCTGAAAAAGACGGTTCGGAAATCGAAGAAGTACCGGGCGCATGACGCGCTCGAGGCGTTCAAGGTGGGTGATGCCGTCCGTATTCAGGAATGTGCGCCCATTTCCAAGACCAAACGCTGGGAAGTGATCACGGCCTGAGGCCGCTCGCTTTCCGGTATCATCGAAACCCTGGGGATAATGGCATGATGCCCCCCCAAAGGTCGGGAGACACCGAATGATCCAGATGCAGACCAATCTGGATGTTGCTGACAACTCCGGCGCACGCCGGGTGCAGTGCATCAAGGTTCTTGGCGGTTCACACCGCCGTTACGCTTCGGTCGGCGACGTCATCGTCGTTGCCGTCAAGGAAGCCATTCCCAAAGGCCGTGTGAAAAAGGGTGACGTCCGCAAGGCCGTCGTCGTTCGCACCGCCCATGCCGTGCGCCGCGAAGATGGCACCGCCATCCGGTTCGACCGCAACGCGGCCGTCATCATCAACAACACCATGGAGCCGATCGGCACCCGTATCTTTGGGCCGGTGGTGCGCGAACTGCGCGCGAAGAACTTCATGAAGATCATCTCGCTCGCGCCGGAGGTGCTGTAAGATGGCTGCAAAGCTGAAAAAGGGTGACACCGTGATGGTGCTTGCCGGCAAGGACAAGGGCAAGACCGGGACCATCACCGAGGTGATGCCCAAAGATGGCAAGGCCGTGGTCGATGGCATCAACATCGCCATCCGTCACACCCGCCAATCCGCGAACGCTCAGGGTGGCCGGCTGCCGAAGGCGCTGCCGCTTGACCTGTCGAACCTGTCGATCATCGACAAGAATGGCAAACCGACCCGCGTTGGTTTCCGCATCGAAGGTGAAAAGAAGGTTCGTTTTGCCAAGACCACGGGGGACGTGATCGATGCTTGATACCGAAAATTATACCCCGCGCCTGAAGGTGCAGTACCGCGAGGTGATCCGCCCGGCGATGATCGAGGAATTCTCCTACACCAACGCCATGCAGATCCCGCGGCTGGACAAGGTCGTGCTGAACATCGGCTGCGGTGCCGAAGCGGTGCGCGATTCCAAGAAGGCCAAATCGGCCGTCGAGGACCTGACCACGATCGCCGGCCAGAAGGCCGTGATGACCATGGCAAAGACGTCGATCGCCGGTTTCCGTGTTCGGGAAGGCATGCCGATGGGCGCGAAAGTGACCCTGCGCGGCGACCGGATGTACGAATTCTTTGATCGTCTGGTGACCATCGCCATGCCCCGCATCCGCGACTTTCGTGGTGTGAGCGGCAAGTCGTTCGACGGCCGCGGCAACTATGCCTTCGGCATCAAGGAACACATCATTTTCCCCGAGATCAACTTTGACAAGATCGACGAGTCCTGGGGAATGGATATCGTTATCGCAACCACCGCGAAAACCGACGCGGAAGCCAAGGCGCTGTTGAAGCATTTCAACATGCCCTTCAACTCGTGATCGCGGGAGGGAATTAAGATATGGCAAAGAAATCCATGATCGAACGCGAAAAGAAGCGTGAAAAGCTGGTGGCGAAATTCGCTTCTAAGCGGGCTGCGCTGAAAGTCGTGATCAAAGACCAGACCAAGCCGATGGAAGAGCGTTTCCGCGCCACCCTGAAACTGGCCAGTCTGCCCCGCAACGGCGCAAAGGTGCGTCTGCACAACCGCTGCCAGCTGACCGGCCGTCCGCATGCGTACTATCGCAAGCTGAAGGTAAGCCGGATCATGCTGCGGGAACTGGGCTCGCAAGGCCTGATCCCCGGTCTCGTGAAATCGAGCTGGTAAGGGAGCGCGACAGATGAACGATCCGATCGGCGATATGCTCACCCGCATCCGCAACGCACAGGGCCGGGGCAAGTCCACCGTCCGTACCCCTGCGTCGAAGATGCGCGCACGTGTGCTCGATATCCTGCAACAGGAAGGCTACATCCGGGGCTACGAAGCCGCCACCGGGGCAAATGGCCATCCCGAGCTGGAAATCAGCCTGAAATATTTTGATGGCGCCCCCGTCATTCGTGAGGTCAAGCGGGTTTCGACCCCCGGCCGCCGCGTTTACATGGGCGTCAAGGACATCCCGTCGGTCCGTCAGGGCCTGGGTGTGTCGATTGTCAGCACGTCGCGTGGCGTGATGTCGGATGCCAGTGCACGCGCCGCCAATGTTGGTGGCGAAGTGCTCTGCACGGTTTTCTAAGGAGAGAATGCAATGTCTCGAATTGGTAAGAAACCGGTCGACCTGCCTGCGGGCGTATCCGCAGCTGTCAAGGGCCAGACCATTGAGGTCAAGGGCCCCAAGGGCACCCAGACCTTCCACGCCACGGATGACGTGACGCTGGTGGTCGCGGACAATCAGGTCACCGTCACGCCGCGCGGCACGTCCAAACGTGCCCTGCAGCAGTGGGGCATGTCCCGCACGATGATCCGCAACCTCGTCACCGGTGTCACCGGCGGCTTCAAGCGAGAACTGGAAATTCAGGGCGTGGGTTACCGCGCCGCGCTGAATGGTACGGTCCTGAAGCTGTCGCTGGGGTATTCGCACGAGGTCAATTACCAGGTGCCCCCGGGCATCACACTGACCGTTCCGAAGCAGACCGAAATCATCATCGAGGGCCAGGACGCCCAACAGGTTGGTCAGGTCGCGGCAGAAATTCGCGATTGGAAGCGGCCGGAGCCCTACAAGGGCAAGGGCATCCGCTACAAGGGCGAATTCATCTTCCGCAAGGAAGGCAAGAAGAAGTAAGGACGGAACAGATGGCAAACAGCAAAAGAGACCTGTTCCTGAAGCGCCGCCAGCGCGTCCGGAACAAATTGCGGAAGGTGAACGCCGGCCGCATCCGGTTGTCGGTGCACCGGTCCCTGAAGAACATCAGTGTGCAACTGATCGACGACGTGCAGGGCGTGACGCTTGCTGCCGCATCCAGCCTGGAAAAGGATCTGGGCGTGGTAGGCAAGAACAACCGCGAAGCCGCCGCCAAGGTTGGCACGGCGATTGCCGCGCGCGCGATCGCCGCCGGCGTCGAGGAATGCTATTTCGACCGTGGCGGGTTCATCTTTCATGGTCGGGTGAAGGCGCTGGCGGATGCCGCGCGTGAAGCCGGCCTGAAGTTCTGAGGGAGCGATCAAGATGGCAAGAGAAGACAACCGCCGCGACCGTCGCGACCGCGAAGAGGCCACGCCGGAATTCGCCGATCGTCTGGTCGCGATCAACCGCGTGTCCAAGACCGTAAAGGGCGGCAAGCGGTTCGGCTTTGCAGCACTCGTGGTCGTGGGTGACCAGAAGGGCCGTGTCGGGTTCGGCAAGGGTAAGGCGAAAGAAGTGCCCGAGGCGATCCGCAAAGCGACCGAACAGGCGAAGCGCCAGATGTTCCGTGTGGCGCTGCGTGATGGCCGCACGTTGCACCATGACATGGAAGGCCGCCATGGCGCGGGCAAGGTCGTGATGCGTGCTGCACCGGAAGGTACCGGCATCATCGCCGGCGGTCCGATGCGCGCCGTGTTCGAAATGCTGGGCCTGAAGGACGTAGTGTCAAAGTCGATGGGGTCCAGCAACCCCTACAACATGATCCGCGCCACGATGGACGGCCTTAAAAAGGAACAGAGCCCCCGCCAGGTCGCGCAGCGTCGCGGCAAGAAGGTTGCTGAAATCCTGAACAAACCTGTCGAGGCGGCGGAAGCCGTCGACGCATAAGGAGCGGCACGATGACAAAGAAAACAATCGTGGTGAAGCAGATTGCTTCGCCCTGCCGCCGCCCCGATGTACAGCGCCGGACCCTGATCGGTTTGGGCCTGAACAAGGTGCACAAGACGCGCGAGTTGGAAGATACACCGTCGGTGCGTGGCATGGTGTATTCCATCCCGCATCTGGTGAAGATCATCGAAGAGCGCGGTTGATCCGCGGTTCATGACGGGCCTGGCCTGTCGCGTGATATGCGCCCCTCGGGAAACCGGGGGGTGTTTTCATGTCTGCCGCAAGGCCCTCGGTCGATCGAACAGCCGACGTTACGTTTGCATCTTTGCATCATGGTATCTGTCAGATCGTCCATTTCCGGATTGTTTGACCTGTCAGACCCAACAACCAGTCCTGGAAGTTTTTTAAGTAGCTCGGTGTTAGAGCATGGCCCGTATCGTTCTGTGCGAGGCCTCGACCGCTCCTGCGAGGTAGCCGGGATCAGAGCGGCTGGTTTCGCTGCCGGCAAGGCTCAACCGATCTGTCCATTCACCGGAGACCATCGGCGCGCGGGTGGCGGGCGGGTGGCCGGATGGTATGCTGTCGGCTTCGGTTGCCGTGAACCGGTCGGTTGACCAGTCTTTCAGCAGCGTTGCTTGGGGTTTTGCGGCCTGTGGTCCGAACAGCCTTGCCATTTGTTCGATTGCGGCACGGATGATTGCGTCCTGCGGCAGGGTCGCGCGTGTCTCGGCAGGCAAGCCGACAAAGCCGAACAACGCGGCTTTGCCCGAGGCGGTGGTGGCATCATGGATTTCGGCCAACGGGCCGACAAGACTTTGGGCCATGCCGGACAGACCGTCCTGTCGCCAGAAGGGGCGGTCGTAAATGGCGAAGAATTTGGCATGCGGGGCCATCCATGTCGGCGTTGCCCGCCATCGGCTGGCGATCGCGATGTCTATCGCCGGATCAAGACCGATGGCTTCCGCCATCAGGCGCGGTGGCAGGGTCGAGATCACGTGGCGCGCCGTCACATGTTCGGAATGCTGACCGCCGCCCGCAATGGTCAGTGCAACGCAATCCGGGATCAAACGCAGAGCGATCACCCGCGCATTCAGATGGATGCAATCCGCTGGCAGATCGTTCGCCAGCGCGCGCACCAGTGTGCCCATTCCGCCGACCAGCCGCATCGACCCCTGATCCTGTCCGACACCTTTCACCCTTTCCGGCCGCTCGCGAAGGCTGCGTTCAAACAGCATGTCCCCGGCCGCGTGTTGTGCGAAAACTTCAAGGCCCAGTTCGGTGATGAGGTCGGCAAGGCCGGGCTGCGGGCCCGGCCAGAACCAGGACGGGCCAAGGTCAAAGCCATCGTCCTTTGTCTGGCCGGTTTCATCAACGGTCTGGATGCGCCCGCCAAGGCGATCCCGCGCCTCGAACAACTGAAACGGGATTGCGGCGCGATGCAGCAGGCGCGCCGCGTTCAATCCTGCGAGTCCGCCGCCGAGAATTGCGACTTCGGTTGTCGTCATCGCCATCCCACGGGTTCCCTTTTGGTCATCGACCGCATTTCGTTCGGCTGCAGGGGCACAAAGCCGATGTGAGCCCGGTCACTGACCGCCAATGACGGTCAGGCCGAGCAGGCGCCAGACCTGCATACCGCCACGGTAGTAGAAAATGCGGTCGGCCGGGTACCCGGCGCTGATCATGTTGCGGATCGCCGTGGGGGACTGGCCACACCAGACGCCATTGCAGAACAAGGCGACCGGTTTTGCCGCGTTGCAGTCCCAACCGTCAAAATCTGGCTCACACCCAAGCCGGGCCAACTCGTCCACAATATAGGTGTAGGGGATGTTGATCGCGCCAGGGATCGTTCCGCCCGCGAACCAGTCAGGGGTGCGGCTGTCCACAACCACGGCATCCGTAGACTGCAACATCTGGATCAGTTCCAGTTCGCCGATTGTCGCAACACCCTCTGCCGCCGTATGGGGTTGGATGCAAAACTCGGGACAAGGCCGGGATGTCAGCGCCCATTCACCGCTGATTACATTCCCGGTGTCCTGAATCCTGTCGATCGTCACAGGACCGCTTTCAGTTTGCACCGTGGCTGCGGGCATATCTTTGGTGAGGCCCACCTCGGTCTCTGCCATTGCTGTCCCTGCCAGAAGTGCAAGAACGATCGTGGAAGAAAGAATCTTCATGGCGTTGTTCTCCAATATTGGCTTTCATCGCTTCAGTCAGGCACGCCCAGCCAAGCCAAGTCCTGCGCAAACCTGCCCCGCGCCTGCTGATCAACGCGTGATCCGGTCAGCCGTTCCGGTTTGCCGACATATCTGCGTGCTGCGCGTTTCTGCGTCCCGCGCGGTGTCATTGGCAAATTTCACGCAAGACCCCCTTGCCGCTGCAGGCTAAACGCCAGCGGCAACTGCCAGCACGCGCAGGCCGGCGACCAGATCAACCTCATGGGTGTCTTCTTCAAACGCATGGCTGATCCCGCCGATCGACGGCACAAACAGCATCGCTACCGGCATCAAGTTCGCCACATTCGTCGCATCATGCAATGCGCCCGACGGCATCCGCCGCCATCGCCCGGGGGCGACTTTCGCGGCCGCCGCCTCCAGCCGGGTGCGCAAGGTGGGGTCCATAGCCACCGGTTCCAGCCCCAGCAGCGGCCCGATATCGAGGCCCAGCCCCATGTTGGTCGCCACTTCTGCCAGCGTCGTCTCGATGATCGTCCGCATCCGTGCCAGCCGGTCCGCGTCGGCATCACGCCATTGCATCGAAAACCGCACCTGCCCCGGCACGATGGACGAAGCGTTCGGGGCAACCGCCACATGGCCAATGGTCCAGACCGATTGCGGCGTGACCACATTGCGCATCCGGTCGTTCAGCATGGCATTGAACGCGGACAGACCCTGAAACGCATCGCGCCGCAGCGCCATCGGTGTGGTGCCCGCATGGTTCTGCTGCCCGGTCAGGGTCACCGTCATCTCGCGGTAGCCGACTATATCTGTGACGATGCCGATCTGTTCGCCTGCCGTATCCAGCGCCGGCCCCTGTTCGATGTGCAACTCGATGAACCCGGTGAATTGCGCGGGGTCGATGTCGCTGCCCACACGGCCCCCCAGCGCGCGCCGCGCCTCGGCCAGCGTGACGCCGTCGGTATCTTGCAAGGTGTCCGCTTTTGCCAAGGGCAACTGGCCCGACCACACGGCGGACCCGGTGGTGCCGCCAAACCGGCCCTCTTCATCCTGAAACGACACCACGGAAATTGCGGGCCCACCGGCTGTTAGCGCCGCCCGTGCCACTTCGAGTGCCGCTATCACCCCCAGCGCACCATCCAGCCAGCCGCCGTTCGGTTGTGTATCGGAGTGTGATCCCAGCAGCAGCGACGGACCCGCTGCAAGGCCAAACAGATTGCCCATCGCGTCGAACCGCACGGCCAATCCAGCCTCGGCCATCCGCCCGGCCAACCAGTCGCGCGCGGCAATATCCGGTTCGGAATACGCTTGGCGGATCACGCCTGTGCCGTATGCGCCAAAACTGCGCAGGTGGCGGAGGTCAGCCAGAAATCGGGACGGGTCCAACATGGTATTGCACTTTCGCAATCTGGACTGAAGGTAAGGAGTTGCCCCGCCCCATTCGGATCCAGGGACCCGGGGCAGAAGGCTGTTGGAAATGGTTTACCCCACGAAGCGGTTTTGTCAAAGCGTTCGCCCTTTATGCGGAGGCCTGCCGACTCGCGGTGCCATGTGTCATTGCTGACCCGTTCGGCGCGCAGGTCGTGTTTCGGCACCTTTGCGCTCGGCGTCTTGGGCAGGTCTGGCAGGATGCGGACCTAGCGGAGAACCATGACATAGGCCATCCGAACCTTGATGACGGCAATCAGATTGACAGGGTCGATCGAGTGTCCTGCGACCGGGGCCACGCAGATCAGAACGTCATTCTCGCTCCGCCTGCGGATTGCGTCCTTCATGCGATCCACAACGCAGAAATTGCCTTCGCTACCCTCGGAAAAGGCATCGCCGGTGTGGGATCATCTGTTTCGTCAGGCCTTTGCCGTGACCTCGGGGTCAATGAAATAGCCCGAGTTCATTCCGCATGGCCGATCTGTCCGCACCAAAAATTCGTTCATGGTGCCAAGCGGCACTTCGCAGTCATGCGCATCGACCAGAGGCACCTCGACTCCCGAACGCGCTTTGCCACAAGTGCCGCGCACGACCGATGCCGCGGCTTTGGCACAAAGCTCAGCTTCCCCGGCCGGAAGTCGCGTGGCAAGCCCATCAAACACGACAAGCGCCGCGACAGGAGCGAGATCATGTTCGGGCGACTGAAGGACTGGCGCAGTGTTACCGCCCGCTGTGACCGATGCCCGAAAGTCATGCGCGTCGTGGTTGCGCTTGCCGCTAGCGTCACTGTCTGGCCTGGCAGCCGAAGGTGACGGCAGTGCAGCCGCTGCAGAATGTGTGATGATCTCGCGGGCGCATTTGCGCGGCACAACCAAGCGTCTGTCAGGCCGCGCTTTTTGACTTGGATAACCCGGCAGCAGGACCACCGCCCAGATCGACAAGAATGGGGCATTCGGGACGGTCGTTTCCACAACAGGCATCGGCCAGGTGTTGCAGGGTGTCCATCATTGCCTGCATTTCCTTGATCTTTTTCTCTAACCCGTCGATCTGCTCTTGAGCGAGCCGCTTCACATCTGCGCTTTGCCGCGAGCGGTCGCGCCAGAGCGCCAACAACGCAACGATTTTCTCGACAGGAAACCCGAGGTCCCGCGCGCGACGAATGAACCGCAACATCTGCACCTCGGTGCCGGAATAGACCCGGTAACCAGACCCGGTCCGTCCGGCGGCGGGGATCAGGCCGGTTGCCTCGTAATAGCGGATCATCTTGGCCGATACCCCGGATGCCTTGGCGGCTTCACCGATATTCATCAGGATCTCCTCATACCTTGGTTGGCTGGAAACGGCGCAGGCGCAATGCGTTGCCCAGAACGAACACGCTTGACAGCGCCATCGCTCCTGCCGCGAAAACAGGCGACAACAGCACGCCGTAAGCCGGGTAAAGCACCCCGGCCGCGACCGGGATCAGGGCTGCATTATAGGCAAAGGCCCAGAACAGGTTTTGCCGGATGTTGCCCATGGTGGCCCGGCTCAGGGCAATGGCATCGGGGATACCGGTCAGGCGCCCGGACATCAGCACAACATCCGCCGCATCGATCGCGATGTCGGTGCCGGTGCCCACGGCTATGCCGACATCCGCCTCGGCCAGCGCCGGGGCATCGTTGATGCCGTCACCGACATAGGCGATGGTCCCCAAGGCCTTCAACCGCTTGATGGCGGCGACCTTGTCACCCGGCAACACCTCGGCCACTACCTCGTCGATGCCCAGCGGACCGGCGATCGCCTGTGCCGTGCGGGCGTTGTCGCCCGTGATCATCACGACTTTCAGGCCAAGCGCATGCAGCGCCTTGATCGCCGCTGGGGTGGTATCCTTGACCCGGTCGGCCACTGCGATGATCGCCGCCAGCTGTCCGCCGATTGCGGCATAGAGCGGCGTCTTGCCTTCGCTGCCCAGCCGTTCGGCCTCTGCGGCGAATACCGCGACATTCAGACCCAACTGCGCCATGTAGCGGTCCGCACCGATCTGCACATTCTGGCCCGCAACCTCGGCCGCCACACCGAAACCGGTGACAGATCTGAATTGGGTGACCGTCGGCAACACCAGCCCCTCGGCCTCGGCCGCAAGGACAATCGCGCGTGCGATGGGATGTTCCGATTTCGCCTCGACCGCCGCAACCGCCGCCAGCACATCGGAGCGGGCAAAGCCTGCGGTCAGCGCGAGATCGGTCAGCTCGGGTTTGCCCATCGTCAGCGTGCCGGTCTTGTCGAGTGCCACCACCGCGACACCCTGCAAGGCCTGCAACGCCTCGCCTTTGCGGAACAGCACGCCCATTTCAGCACCCCGCCCGGTGCCGACCATGATCGAGGTCGGCGTGGCCAGACCCATCGCACAGGGGCAGGCGATGATCAGGACAGCGACCGCATTCACCAGCCCCAACGTCAGCGCCGGGTTCGGACCAAAGACCAACCACACAAGAAAGGTGAGCGCCGCA
The DNA here is from genome assembly GCA_038205135.1 of Rhodobacterales bacterium. Taxonomy (GTDB): domain Bacteria; phylum Pseudomonadota; class Alphaproteobacteria; order Rhodobacterales; family Rhodobacteraceae; genus UBA9554. Next base: position 17,165 of record JBBRCF010000049.1, read on the forward strand.
AGTCCCATCACCACCGGCACAAACCACAGGGTGATCCGGTCCACCAGCGCCTGAATGGGTAGTTTGCCACCCTGCGCGGCCTCGACCATGCGGACGATCTGCGCCAGCATCGTGGCCTCGCCCACCGCTGTTGCAGTGATCGCCAGCGCGCCGGTCTGGTTGATGGTGCCACCGGTGACATGGCCCCCCACCGTCTTGGCAAGCGGCACCGGTTCGCCCGAGATCATGCTTTCGTCGATCCAGCTTTCGCCTTCGATGACCGTGCCATCGACCGGCACCCGTTCGCCGGGCCGCACCTCGACGGTGTCGCCGGGTCGCACCTCGGCGATCGGCACTTCGAACGTTTGCCCGTCGCGGCGAACCTGCGCCGTCTTTGCCTGCAAGCCGATCAGGCGACGGATTGCGCCTGACGTGCGCCCCTTGGCGCGGGCCTCCAGGAACCGTCCCAACAGGATCAGGGTGACGATCACCGCCGCAGCCTCGTAGTAGACGTTGACGGTGCCCGGGGGCAGCGCCTGCGGTGCAAAGGTCGCCACCAGCGAATAGCCGTACGCGGCCGTGGTGCCGACCGCGACAAGGCTGTTCATGTCAGGGGCCAAGCGCCACAGGGCCGGGTAGCCTTTGGTGTAGAACCGCCGACCGGGACCGATCAGCACGAGGGTCGTCAGGACAAACTGCAGCCACCAGCTAGTCTGCATCCCGATGGTGCGCATGATCAGGTCATGCACAGGCATGAACATGTGCGCGCCCATTTCCAGCACGAATATCGGCAGGGTCAGGATGGCTGCCAGCGTCAGATCGCGCCGCAGATGCGCCTGTTCATCCGCCTTGCGCGCCTCGGTTTCCGGGTCGCCTGACAGGGATCGCAGGGCAGTGCGAGCATCATAGCCCGCATCCTCGATGGCACGGACCAGCGACCCCGTTTCTGCCGAACCAATGACGGTTGCGCGTTCGGTCGCAAGATTGACGACCGCCGTCACTACCCCAGGCACCGCCTTCAGCGCCCGCTCGACCCGCGCCACGCAGGACGCACAGGTCATGCCGACGATGATCAGATCAACCGGTTCTGCCGGCACGTCGTATCCCGCAGCCTCGATCGCCGCGACCAGACTGCTGCGGTCAGCGCCGTCTGACGCCGTGACCATAGCCCGTTCGGTGGCAAGGTTCACTGTGGCCGCGGTCACCCCCGGCACTGCACGCAGCGCCCGTTCGACCCTGCCCACACAAGACGCACAGGTCATCCCTTCTATGGGCAGTGAAACCGTCAGGGACGTCTGGTGGTCGAGAGGTTTCGAAGGGGCATTCATCGCGGTGATCTTTCCATCTGGGGCGTCATCCGCTGTGACAAGTAGGCGTTCCCATGATGGGAAGGTCAAGGGAAAGTTTTGAAAAACAATCCGGCGCATGCCCTTGACCTTCCAGCGGTGGGAAGCCCTATATGCCATTACATGAGACCAAACCCCAGGAGGACCTCATGCAGTTCCATATCGAAAACATGACCTGCGGCGGTTGCGTGCGCAGTGTGACCAAGGCGATCCATTCGGTCGATCCCACTGCTCAGGTTAGCGCGGACCCCGCGACGCACATGGTAGATGTCACAACGACAGCACCACGCGAAACCCTCGCATCTGTGCTCGCCGGTGCTGGCTTCGTGACAAACTGACCCCCAGAAACAGGAGAATTCCAATGAAAAAGCGCACAATCGCATTGTTTTCGGCAGCTGTCGTCGTGGCAGGCGGGCTGGCCTTTGCCCAGACCACGATGCAGGGGATGGACCATTCCAAGATGGGCCATTCCGGCATGAAAATGGACATGGGGGGGATGGGCAGCATGGACCACACCACGCTGATCCCGCCGGAGTTTGCGCAAGATCCGGCAACGCTCGCCTATGCCAAGTCGATGAACGACATGATGGCGGGCATGATGATCCCCTATACCGGCGACCCGGACGTGGATTTCATGCAGGGCATGATCCCGCACCACAAGGCGGCCGTCGATATGGCCAAGATCGTCCTCGAATATGGCAAGGACCCCGAAGTGCGCGCCTTGGCCGAGGCTGTGATCGTTGCACAGGAAACCGAGATCGCACAGATGACCGCATGGCTGGCCGCGCGCGGCAAATGATCTTTTCGCGGGCATGAAACAAGCTGGGGCAGAACCAAGGCCGGTCTGCCCCGGCAACAAGCAACGCGTGCGGCGCCTTTGTGCCGATGTGCACAGGCATCCACGCCACAGCGACTTGCACGAACAAGATCACGTCGCAGGCTTTGTGTTCGGTATCAAGACCCATGCCGGGCAAGCCGTGGGCTCTGGCGCGCACGGCCAAACCATTGGCATCGGGGCGGTCAGCAAGCCGGCGACGGACGACGGCGGGCCCGTGGCCGTCGGGAAATTAATCATTCGTGAGATCAGCATGGCAGGACATCACCCGCTGCGGCAGACCAACTTGTGCCGTGTGGGTCAAGCGTGGGGTTGCATGATGCACATGATCAGTTTCGGTAAACCCCCATCCCATAGATAATCGATCCACGCGTTGCAGCATTTACAGCCGCTGGCGAACCAGCCGTTCGATCCGGACGCGGCACAGCTGTCACGCCATGTGGAACAACGGGATCAAACGGACGTGTGTTGCCGGAAACAAAGGCTTGTGTCATGACATTGACATGGCCGCTTTTTTTCGCCGATTTTTCGTGATTTTGCTGGCTGTGACCCTGCTGGGGGCCACGAGTTTCGAGTTGTCGGCCAACGTGACCGCCGAGATTGCTGCGGCGGCCGATCCTTGTTGCGACGGCGATTGCTCTGGCGATCCGGCGTGCGAAACTTCTTGCACCATGACGCAGCGCTGCGGCACCGGGTTGACCGCGTGGTTGCAGGTATACCAGCCGAATGTGCTGGCCGCGCTTGGTGTTGCGACCCTGTTCCCGGATGACCAAGGCCCGCCAACCGGACTTGCGCCCCATGGGCTGAAACGACCACCCCGCGTCTGACCCCGCCGCGTGCCTGACACGCGGATATTGCGCACGGTGCCCCTGACCGATGGTCAGTCGGAGCGTGTTCCGGTCAAATCAACGGGGTCTTTCAGATGTTTACGCATTTTCACCGCATAGGCGATGCCGTACTGGCACTTGCCCTGTCTGCAGCCGCTGCTTTCGCGGACGCAGATGACTATCGCTTTGATCTGGTCTCCTCCGACCACCGCGTCGGGTCTGGTGCTGTTCTTGATCTGCGCCTGACCGATCTGCGCACTGGTGCGCCGGTCAAAGGGGCTGTGATCTATGCCACCCGCCTGGACATGGCCCCCGACGGGATGGCGACGATGACCTCGCCCGCCACCGTCATGCCCGCTGAGGCGCCGGGCTCTTACCGTTTTGTCACCGACCTGATGATGGCGGGCGGCTGGCGGTTTTCGGTGGCAGCCAAGGTGCAAGGTGAGCCGGAAACGGTTTTTGCCGAGATTGAACTGCGGGCCGAACCATGAGCGCGTTTGGCAAGCTGATCGCCGCAACAATTGTCGCAGGCACTGCCGGATGGGTCGGGCTGACCGCGGGCGAAAAGGGCATCACCGTCGCCGGTCTGTCGGGCATGGCCGAGGTGCAGTTTACCGAACTGATCGGCAATGACGCTGCCGCCATGCTGGGACTTGGTGGCACCCAAGCCGCGGCAACGGGCCTGATTATCTATTGGCGGCACCCGGACGGGTTGCCGGAATGGGCGGCATCCGAAGCGGTGACAGCGGATGGCCGTTCGTTTGTGGCCGTAAGGGCCAGTGAGGATATCTCGCTGGATCCTGCAACTGAACCCGCCGCCGAATTCGCGCCAATGGCAGAGGCCGCCCGCAGCATCCTTTTCTACCGCAACCCGATGGGCCTGCCCGACACCTCGCCGGTGCCAAAGAAGGACTCGATGGGGATGGATTACATCGCGGTCTACGCGGGCGGCAGCACTGACGACGGGTCGGTCACGATATCGCCGGGCAAGCTGCAACGCACCGGAGTGCGGATCAGTGCGGCCGTGCTGGCACCGTTGCCAGCATCCTTCCGCGCACCGGGGATCGTGGTTCTGGATGAGCGCAAGATCAGTGTCATTTCGCTGCGCGCCGATGCCTTTATCGAAACCGTGGCGGATGTGACCACGGGCAGCACGATTGCGACGGGTGCGCCGCTGGTGACGATCTATGCGCCAGAGATTGCAGCGGCGGTTGCCCAGTTCGTCAGTGATGTGCGGTCCGAAGGGCGACAACGTGCAGGCGCACGGCAGCGGCTGGAAAACCTTGGCGTGCCGGGTGAAGTGATTGACCGGATCGCGGCCGCGGGGGTGGCATCCGTCAGCATCCCGATCACGGCCCCGCGGGGCGGCGTGGTTCTGGAACGGATGGCCGTCGAAGGGATGATGTCGGAGGCGGGCAAAACCCTGTTCCGGATCGCCGACACATCGACCGTCTGGGTGATCGCCGAAGTGCCGGAATCCGCGCTGATGGACATCGTGACCGGAGCCGAAGCGCGTGTCACCTTTTCGGGCCTTGCCGGTGCACCGATGACCGGCAAGATCGATACGATCTACCCCGAACTCGACATGATGACCCGCACGGGAAAGCTGCGGATCGAACTGCCTAACCCCGATGGCCGCATGCGGGCCAACATGTTCGCCGATGTCGAGATCATGCTGGGCCAGACACCCGTGGTGCAGGTGCCCGAAGGGGCGGTGATCGACACCGGCGACCGGCAGGTGGTGATCCTTGATCTGGGCGAAGGGCGGTTCCGGCCCGAACCGGTGACGGTGGGGCGCCGAGGCGGCGGCATGATCGAAGTCGTCAGCGGCATCGCGGCGGGTGACAGGGTGGTCAGTGCGGCCACCTTCCTGATCGATGCTGAAAGCAATCTGAACGCGGCGCTTGCTGCCCTGTCCGCACCGGAGGCTGACCAATGATCGCCGCCGTCATCGCCTGGTCGGCCCGCAACGTTCTGCTGGTCCTCTTTGCTACCATGTTCACCGTGGCGGCGGGCATCTGGTCGCTGCGCACGCTGCCGATCGACGCGATCCCCGACCTGTCGGACGTGCAGGTGATCGTGCTGACCGAATACCCCGGACAGGCGCCGCAGGTGGTTCAGGATCAGGTGACCTATCCGCTGACTTCGGCCATGCTGACCGTTCCACGGTCGCGGGTGGTTCGCGGATTTTCTTTTTTCGGCATCTCTTTCGTCTACATCATCTTCGAGGATGGTGTGGACCCCTACTGGGCGCGATCCCGGGTGCTGGAATACATCAACGCCGCCGCCGCGCGATTGCCGCAGGGGGTCACTCCTGCGCTTGGCCCCGATGCGACGGGCGTGGGCTGGGTTTATCAATACGCCCTGAAGGGCGAGAATCTGGACCTTGCCGAACTGCGTTCGCTACAAGACTGGGTGATGCGATTTGCCATCAGCCGCGCCGATGGCGTGTCCGAAGTGGCCAGCGTCGGCGGCTTCGTCAAGCAATATTCGATCACTGTCGATCCGGTGCGGATGCGGGCGCTGGGCATCACGTTGTCCGAGATTGGCGAGGCTGTGGCGGCCAGCAACATGGATACCGGCGGGCGCACGGTTGAGCTGGCGGAATTCGAATTCATGGTGCGCGGCCTTGGCTATCTGGGCGGCATTGCCGATCTGGAAATGGTCCCGATCCGGGCCGAGGACGGCGTGCCAGTCCTGCTGCGCGAGGTGGCGCGGGTCGAGATCGTGCCGGACGAACGCCGGGGCATCGCGGAACTGGATGGCGAGGGTGAAGTGGTCAGCGGCATCGTGCTGCAACGGGTAGAGGCCAACGCGCTGGACGTTATCGACAACGCCAAGGCCGAGATCGCCGCCATCACCCCCAGCCTGCCCGAGGGTGTCGAGATCGTCACCGTCTATGATCGGTCCGACCTGATCCTGTCGGCAATCAAGACCCTTCGTACCACGCTGATCGAGGAAATGCTGGTGGTGGCGGTTGTCACCTTTGTCTTTCTGCTGCATGTCCGGTCATCGCTGGTGGCTATCATCATGCTTCCCGTGGGCCTCTTGATGGCCTTTACCGCAATGCGCGCGCTTGGCATCGGTGCAAACATCATGAGCCTCGGTGGTATCGCCATTGCCATCGGGACGATGATCGACGCTGCCATCGTGATGATCGAGAACGCGCACAAGCACATGGAACGCGCGGAACCCGGCAAGCCACGTATCGAGGTGCTGATCGAGGCCGCAACCGAAGTCGGCCCGGCGCTGTTCTTCAGCTTGCTGATCATCACCGTGTCCTTCCTGCCGATCTTTGCATTGGAGGGTCAGGAGGGGCGGCTGTTCGGCCCTTTGGCCGCAACCAAGACATTTGCCATGGCGGCTGCGGCGCTGTTGTCGGTCACTTTGGTGCCCGCCCTGATGGTGATCTTTGTGCGCGGGCGGATCGTGCCAGAGAACAAGAACCCGGTGAACCGCCTTTTGATGGCGGCCTACCGCCCGATCATTGGCTGGGTGCTGAAAGCGCGTGTCCTGACCATCGTGCTGGCGCTGGTGGCACTGGTCGTTACCGTCTGGCCCGCGCGGCAGTTGGGGTCGGAGTTCATGCCGGCGCTGGACGAGGGCACGATGATGTATATGCCAACCACGTTGCCCGGCATATCCGTGACCAAGGCTGCGGAGTTGATGCAGATGCAGGATCGCATCATCCGCACCTTCCCCGAAGTGCTGACGGTGTTCGGCAAGGCGGGCCGCGCGCTGACCGCAACCGATCCGGCCCCGACCGAGATGTTCGAAACGATCATCCAGCTCAAACCGAAGGACGAATGGCGCCCCGGCGTCACGATGGAAAGTCTGCGGCTGGAAATGGACGCGGCGTTGCAATTCCCCGGTGTGTCAAACGCCTGGACCCAGCCGATCCGCGCCCGCATCGACATGCTGGCCACCGGTATCCGCACCCCCGTGGGCGTCAAGGTGTTCGGCACCGATCTGATCGAGATGGAGTCCGTCGCCCGGCAGGTCGAGGCGGTGTTGCGCAATGTCCCTGGCACCACCAGCGCCTATGCCGAGCGGGTGATCGGCGGCTATTACCTTGACATCGTGCCCGACCGGCAGAGGCTGGCCCGTTACGGCCTGTCGATCCGCGACGTGCAG
>JBBRCF010000050.1:0-24262 GCA_038205135.1 Rhodobacterales bacterium
AGCTATGCCGAACTGAGCGCCATGTTCCGCGCCGCGACGCAGGACGATGCGGTGCGCGTCTTCACCATCACCGGCGCCGGCGGCAATTTCTGTTCCGGCGGCGACGTGCACGAGATCATCGGCCCGCTGGTCGGCATGGACATGAAAGAGCTGCTGGCCTTTACGCGGATGACCGGCGATCTGGTCAAGGCCATGATCGGCTGCGGCAAGCCGATCATCGCGGCCGTCGACGGCATTTGTGTCGGCGCGGGCGCGATCATCGCGATGGCGTCCGACCTGCGGCTGGCGACGCCGTCCGCCAAATGCGGATTCCTGTTCACGCGGGTCGGTCTGGCGGGCTGCGACATGGGGGCCTGCGCGATGCTGCCCCGGATCATCGGACAGGGGCGCGCCGCCGACTTGCTCTATACCGGACGTAGCATGGCGGCCGAAGAAGGCCTGAACTGGGGCTTTTGGAACGCCCTGCATGCGGCGGACGCGCTGGAGGATGCGGCGCGCACACTGGCGCAGCGCTTGGCCAATGGTCCGACGTTTGCCCATTCCATCACCAAGACCCAACTGAATCAGGAATGGAACATGGGTCTGGAGCAGGCGATCGAGGCAGAGGCTCAGGCTCAGGCGATCTGCATGCAGACCGCGGATTTCGAACGCGCCTACCGGGCCTTCGTGGCCAAGGAACAACCGATCTTCGGGGGGAACTGATGCCGGACCGCAGCTTTCTCGACTGGCCCTTCTTTGAACCCGAGCACCGCGCGCTGGCGTCCGGGCTGGAACGTTGGGCAACCGTGGCCCTGTCGGCGATCGACCACGGCGATACCGACGCCGCCTGTCGCGCTCTTGTCCGCGGGATGGGCGACGCGGGATGGCTGCGGCACAGCGCGACCGAGGACAACGCACCGCTCGATGTCCGCAGCCTGTGCCTGACCCGCGAAATACTGGCGCGTCATGACGGCCTTGCCGACTTCGCCTTTGCCATGCAGGGGCTGGGCACCGGGGCCATATCGCTGTTCGGAACGCCGGCCCAGAAAGCCGAATGGCTGCCCCTGACCCGCAGCGGCCTGGCCATCGCCGCGTTTGCGCTGACCGAACCGCAATCGGGATCGGATGTGGCCAATTCCACCATGACGGCGGTCCAAGACGGTGACGCGTTTGTGCTGAACGGCGAAAAGACCTGGATATCCAATGGCGGGATCGCGGATGTCTACACGCTATTTGCCCGGACCGGCGAAGCCCCCGGCGCTCGCGGGCTGTCGGCGTTTGTGCTGCCCGCCGGCCTGCCAGGGTTCGAGATTGTCGAGCGTCTGGAAACCATTTCTCCGCACCCGCTGGCGCGACTGCGCTTCACGGACTGCCGCATTCCGGCAACGGCGCTGCTGGGTGGCCGAGGCGCGGGGTTCAAGATCGCCATGGCGGTGCTGGATGTCTTTCGTTCCACGGTCGCTGCGGCGGCGCTTGGCTTTGCCCGTCGCGCGCTGGACGAAGCGTTGGACCGCGTGATCACACGGCAGGTGCAGGGGGCACCGCTGTTCGACCTCCAGATGGTGCAGGGTCACATCGCGGACATGGCGGTGGATGTGGATGCCGCCGCGCTTCTGGTCTACCGGGCGGCGTGGACCAAGGACATGGGTGCCGCGCGGGTAACGCGCGAGGCGGCGATGGCCAAGCTTTTCTCAACCGATCAGGCACAGCAGGTCATTGACCGTGCCGTGCAACTTCATGGCGGCGACGGCGTCCGGTCCGGCGAGACGGTCGAACGGCTGTACCGCGAGATCCGCGCCCTGAGGATCTACGAGGGCGCGTCGGACGTGCAGCGGGTTGTCATCGCCCGACAGGTCATGGCCGATCATCTTGCCAAGACCGGGCGGGCCCGATGACCGGCCCCCGCGTTGCCATTTCCCGAGCGCCGGCATGTGCGGGAACATCCTTCATCATGGGGGCGCAAACGTAAGATGAGCACTGCACTTGGACCGACCGGTCATGTCGATACGTTCGCACGGGACAACTTGCCGCCGTCAGACCAGTTTCCCGACCTGCTTCTGGACGGGTTCGACTATCCGGAACGCCTGAATGCCGCCGTGGAACTGACCGATGCGATGGTGGCCCGCGGGTTTGGCGACAGAACGGCGCTGATCGGCAACGGACGACGGCGGACCTACAAGGAACTGTCGGACTGGACCAACAGGCTGGCCCATGCCCTGGTCGACGATCTGGGCGTCAAGCCGGGCAACCGTGTCCTGATCCGGTCGGCGAACAATCCCGCCATGGTCGCGTGCTGGCTGGCGGCGACCAAGGCTGGCGCGGTGGTCGTCAACACGATGCCGATGTTGCGGGCGGGCGAATTGGCAAAGATCGTCGATAAGGCGCAGATCACCCATGCTCTGTGCGATACGCGTCTGATGGAAGAACTTGCCATCTGCGCGTCGCGCAGCGAATTTCTGGTCACGGTTGCGGGTTTTGACGGCACGTCCAACCACGATGCCGATATTGACCGGTTGGCCTTGGAAAAGCCGGTGACCTTCGAGGCCGTCGCCACCGGCCGCGACGATGTCGCCCTGCTGGGGTTCACGTCCGGCACCACTGGCGAGGCGAAGGCCACGATGCACTTTCACCGCGATCTCTTGATCATCGCGGATGGGTATGGCCGCGAGGTACTGGGGGTCACGCCCGACGACATTTTCGTGGGGTCGCCGCCGCTTGCCTTCACCTTCGGGCTTGGCGGGCTGGCGGTGTTTCCGCTGCGGTTCGGAGCAGCCGCCGCGCTGCTGGAAAACGCGTCGCCGCCCAACCTGATCGAGATCATCCAGAAATACCGCGCCACCATCTGCCTCACCGCCCCAACCGCCTACCGGGTGATGTTGCAGGCGATGGACGACGGCGCCGATCTGTCCAGCCTGCGGGCCGCGGTGTCGGCGGGCGAAACCCTGCCCGCCCCGATCTACGAGCAGTGGCAGAAAAAGACCGGAAAGCCGATGCTGGACGGGATCGGCGCGACCGAGATGCTGCACATCTTCATTTCCAACCGGTTTGACGACCATCGTCCGGCCTGCACCGGCAAGCCGGTCACGGGATATGAGGCGCGCGTGGTGGACGCGGACATGAATGACCTGCCACGCGGGGACATCGGCCGCCTGGTCGTGCGCGGCCCGACCGGCTGCCGCTATCTCGCGGACCCACGGCAGAAAACCTATGTCCGCGACGGATGGAACATCACCGGCGACAGCTTCTGGATGGACGACGACGGCCACCTGCACTTTGCCGCGCGCAACGACGACATGATCATCTCGTCGGGCTACAACATTGCCGGTCCCGAGGTCGAAGCCGCCCTTTTGGCGCATGCCGCAGTGGTCGAATGCGCCGTGGTGGGCGCGACCGACGCCGCGCGCGGAACGATCGTCGAGGCGCATGTCGTGCTCGCAGACGGCATCGTGCCGTCGGAAGCGACCCGCGTGCTGCTGCAGGACCACGTGAAGGCGACGATTGCGCCCTACAAGTACCCGCGATCAGTCCGCTTTCACACAGCCCTGCCAAAGACGGCGACAGGCAAGATCCAGCGATATCTGCTAAGGGAACTAAAGGAATGAGCAGCGTCAGGCGTGCCGGCCCCGTCACAGCCGACCGTCTGTGCGGACAGGTAGAAACTGAAACGAAGCGATCAATCAGACAAGGGAGTAACCAGACATGAACCTGAAGAAACTTGCATTGGCCACGGCGCTTTCCACGCTGGCCATCGGCGCCCACGCCGAAACCAAGGTTGGCATGATCACCACGCTGTCGGGCGGCGGTGCCGGACTGGGCATCGACGTGCGCGACGGCTTCTTGCTGGCGATCCAGCAATCGGGCCGGACCGACATCGAGGTCATCATCGAGGACGACCTGCAAAAACCCGACATCGCGGTTCAGCTGGCCGACAAGATGATCCAGTCGGAAAAGGTCGATATCCTGACCGGGCTGATCTGGTCCAACCTTGCCATGGCCGTGGTGCCCAGCACTCTGGCGCAGGGGAAATTCTACCTGTCGCCCAATGCCGGTCCGTCCGCGCTGGCCGGCAAAGGCTGCCATCCGAACTATTTCAACGTGGCCTGGCAGAATGACAACCTGCACGAAGCGGCGGGCGCTTATGCCACCGGCATCGGGTACAAGAACACCTTCATCCTTGCCCCGAACTATCCCGCCGGGCAGGACGCGCTGACCGGGTTCAAGAGGTTCTTCAAGGGGGATCTGGCAGGCGAACTTTATACCAAGCTGGGCCAGACCGACTATGCGGCCGAGATCGCCCAGATCCGGGCATCGGGCGCGGATTCCGTGTTCTTCTTTCTGCCCGGCGGAATGGGGATTTCCTTCCTCAAGCAATATGCCGACTCGGGCGTCGAACTGCCGGTCGTCGGGCCGGCCTTCAGCTTTGACCAAGGCATCCTTCAGGCGGTTGGCGATGCGGCCTTGGGCATCATCAACACCTCGCAATGGAGCCCGGATATGGACAACGCGGCCAACGTCGCTTTCGTCCAGACCTTCGAGGCGGCCTACGGTCGCCTGCCGTCGCTCTACGCCTCGCAGGGCTTCGATACCGCCAACCTGCTGATCAGCGCCCTCAATGTCGCAGATGTTTCCGATCAGGACGCCTTCAGGGCGGCACTGAAAGCGGCTGACTTCGCCAGCACCCGCGGCAGTTTCGCGTTCGGTCCGAACAATCATCCGATCCAGAACATCTATGCCCGCGAAGTGATCAAGAAGGGCGACATTTACACCAACAGGATCGTCGGGATCGCGCTCGAGAACCATTCCGATGCCTACGCGGTCGATTGCAAGATGTGATGTCTTTGCCGGGCCGCACACGCGGCCCGGCACCCAATCCTAAATCCGGCAAGGGGAAGTCCGACACATGTCGCTCATACTCATGATCGAGCAACTGCTGAACGGGCTTCAGTTTGGCATCATGCTTTTCCTGATGGCAGCCGGGCTGACGCTGATCTTCGGTGTCATGGGGCTGATCAATCTGGCCCATGGATCGCTTTACATGATCGGCGCATTCGCAGCCGCCGCGGTGGCGGCCGCAACGGGATCGTTCCTTCTTGCGCTGGTTGCCAGCCTTGTCGCCGCCGCCGTGGCCGGGGCGATCATCGAATTGACGGTCATCCGGCATCTTTATGCCCGCGACCATCTTGACCAGGTGCTGGCGACGTTCGCCCTGATCCTGATTTTTTCGGAAGGGACGCGCTGGGTATTCGGCTCTTTCCCACTGTTCCTGAACATCCCGGACTATCTTTCGGGGCCGATCACATTGCCCGGCGGCATCCAGTATCCGTTCTACCGGCTCATGCTGATCGTCGTGGGCCTGCTGGTCGCGGCCGGCCTTTTCGCGCTGATCGCCTGGACCCGCCTCGGTATCCAGATCCGCGCCGGCGAAAGCGATCGCGAGATGATCGGCGCGCTCGGGGTCAACATCTCGCGGCTTTACACGCTGGTCTTCGCGTTGGGAGCAGCGTTGGCAGGTCTTGCCGGCGCGTTGATCGGGGCGATCCAGTCGGTGCAGGTCGGGATGGGTGAACCGGTGCTGATCCTTGCCTTTGTGGTCATCGTGATCGGCGGCATCGGGTCGATAAAGGGGGCGCTGGTCGGCGCTGTCCTGGTCGGGCTGACCGATACAATGGGCCGGTTCCTGCTACCGACGATCTTCGGGGCGTTCATGGACCCTTCTGCCGCGACCTCGGTCGGATCGGCGCTGGCGTCGATGTCGATCTATGTCCTGATGGCAGCGGTGCTCCTGTTCAAACCGAATGGACTGTATGGAAATGCCTGACATGCGCCGCGAAACCGTTCTGAACACGGTTGTATTCCTTGGGCTTCTGGTCATTCCGCTTTGGGCCTGGGTATCCAACGAGCCGTTCACCATCACGCTGGCCACCCGCGTCGCGGTTCTGGCGCTGGCCGGTGTCGGGCTGAACGTCGCTCTGGGGCTGGGCGGGCTGGTCAGCTTTGGCCACGCCGTCTTTTTCGGGATCGGCGGCTATGCCATGGGCGTTCTGGCCAGCCATTCGCAGACCTTTACCCCGATGATGGAATGGCCGTTCCTGATCGAGGGCACGAAATCCATGCCGGTGATCTGGCTGGTCGCGATGATCGGAAGCGGGCTTGCCGCCTTGGCGATCGGCGCGTTGAGCTTGCGCACTTCGGGTGTCTATTTCATCATGATCACTCTGGCGTTCGGGCAGATGTTCTATTTCTTTGCCATCAGCTGGCCGGCCTATGGCGGCGAGGACGGGCTGTCGATCTATGTCCGCAACGGGTTTCCCGGCCTGAACACGCTGGACCCCATCCAGTTTTTCGCGATCTGCTATGTGATCCTCGGCCTCGCGGTGTTTGGCGTGGCGCGTCTGTCGCGGTCGTCCTTCGGCCTCGCCCTGTCCGCCGCCCGACAGAACGCGACACGCGTGCAGTCGGTCGGGATCGGCCCCTACCGCCTGCGGCTGGTGGCCTTCGTCATCTCGGGCGCGATCACGGGCCTTGCCGGCGCGCTTTTTGCTGATCTCAACCGCTTTGTCAGCCCTACCATGTTCAGCTGGCAAACCTCTGGCGAGATCATGATCTTCATCATCCTCGGCGGGGTGGGTCGGCTTTTCGGGCCGATCGTCGGGGCCGCGCTCTTTATCCTGCTGGAACATTTTTTGGGCGGGCTCAGCGACTATTGGAACATTTACCTAGGCGCGCTGCTGCTTGTCGTCGTCCTTTTCGCCAAGGGCGGCCTGATCGGGCTGGTAGCCGGACGGGAGGTCGCCCATGACTGATCCGATCCTTGAAATTCGAAACATCTCGAAAAGCTTCGGCGCGCTCAAGGCCAGCAACAATGTGTCACTCGACCTCAGACCGGGCGAAATCCACGCGCTGATCGGTCCGAACGGCGCGGGAAAATCGACCCTGATAAAACAGATCGACGGCAGCCTTGTGCCTGACGCGGGTTCGGTTTGGTTCGAAGGCCGGGACATGACCGCGCTTGGTGTCGTGGCCCGCGCACAGGCCGGGCTGGCGCGCACGTTCCAGATCTCGTCGTTGGCCATGGATATGACGGTGCTTCAGAACGTCGTTCTGGGCGCGCTTGGCCGCCGCGGCGACGTGTTTCGCTTTTTCAGGGATGTCATGAAGGACGAAGAGCTGCTCGGGATCGGCCATCACGCGCTCAAGCAGGTCGGGCTTGAGGAATTCGCCCGGTTCCGTACCGCCGAATTGTCCCACGGGCAGCGCCGCCAGCTAGAGGTCGCCGTTGCCCTGACGCGGACCCCGAAGGTGTTTCTGATGGACGAACCGATGGCAGGACTTGGGGCCGAAGGATCGCGCAGGCTGACGGGGTTTCTCGACACGCTCCGACAGGAGGCGCCGATCCTGCTGGTGGAGCATGACATGGATGCCGTGTTCGCCCTGGCCGACCGGATCACCGTGCTGGTCTATGGCGAGGTCATCGCAACGGGCAGCGCCGCCGAAATCCGGTCCGACCCGTTGGTCAGGACCGCTTATCTTGGCGAGGAGGACGCAGCTTGAGCCTGTTGAAACTTGCTCATATCTCGGCCTTCTATGGCGCGTCGCAGGCGCTGTTCGATGTACATCTGGACCTCGAAGAAGGTCAGGTTCTGGCCCTGATGGGGCGCAATGGCATGGGGAAATCGACGACCGTCAAGGTCATCTGCCGCCTGTTGGCCAACCGTGGCGGCACCGTCACCTTCGACGGGCGCGACATGGGTCCCCTGCCGGCCTTCATGGCCGCCCGGGCCGGTATCGGCCTGGTCCCCGAAGGGCGGCGCTGTTTCGCCAACCTGACCGTTTATGAAAACCTGATCGTCGCGGCCCGGCCGGGGCCATGGAATCTGGACGCGGTGCACCGCTTATTTCCCCGCCTCGGGGAACGCAGCGATCAGATTGCGTCCTCTCTGTCGGGGGGCGAGCAGCAGATGCTGGCCATCGGCCGGGCGCTGATGACCAACCCCCGGCTCTTGATCCTCGACGAGGCGACCGAGGGGCTTGCCCCCGTCGTCCGGCAGGAAATATGGGCCGCGATCAAGCGTTTGAAATCGGACTCCGGGCTGGCCATCCTTGTGGTCGACAAATCGCTGAGGGAACTGGCGACGGTCGCCGACAAGGCGGTGATCCTTGAAAAGGGCCGCTCTGTCTGGTCCGGCGGCTTTGCCGATCTGACGGCAGCCGTCACAGATCAGTATCTCGGGGTCTGAGACATGCGGTTTTCCTTTCCCCAGAAAGTGCTGTTCCGGCATTGCGATCCGGCCGGAATCGTCTTTTTTCCACGATATTTCGAAATGATAAACGACTGCGTCGAGGCGTTCTTCGACACCGCACTCGACCATCCCTTTGAAATGCTCCACGACACCGGCGGAGTGCCGACAGCCGAGATTTCGGCCCGGTTCACGGCCCCCAGTCGCCATGGCGACCGGCTGGATCTGACACTGGATTGCAGCAAGATCGGACGCGCCAGCCTGCGGTTGGACATCACGGCAGAGTGCGGCAGCGAGACCCGCTTTGTCGCCCATTCGGTTCTGGTGCATGTGGGCAACAACGGGCGCGCGGCATGCTGGCCACCCGCCCTGCGAACCAAAATCGAGAATTTCATGCAGGAAGGCACCTGATGCGGCACACGATCATTCACCCCGAAGGCTGGGCTCCGGCAAAAGGTTACGCCAACGGGATTCTGACCAAGGACGGCACGCTATATGTGGGCGGGCAGATCGGCTGGGATGAAAATCAGGTCTTCGTTTCGGAAACGTTCGAAGGCCAGATGGAACAGGCCCTTCGCAACATTCGTACGGTGCTGGAAGCCGCCGGTGGCGGACCCGAGGATCTTGTCCGGCTGACCTGGTATGTGACCTCGAAGCAGGACTACGCAGCCAGCCAGCGCCAGATCGGCGAGGCTTATCGCCGTGTGCTGGGCCGAAGCTATCCCGCGATGACGATGGTTGTGGTCAAGGATTTGGTCGAGGACGCCGCGCTGATCGAGATCGAAGCGACAGCCGTCCTGACGATAGGATAGGACCTGACGCGCGTCTGCGTCGGCGAATACCGCCGCATGCCGGTCGGGCGCAACGCCGGGGCGCTGTCCGGCGTTCGGGCGGACGATTCGGCCGCCACTCCTTGACGACGGCAGCGTGACTGGGGGCAGCGTGACTGGGGGCTGCCTGACTGGGGGTTGCGTGACTGGGGGTTGCGTCGACGGCGTCAAAGCCGCGCATCATAGGCATCCGGCCGGTTCCCTCCGCACGAAAGCGCTGCGCGCGCTGCCGGACCGACGGCATTTCGTGCGACGATGAGGCTGCATTCCGCGGCGTTGATGTCTTGAGTACGGTCAATGCCGCCGTTTGCGACCAGGCCCACCGGAGACCGGGACCGCCTCGTTGGCTGACTTGGGCGTTCTTGGATACACGAAGTCCCGCCGTTCCACGGCGAAAGCGGCCGGCAGACCATATCATCACCGCAACGCGGATGATGTGGCGGCTGGTCCGGACGTATCGGGCGGGGCCGGGGTTCGACTGCGTTGAACGTCAGGCGACTGCCCTGCCCCCTCACCTCGAACGCTTTGGTGACCCAACCGCCAGCCCTGCCGGTCCGCGCTGCCAGCGGCACTGCGTCAAATTCGACGTTCAGCATTGCCACCCCACCGTCGGCGGCTTGTCGGGATACCGGGCATTGAGCTGCCGATACGCCTGTTGCCAGTCCACCGGTTCAAGCGCGTCCGCAGTGATACTCGGCAACGTCTGCCGTTGAACTTTACCGCCTGCCCCCTGAACCGCTTTGGCAGCAGACAGAACAGCAGAACGGCGACCGCGTGAATTCCACCAGTCGTTTTCGCGCATGACGGACGGCGGCAGCCCGTCGCGTTCGCCCGGGATTCCTCGCGGCAGCGAAGTGCGTCGATGTCGATAAGTTCGGTTGCCCAAAGGTTTGCCTGTCTGCCGTCGCACTCGCCGTAACCGTCATGTCCCGGCGATGGAACAGGCACGAGCCCTGACCCTGATCTAAAAAGACATCATTGGGTTGATCCAGTTTAACGCCCCATCATTGACGGCAGCCATGTCGCAAGGCCGGGGAACACCAGCACCAGCCCCAGCAAAACCAGCATCGCAATCAGAAACGGCATGATGCCGCGAAAGATCGTCCAGACGTTGACGTCCCCGACCGCGGCCTTGACCACGAAAACGTTGATCCCGATCGGCGGCGTGATCAGCCCCAGTTCCACGGCGATCACCGCGATGATGCCGAACCAGATCATGTCCACGCCCAACGGCGTCAGGATCGCGGCAAAGACCGGCACCGTCAGGATCAGCATCGCAAGGCTGTCGAACACGCAGCCAAGGATCAGATAGATCGCGCAGATCGCCAGCACGATCCAGATCGGCGCGACATCAAGCCCTCCCAGAATGTCGGTGATGGCGCGGGTAAACCCGGCCAGATTGACAAAATTCGAGAATATCAGAGCGCCGATTGCCACGACAAAGATCATGCCGGTCGTGATGCCGGTTTCCACCAGACTGTCCCACAGCGCTTTTGGCCCCAACTTGCCGCGTGCAATCGCAAAGGCGGCGGCGGCGATCACGCCGACGCCTGCAGCCTCGGTCGGGGTGAATATGCCCGCATAGATGCCGCCGATGATGACGGTAAAGATCACCACGATGCCCCAGACCCGCGCCAACAGGCGAAACCGTTGCGCCATTGGCACCCGTTCGCCGCGCGGGCCACTGGCGGGGTTCAGCGTGACCGTGAACAGGATCGCGATGCAGAACAGGATCATCAGCAACAGACCCGGCACGATGCCCGCGATGAACAGTTTCGCGATGTCGGTTTCGGACAGCAGGCCATAAATGACCATGGGCACCGAGGGCGGGATCAGGATGCCCAGCGTGCCCCCTGCCGCGACCGATCCGGTGGACAGGCTGTCAGAATAGCCATAGCGCCGCATCGACGGAACCGCGACCTTGGAAATCGTGGCCGCCGTCGCGATGGACGATCCGCACACCGCCGCAAACCCGCCGCAGGCCGCAACCGTGCCCATGGCCAGCCCGCCGCGATAATGGCCCAGAAATGCGTTCGCGGCTGTGTACAGCTCTGCGCTCAGCTGGCTGCGGTGGATGAACGCCCCCATCAACACGAACAGCGGGATCACCGTCAGGCTGTAGGACGTGGCGACGTCAAAGGTCTGTTGCCCGGCCATGGAAAACGCCGCGTTCAGCGCGCGCCAGTGGACCTCCAGCCCGGCCTCACCCCAGCCCAGCAGGGTGTTTCCGACCAGATCGGCCCGCGCCCAGGCAAAGCCCGCGACGCCCACGATGATCAGCGCGAACCCCAGCGGCACCCCGGCAAAGGCCAGCAGCAGCAGCACCGCAAAGCCGATCAGTGCGGCGATCATTCCGGCACCCCTGGCCGGGTGGCGGTATCAGGGCTGTGGCCCAGCACGGCGCGCAGCACCAGCATGACCGCGACCACGACTGCCAGCCAGGCCAGCCCTGTCATCGCCCAGGCAACCGGCGGCAGCGGCAGACCCAGCGATCCCGACACCGCGTCGGACCGGGTCAGAACCTGCGCCTGCACGCCCATTCGCCATGCCAGAAACGCCAGCGCCATGGCCGAAATCAACAAGATGGCGATATGATGGATACGTTTGGCCCGGCCTGTCAGCCCGTCCACCAGCAGCGAAACGGTCAGGTGGCTTTGCGATCGGGTCGACAGCGGCAAGGCGGCAAATACCGACAGCGCCATCAGATATTGCACCAGTTCATAGCCACCCGGCAGCGGCGCGTTCAGAAAATACCGCCCTATGACATCAATGACGGTGATGATGGCCATCGACAGCAGAAACACTGCCATCAGCCCTTCAAGCCCCCGCTCAAGTCCCCGCCAAAGCCGGGCGCCGCGGCTTGGAATGTCCGCCGCGCCACCCGTCCCTGTCATTTTGCCGCCTGAACACGGGCCAGTTCGGCGCGGTAGAACGCCAGCGCCGCCGCGCCATCCACGCCGCGTTGGGTTGCGGCCGCGATCCAGTCCGCCTCGATGGGGGCCCATGCCGCGCGCATTTCGGCCTGAAACGCATCGGACGCCATGATCACGGGCCGTCCGGACGCGACATAGCGCTCGCGAGCGGCGGCGTTGACGGTGTCAATCTCTGCGGCGCGTTTCGCCATGACCTCGCCGGACACGGACCGGATCAGGTCCTGATCAGCGGCAGGAATTTGGTTCCATGTCTCGGACGCGATAAAGAACGCAAACGTCGGCGCAAAGATCCCGCCAGGCACTTCGGTGACGGCACCGACGAACTGATCGACGTTGAACACTTCGATGGACGGATAGTTGACGCAGCAGAACGCATCAACCACCCTGCCCGAGATCACCTCATACATCCGCACAGCCGGTCCAGGCGTCACGACCGTGCCCAAAGCCCCGAGCACACGCGCCGAAACACCCGGCAAGGCCCACATCTTGACGTTCTTCATGTCGGCCATCGCCGCAAAGGGAGTGTCGCCAGAGTTGTAGATCGACCCGCCCGGCACCGACACGATGCCCAGCAATTCCACGCCATCCAGTTCGTTTTTACCCGCAGAATGTTCGCCATAGGTGCGCCAGCCCGCGAGCGACGCCGCTTCGGCGGTAGGGGCCATGCCGGGCATCAGGCTGATCTGAAAGACCGGGTTCGATTGTTCCAGAAAACCGACCATGATAAAGGCCCCGTCCGCGATGCCCTGCTGCACCATGTTCAGCAATTCGGGCGGCGGTGCCAGCGATGCGGCGGGTTGTTCGACCTTGACCCGGCCTTCGGTGACGCGGGCGATATCCGCCAACCATGGCTGCAACACATTCAGGTTCAGCACATCATTCGGTGGTAGGAAGTTGTTGAAAAGGATTGTCGTTTCCGCCCGAGCCGGAACCGCCGCCGCCAGCCCGCCCATCAGGGCCACCGTCATCATCGTTGCGCGAAGTGTTGTGATCATCATTCTCTCCACCCTGTTGTTACACCGTGCCAGGGCCTGGCCGGTGCCTGCCGATGATGTGGTTGCGCCCGCGCGCTACACACCGCGTTTGATTGTTGTATAACACGTTAAGTGTACATAAGTTATCGAGTCAAGACGGCTGACAGGGTGATCTGATATGCGTGATTTCGATTACATCATTTGTGGATCAGGGTCGGCGGGCTGCGTGGTGGCGGCCGAACTGGCCCAAGATCCGGCGCTTAACGTGCTGGTGATCGAATCCGGTCGCCGTGACCGCAACCCGTGGATCCATATCCCCGCAACCTTTTTCCGGGTGTTGCGGGGCGGGCGCGATGCCGTGGTTCACGCCAGCCAGCCGGAACCGGGTCTGGGCGGGCGGCCCTGTCTGGTGCCACAGGGCCATGTGGTAGGAGGCGGATCATCGGTGAACGCGATGATCTATATTCGCGGGCAGGCGCAGGACTACGACGACTGGGCGGCGTTGGGCTGCACTGACTGGGATCATGCCAGCGTCCTGCCGGTGTTTCGTGCATTGGAAGGCAACCGCATCCACGGCGGGCCGTTCCATAGCCGCCGAGGCCCGCTGACAGTATCGAACCCGCGGCATCGCCATCCATTGTCAACCGCCTTTCTGGCGGCGTGCGAACAGGCCGGCCTGCAACAATCGCCCGATTTCAACGGCGCGGATCAATCCGGTGTCGGGTTCTACCAGACGACCATCCGCGATGGCCGCCGGTGCAGCGCCGCCGTGGCGTTTCTGCGGCCCGCGCTGAGGCGGGGCAATGTCACGCTGTTGACCGGCGCGCGGATCGACCGGGTCATCGTCGAACAGGGCCGCGCCACGGGTGTGCGGCTGGCCGATGGCCGCACGATCAACGCGCGGCGCGAGGTGATCCTGAGTGCGGGCGCCCTGTCGACCCCTTTGATCCTGATGCGGTCGGGGATGGGACCCAAGGCCGATCTGGCCGCGCAGGGCGTGCCGGTACTGGTCGATCTGCCCGCTGTCGGCACGCAGTATCAAGATCACATGGCCATCCCCGTCGAGGCGGAAACGCGCGCGCCGATCTCTATCTTTGGTCAGGATCGCGGCATCGCCGCCATGCGTCATATGCTGCACTATCTGGCAACACGGCGTGGGCTGCTGAGTTCGAACATGGTCGAGGCCGGTGGTTTTGTCGACACCAGCGGCGCGGGTCGCCCGGATATCCAGTTTCACATGCTGCCCGGATTTGCTGGTGCGGCGAGCCAGCCACCCTTCGACGGCCATGGCATCAGCTTTTCGGTCTGCGTACTGCGCCCGGCGTCGCGAGGACGATTGACGCTTGCCAGCCGCGATCCGAGTGCGCCGGGGCGGCTGGAGGCCGGTATCCTGACCCATCCCGATGATATCGCCACCACGCTGCGCGGATTGCGTCTGGCGCTGTCGCTGCTGGATCAGCCCGCCTTTACCGCCATTCTGGGGCAGCGGCGGCAACCTGCGGCTGGTCCTTTGGATGACGACAGCCTGATCGCCCATATCCGCGCCAGCGCCAAAACCGTCTACCATCCCGCCGGAACCGCGCGGATGGGGGCCACCGATGACCCCGATGCCGTCACCGACCCCCGCCTGCGGGTGCGTGGCATCCGGGGATTGCGCGTGGCGGATGCGTCCGTCATGCCGCGCCTGACATCGGGCAACACCAATGCCCCCAGCATGATGATTGGGGCCCGCGCGGCCCGGTTCATCGCGGAAGAAGGAACGACGCATGACCCCTCCGGATGATGCCGTCACTACAGCGCCCGTGACCCGTCTGCGCGGGTTCGAGGCCGCGCTGCCCATCGCCTTGTTGCGCGCCCGCGCCGCGACGGCGCATAAATTCAAGCGCCACACCGACGCCGAAGGGCTGACCCAGCCGCAATGGCGCGTGCTGCGCGCGCTGGCCGCAGGCGAGCCGCTGGATTCCAAGACGCTGGCAGATCGCTGCGCGCTGTTGCAGCCTTCGCTGTCGCGGATTTTCCGCAGCCTGACCAAACGCGGCCTGATAATCGAACACGACAGCACGGATTTCCGCAGCCGCTTTTTCAAATTGACGCAGACCGGGCAGGACATATTCGACCGAGTTGCAGTGATATCCGAAGCCGTCTATCGCGATATCGAAAACGTCTACGGACGCGAGGATCTGATACAACTTCTGCAGGCCCTGAACCGGTTGCGGACCGTCTGCGATGCCCTGCCCGACCTGCCGATGTCCATGCCCGCAGACGGACGCAAGCCATAAACGATTGGGCGGAGTCTCGCATCGCTTGCGGCACGACTTTGCGCTTGCGACCGCCGCCGCCTGCCGAAGGCCGCTTGGCTTTCGGCCCCACGCCACGCATCAGCATCAACGCCGTGACTTGATCCAGCCTGCCATGCTGCCCGTTGAGTGCCTGGCGGTGAAGCTGGTGCAGTACGCTATCCGTCATTTTGTCCAACGTGCTGAAATTCCAGTCGAAACAGAGCGCGAAAGATCCGCATTGGTTGGTGCTTTTGCTGCATAAGGTCGGAAATCTGCCGTCGACATTGTTGCAGCACAACGAACGCGGTCTATGCCGCAGGTAATTTTCGGGAAACGACCCACTCCTGAAAGGAAAACCAAATGCTGACCAGACGCGCTGCACTCATGGGGGCCGCCTTGGTTGCGGCCTCGCCCTATGTCCTAAAGACCTCCGCTGCGGCGGAAGAGGTAATGGACACCTCTGGCGCGGCACCGGTCGATCTGTCGGCCTTGACCCGCCGCAAAGTAAAACTGGTCGCCCCACCGTTCGTACACCCGCATGAACAGGTGGCGACGGTTGGCCCGCAGATCGTGGAATTCGAGATGAAGATCATCGAGAAGGAACTGCAGGTCGACGAGGACGCCTGGATTCAGGCGATGACGTTCAACGGATCGGTTCCCGGCCCGCTGATGGTGGTGCACGAGGGCGACTATGTCGAACTGACGCTGTTCAACCCGCCGGAAAACATGATGCAACACAACATCGACTTCCACGCCGCCACCGGCGCGTTGGGCGGCGGATCATTGACGCTGGTGAACCCCGGCGAAAAGGCAGTGCTGCGGTTCAAGGCGACGCGGCCGGGGGTGTTTGTCTATCACTGCGCCCCGGGCGGCCCGATGATCCCCTGGCATGTGGTATCGGGGATGTCCGGCGCAATCATGGTGCTGCCGCGCGACGGGCTGAAGGACCATCTGGGCAAACCGGTGTCCTATGACCGGGTCTATTACGTCGGCGAGAACGATTTCTACATCCCGCGGGGCGAAGATGGCACCTACAAGCGCTTTGCCGATGCGGGGGAAAGCTATCCCGACACGCTGGAGGTGATGAACCGACTGATCCCGTCGCATGTCGTGTTCAACGGCCGTGTGGGCGCCCTGACCGGGGACAAGGCGCTGACGGCCGAACAGGGTGAAACGGTTCTGTTCATCCACAGCCAGGCCAACCGCGACACCCGCCCGCACCTGATCGGGGGCCACGGCGATCTGGTCTGGGAAACCGGCAAATTCAACAACGCGCCGGAACGTGATCTGGAGACGTGGTTCATTCGCGGCGGGTCAGCGGGGGCGGCGCTTTACACCTTCCTGCAACCCGGCGTGTACGCCTACGTCAATCACAACCTGATCGAGGCGGTCAATCTGGGTGCCACGGCGCATGTGATTGTTGGCGGCGACTGGAACAATGACCTGATGGAACAAGTGGTCGCCCCGGTCGAATACGACGGAGCATACGAAGGCCGCACCGCGCTGCCGTAACTTTGGCAACCAAGACAGATGGGCGGTCCCGGGTCAGGGGCCGCCCTTTTCGATCCGGAGGGCAATCATGAAACGTCGCATCGCACTTGCTTCAATGGTCGTGGTCACCGTAAGCGCCGCCGTCGCGCTTTGGCCTGATCGGACCGCGCCATTGATTAGTCCGGAAACCATCCGCCTTGCCGCCGCGCAGCAGGATTATCGCCCGGCGGGTGATTTCCGCCAAGGCACCCGCGTCGTCGATGCGCCAAAACAACGGCAGGACGCGCCTGCTCTGGATATCATGAAAAACCACGTCACCGAGGCGGAGTACGCTTTTTGCGTGGCCGAAAACGCCTGTCCGCCCGTGCCCTCCGCCGGGCGAACGGATTTTGCCCAGACCGGGATCAACCACATCGACGCCACAGCCTATGCCACATGGTTCAGTGAACGCAGCGGACAGCACTGGCGCCTGCCGACCGACGCCGAATGGCTGCGCGCGGCGGCCGAACGGGGCAGCGAAGACGGCTTTTCCGAAGCGGCCAACGGCACAGACCCCTCACGCCGCTGGATTGCCAGCTATCTGCGCGAGGTCGAATTGCGCGGCGAGGCAGACCTTGTTGCCCATCCGCAGGGGCATTTCGGGGTTAATACGGGCGGTGTCGCCGACATGGCCGGCAACATCTGGGAATGGACCGAGACGTGCTTCAAGAACGGCACGCTGTCGCCGGACGGGGCGGCGATCCTGACACAATCAGACTATTGCGGGGTGCGCGCCGTGCAAGGCAAACACCGCGCCTTCGTGATCGACTTTATCCGGGATGCGCGGTCGGGTGGCTGCGCCGCGGGCGTGCCGCCGGATTATCTGGGATTTCGGCTGGTGCGGAAGGGGTTGACCTGACCGGTCAAATTGTCTTTGGCGCTGCAGCTGGCACAAACAGGAAGGGCGGCCCCATCATCGGGGCCGCCCTTCCTGTCAGGCGTGATCGGCTACTCGGTGATCTGTGTAAACAGCGGCTCGAACCGGGTCTTCGCCTTGCCTTTGTGTACCACAGCCGTCACCGCATCGATGTTGACCGGAGCACCGGCCTGGATCAGCGCCACCATGCCCATCGTGTAATGCGGGGTGCATTTGATGCCGTACAGGCCCTCAGCAGTGAGCGTCAGGACAAAGTCGGCGCCCAGCTTGCTTTTGAATTCTTCGGCCCCTTCTGGCAACATCCCCTTGATGCCTTCCGCGTTGTGGCCTTTGTCGGTGGAAATGAAGGTGATGGTGTCACCGACAGCAGCTTTAACGAAGGCGGGCTCGAACACCATGGCACCCTCGGTGCCTTTGTTCAGCATCAGTACATCATAGTTTTCCGCCTGGGCAGCGGGGGCCAGCAGCAGCGCGGCAAGACTGGCGGCGATCAATTTCGGAAGCATGGCGTGTCCTTTCAGGGAACTGAAGCGATTGGTCTTGCATCCGTTCTAGGCTAAGGTCGCGCGCAGCTCGTTGTGCTGCCACAAACTCGGAGGCTTTGTGTTAAAGAAACTTGACGAAAGCCTGCTGACCGACCTGCCGCCATTTCGCAGACTGTCACGCCCGCAAATCCGCGAAATACTGGATGCGGCAACGCCCCAGCGTTTCGATGCAGGGGCGGCGGTGTTCAGCGAAGGCATGCCGGTGGAACGGTTCTTTTTGCTGCTGGATGGCCATATCCGGGTGATCCGCACCACGCCCGGCGGCGATCAGATCATCGCGCTGCACATTGCGCCGGGGCAGTTGTTCGGGATCGGGGCCGCACTGGGGCGCATGACCTATCCTGCCACCGCGATGACGGCGGATGATTGTCTGGCGCTGGCGTGGCCCAACCGGTTGTGGAGCACCTTTAACGCACAGTATGACGGTTTCGCCACCGAGAGCTACCGCGTCATCGGCGAGCGGGTCGGCGAGATGAACAACCGCATCGTCGAACTGGCGACGCAAGCGGTGGAACAGCGCGTCGCCTGCGCGATCCTGCGGCTGATCACCCAGACCGGGCGCAAGGTGGATGGCGGGATCGAAATTGGCCTGCCGATCACCCGGCAGAATATCTCGGACATGACCGGCACCACGCTGCACACGGTCAGCCGGTTGCTGAGCGGCTGGGAGCGTGACGGCATCGTGCTGTCAGAACGGCGCAAGATCACGGTGACAGCGCCGCACAAGCTGGTGATCCTCAGCGGCGCGACCGCCTGACGTTGCTATCGTCCGTTTGGCTGACGCCGCGCCGGATTGGCTGTAGTCAACACAGGGGCAAACCGCCACACAAAAAGGCCATAGCCAACGGTCCACAGCGCCGCCGCGATCCACAGACCCAGCGCCCCGGGGACTGCCACCCGCACAACCGCCGCCATAGCCACACCGGCAAAGGCCAGCGTCAGGCCGGGCCCCGCCTGCAAATCGCGCCCGGTATGCCCGAGCGACGCGCGCATCATCACCGCAAGCGTCATGCCGCCAAACCCGCCGATCCCCAGCAGATGAAACCCGGTTGCGGCGGGCCAGACGTCCAGCGCGGCCAAGCCAAGCGCCAACAGCCCGGCCGGAATGAATCCAAAGGCCAGATGCAGCATCAAGACCAAGGGTGAGGACCAGACCCGCCACCCCAGCCAGCGCAGCATGCGCACGCCCTGCGCCACCCCGGCCACCACCAACAAGCCCCCCGTCAGCAGCGACACCGGCCAGATCACCCAGGCCGACAAGGCCAGCAGCACCGCACCAAGGCTGACCACATCCAACCGCCCGAACGGCACCGGCTGCGCGACTGGCTCGGGCGACTGCTTGACAAGCCAATTGCGTGTAAAGCTGGGGATTATCCGCCCACCTATCAGCAGGATCAGCATCACCACCATCGCAAATCCAAGGCGACGGCCATAGTCGGCGCTGCCCGCCATCATCGCCTCCACATGAAACGTGACATTAGCCGCAAGATACAGCAGGACCGGCGCCACCACCTTCAGATTGGTCCAGTTGCGCCCCGCCACGATCTCGATCGTGACCATCGCCGCGATCGCCGCCATGAAGGCGCTGTCGATCACCATCACGGAAACCGGCCCAAGCCCAAGCGCGCCGGCCACGGCCAAACGCCCACCCAGCCACAGGGCCGTCAGCACCATCAACGGCCAGCCGCGTGTCGGCATGCGTCCTGTCCAATTCGGAATGGCCGTAAACAGAAACCCCGCGATCACCGCAGAGGTGTAGCCAAACAGCATTTCGTGGATGTGCCAGTCCAGCGCAGAAAACGGGCCATTCAGCACAACCGCGCCCGACCAGATCAGCATCCACAGCGGCACCGCCAACGCCGCGTAAACGCCGGCCAAAAAAAAGAGCGGGCGAAAGCCATAGCTGAACAAGGCGGGGCCGCCATAGGGCGGTTTGACTGGTTTGGGCATCATTCGGGCCTTTGTTTTTGTGTCACAAACCTGCTGGGGCCGCATGTGCAAGGCTGTAGTTCACCCGAAAACCGCCGCGCGCAGTTCGGCGCGGAACAGGGCTTCGTCCAGCCCGTATTCCGCACAAGCGTCGATCACGGTGTGAAACGGTGTGATCGGGCAGCCAAAGCAGACCATGCGATGTGACAGAAAAACGCTCGCCGCAGCGGGCCAGCAGTAAAACAGCATTGCCAGCGGCAGATCGGGGTCGTCCATCCTTGGGCCGAACATGATGCCTCCGCATGGGCTGGCGTGCCGTTCGCCCAATCTGCCTGCACCATCCGCCTGCGTCGTTGTGCTGGAACAATGTCCACCGATTCTTGCCTGCGTAGAAACGTCTGATCCGCAACCATCGCCAGAGCCGACCCTATGTCAGAGATCCTCAGGAAATCACCGGCCAGGAACATCTTTTACGGTGGATCACTGTTTTTCATCATCGTGCTCATCGCCATGACCGTCCATTCCCACCGCTATGTGGTGAATGTCTCGACCGCCGGAATGCCGCAGTCGCCCGAGGTGATCCTTGGCAAGCATGTCTGGGAACGCCACAGTTGCATCAACTGGCGTACGCTGCATGGCGAGGGTGCTTATTTCGCGCCCGAACTGGGCAACGTGATGACCCGCTGAGGCGTGCAGGACGACCCGAAGGCAGCCTATGAGTCCACCAGTCCCTCATGCAGCAATGGGTAATCTACGTCGCTATGTTTATAGCTGGGTGTTTCTTTTACGAATGGGCGACTTAGGAAAATGCTCGTCTAGATCGCCGTCGCCCTAAGTGCTCACGAATGACGACGATGGGATATGCTCCGTTTCTACCCCTGCCGATCTGGCTGCGGCTGGACCGCGCCACGCAAGGCGCAGCAGCCTCCCCGGCTTAAGACGCGATCAGCGCTCCGCCGGGCTTGGCCACCGCCACCCGCAAACAGGGCAAGCGCGAAGACAACGAACAGGCCAACCGCACCGACAGCGTTATCATGCACCGGTTCGAGTCAATCCTTTCATGGGTCGAAAGCATGGGGCCGAACCGCGCGACCGACGATGACGATCTGGAAAGCGCCCAAAAAGCCGCCGAGGATCAGGGCCATATCACCCTGACCAAGCACCATAAACGCGACGCCACGCGGCTGCGTCTGCGTCTGGACCTTGCCCTGCAGGATGCCGACCACGAGCGTCTGGCCGACATCTTTACCTATCCCGAATGGAACCACCGCGCCCGCGCCTAGATGCCCGACCACACCCGCGTGCTGGAGGTGGAAGCTACCCCCGGCGAAACCTTTGCCCCAGATCCGCGTTTGATGGCCCGCGTCCGGCAGCGGTTTCAGTCCCTGCATCCCCGCCGCATCCTTTTGCCCTGTCAGGTGGACGGGGCCGAGCGGGACCTTGACGCGTTGATTGCCGCACAAGTCGCGATCCGCGCCACCTGCCATGGCTGCGACCGCATCTTTCGCAACCTGCGCAATGTGGAACGGGACATGTCGGTGGCGATCCTGATGGATTGCTCGCGCTCCACTGAATCCGTTGTTGGCACCCGCAGCATCATCGACACGATGCACAAAGCGCTGGCGGCGCTGGCGGCGCTGGCGGCGCTGGCGGCGCTGGCGGCGCTGGCGGGGGGCATTGATGCGGCAGGCGACCGGCTTGCGATTTGGGGCTTCTCCTCGCTCCGCCGCGACCGAGTGTTTCTGACCCGCTGCAAGCGCTTTGACGGCCGCGTCTCGCCGGATGTCCCCGCCCGCATCGGCGGCCTGACCGACGCAGAAATGGCCACCAATGCCGCGATGATGCAAAGCCAGACGGGTGGGCCGCAGGGCAGCACGCCGGGCGTGGGTCACGGCATGACGGGCAACACCTGACACGCGGCATTCTTTTCGCCAACCGGGCAAAGGTCCGGTTGGCGGGCGTAATCCTGTCACAGATCAGGAGGCCCTGATGATGAACGGTTATAATAGCGGTCTGAGCATGGGCTTTGGTCGGCTCTGGATGATTGGCATTCTTGTGCTGATCGGCCTTCTGATTGCCGCGCGGGTCAAATACCTGCGCAAACAGACGAAAGGAAACCCGATGGACTACACGATCAACCGCCTGATCACAGGCGCGGATTTTGACGCCGTCGACGCGCGCACCCGTGCCGCGCTGGCCACGCATGGTTTCGGCATTCTGACAGAAATCGACGTCAAGACGACCATGAAGAAAAAGCTGGATGTGGATATGCCAGCCTATCGCATCCTTGGGGCCTGCAATCCGAAGATGGCGCTGGAAGCCATCGGGATGGAACCGCGCGTGGGGGCGATGCTGCCCTGCAACGTGATCCTGCGCGAGGTGACGGGCGGGGTGGAGGTGAACGCGATCGACCCGGTCACATCGATGCAGACCATCGACAATCCAGCTTTGCACAGCGTCGCGGGTCAGGTGCGCGACCTGCTGTCCAAGGCCGTCGCGGAAATCTGATCTGGCGTCCGACGGCAACCCGCGCCGCGTCTTCGAATCCTGCAAAGCGGGATTCTGAAACGGGCAGCTGCTGCGACGGCCACCATGCGGCATCGACCGCGAAGGGAAAACGCCATGCCCACGAACGATAAGCCCGACGGCCACGCCCCTGCAGACCATGACATGCCTGAGAACGAGGCGGGGTCAGCAACCAGGACAGGCGCGACGGTGACCGACCCTGTCTGCGGCATGAAGGTTACCCTCAAGCCTGACACCCGGAGCGAGACGTTCGACAACAAGGCCTTTTATTTCTGTTCGGAGAAATGCCAGACCAAATTCAAGGCAGATCCATGGTTCTACGCCTCGGGCCGCGCGGCCGGGCAAAAGAAAGCGGCGCCCGCCAACGCGCAATACACCTGCCCGATGCACCCAGAGATCGTCCGCGATGCGCCGGGGGCCTGCCCGATCTGCGGCATGGCGCTGGAGCCAGTGGTGCCCACTGACGCGCCCAGCGACGAGCTGACCGACTTTACCCGCCGGATGTGGATTTCTGCTGCAGCGGCGGTACCGCTGATCGTGCTGACGATGGGGCCGATGGTTGGCCTGCCGGTGCGCGACTGGATCGGGCATCAGGTGGCGGGCTATCTGGAGTTTGCGCTGGCGACTCCGGTCGTGCTTTGGGCGGCTTTGCCGTTTTTCCGGCGCGGCTGGAATTCGGTTGTGAACCGCTCGCCCAACATGTGGACGCTGATCAGCCTTGGTGTGGCGGCGGCCTATATCTATTCCCTCTTTGCGGTGTTCTGGCCCGACCTGTTCCCCGAGGCCTACCAGATGGGCCACGGCGTCGGCACCTATTTCGAGGCGGCCGTGGTGATCGTGGCGTTGGTCTTCTTTGGTCAGGTTCTGGAACTGCGGGCGCGCAAACGCACCGGTGACGCGATCCGCGCTCTGCTGGATCTGGCCCCCAAGACCGCGCGGCGCATCTTGCCCGATGGGTCGGAATATGACGCGCCGCTGGAAAACATCATGGAGGGTGATCGGTTGCGCCTGCGCCCAGGCGATGCGGTGCCGGTGGATGGTGTGGTGATCGAAGGCAGGTCCTCGCTGGACGAAAGCATGCTGACCGGCGAGTCGATGCCGGTGGAAAAGGGTCCTGGCGATGATGTGACTGGCGCCACGATCAACAAAAACGGCAGCCTTGTGATCGAGGCGGGCAAGGTCGGCGCCGACACGGTTCTGGCGCAGATCGTGGCGATGGTATCGAACGCGCGCCGCTCGCGCGCGCCGATCCAGGGGATGGCGGACCGCGTGTCGGCGGTCTTTGTGCCGACGGTGGTCGGGATCGCGATCTTCGCCTTTGTGGTCTGGATGATCTTCGGCCCCGAACCTGCGCTGGTCTTTGCCATCGCCTCGGCGGTGTCGGTGCTGATCATCGCCTGCCCCTGCGCGCTGGGTCTTGCCACGCCCATTTCCATCACCACGGCCGCGGGCCGCGGCGCGCAGGCCGGCGTGCTGATCAAAGACGCCGAGGCGTTGGAGCGCATGGCGGGGGTCGATACGCTGATCGTCGACAAGACCGGCACCCTGACCATGGGCAAGCCGAAGTTGACGGATACCGTGGTGCTGGGGGATGTGGCCGAGGCCGACCTGCTGTCGCTGGCG
>JBBRCF010000051.1:0-23817 GCA_038205135.1 Rhodobacterales bacterium
TCCCCAACCTTCATACGCGGATCAAGACTGGCAAAGGGGTCCTGAAAAACGGTCTGCACGCGGGTCGTCATCTTTTTTCCGCCCACCATCACGGGCGCGCCGTCGATCGTGACCGTGCCGCTGGTGGGCGGCAAGATGCCCGCGATCAGGCGCCCCAAGGTGGATTTGCCACAGCCCGATTCACCCACCAGCCCCAGCGTTTCGCCTTTGCGGACAGACAGCGTGACATCGGACACGGCCCGGACCGCGCGGGTCTCGACCTTTGCGCCCAGTCTTGCGGCGATCTTTTCGCCTGTCGTCAGCTTGGGACCAAACAGGCGGCTGGCATTGTCGACGGTCAGAAAAGCGCTCATGGCGTTGCTCCTGCGCTATGCCCGACCGGATGGAAACAGCGCCAACCGCGCCCACCCGCCATCGTCATCTGCGGGGATGCAAGACAAGCTTTTGTGTGCCTGTCACAGCGCGGCGCAAAGGGGCAGCCGGCAGGCAGCGACAGCAGCGAGGGCATCGTGCCGCGGATCTGGGTCAGCGGGGTGCCGGGTTTGGCCATCGCAGGCAGCGAGGCGATCAGACCGGCGGTATAGGGATGGCGGGGATCGCGCAGCAGGGTCGCGGTCGGCCCCTGTTCCACAATCTTGCCCGCGTACATCACGGCGAGCTTTGTCGCGAGGCTCGATACTACGGCAAGGTCATGGCTGATCCAGATCATCGCAGTGCCCGTCTCGGCAGCAAGTTCGCGCATTTGCAGCAGGATCTGCGCCTGTATCGACACATCAAGGGCGGTTGTCGGCTCATCCGCAACCAGAACGGCGGGGCGGTGCAGCAGGGCGATGGCAATGGCTACGCGCTGCCGCATTCCGCCGGAAAATTCATGCGGGTAGGCGCGCAGACGCGCCTCGGCCGAAGGGATGCCAACCTTTGTCAACAGCGCTGCGGACCGGGCATTGGCTGCGCGCTGGCTCAGCCGTTCATGCGCGTTGATCGCCATCTGCATCTGCTGGCCGATGGTCAGCAGCGGATTGAGTGTGGCAAGCGGGTCCTGAAAAATCATCGAGATTTCACGTCCCCGCCGCGACCGGAGCGCGGCATGCGACAGGCCGATCAGCTCTGTCCCGTTCAGCTTGACCGAGCCTTCGACGATGCGGCCCGGCGGATCGACCAGCCCCAGCAGGGAAAACCCGGTAACCGTCTTGCCCGAACCGCTTTCGCCCACCAGCCCCATGATCTCGCCGCGCGCCAGATCAAACGAAACATCATCGACGGCCTTGACCACGCCGGCGCGGGTAAAAAAATGCGTTCTCAGGTTTTGCACGCTCAGGACGGGGCCGGTCATTTGCGCAGCCTTGGGTTGAACTGGTCGCGGATCTGATCGCCGACGATATTGATCGCCACGATCAGAATGATCAGCGCAATGCCGGGATAGACGGATATCCAGTAGCGTCCGCTCATCATGTAGGCAAAGCCGTTTGAAATCAGCATGCCCAGCGAAGGCTCGGTCACCGGCAGGCCCAGCCCCAGAAAGCTGAGTGTTGCCTCCAGTGATATGGAATTGGCGATTTGCACGGTGGCCACCACTATCAGGGGCGGGGTGCAGTTTGGCAGCATGTGACGCCACAAGACCAGCCGCGCGCTGAGCGGGGTGGCCAGCGCCGCCTCGATGTAATCCTTGCCGCGCTCGGCCTTTGCGGCACCATACGCGGTCCGCGCGAAATAGGCGTATTGCGCCGCAACCAGTGCGCCGATCAGCTGGGCCTTGCCCTGACCCAGCATGGCCACGATCACCAGCGCCAGCAGGATTGCGGGAAACGACAGCTGCAGATCGACAAGCCGCATGATCAGTGTCTCGACCCGCCCGCCGACATAGGCCGCAAGAATACCCAGCGTGGTCCCGATGGTGAGCGAGACAAAGCCCGCCGCCAGCCCGATCTGGATCGAGATGCGCAAGCCGTACAGGATCGCAGACAACAGATCGCGCCCCTGCGGATCGGTGCCAAGAAGGTGGGTATAGCCACCTGTGCCGACAAACCCCGGTGGCCTGCGACTGTCGCGCAGGGACAGTTTGGCCAGATCATAGGGGTCTTGCGGCGAGATCAGCGCCGCAAAAACCGCCAGAAGGATCATCGCGACCACAACCGCAAGCGCCAGCACCGCAATCTTGTTCTCGCGGTACTCTGCCCAGAACAGCGAAAGGCGGCTTGGGTCGCTGCTCATGCCGAGGCCCCTTGGCGCACGCGTGGATCAATCAGCGCAAAGATCAGATCAATCACAAAGTTGATCGTCACAAAGAGGAAGGCGACGAGGATCAGATAGGCAACCATCACCGGACGGTCGAGCACGGAAATGCTGTCGATGATCAGCTTGCCCACGCCGGGCCAACTGAAGATGGTTTCCGTCACCACAGCAAAAGCAAGGGTCGAGCCAAGCTCGAGCCCGAACACCGTGATGATGGGGATGGAGATGAGTTTAAGCAGATGGCGGCGCAGGATCGTTGCTTCTGACAGGCCCGCGGCGCGGGCGAATTTGATGGTGTCGGTCAGCATGATTTCGCGGGTCCCGGCGCGCGCCAGCCGGATCATCATGGCCAGTTTGAACAGCGCCAGATTGATCGCGGGCAGCGCGATGTGAGACAGGCCGTTGAGCGTGGGAAAGGACCACGCAACGCCCCAGATCATCACCGTTTCGCCGCGCCCGCCCGCAGGCAGCCATCCCAGATGTACGGCAAAAAACAGGATCAGGATCAGCCCCACCCAAAACGACGGCACCGAAAAGCCAAGGACCGAAACCGCCATGATGGTTTTCGACACCCAGCTGTCGGGGTAGTAGCCCGCAAAGATGCCAAGGCTGATACCCAGCACCGTGGCAGAGATGACAGAGATCATAACCAGTTCCAGCGTGGCAGGCAGGCGCCCGCCGATCAGCTCCAGCACCGGCATGTTGTAGACAAACGACCGCCCCAGATCCCCCTGCATCAGATTGGAGACAAAGGTGAAATATTGCTCGTAAAGCGGCCGGTCGAGACCGAGCCTGCGGATCGCTTCCTCGCGGATTTCCTGCGTGGCGTCCGGCGGGATCACGATGTCGATGGGATTGCCGATGGCGTAGACGCCAAAGAACACGATCACCGACATCACAGCCATGACTCCGACAGCCTGAATGAAGCGCTGTATAATGAAGCCGAGCATCCGATCTCCCTTCCGGAGACAAAGACAGGCCGGGCGGCATGATCACCGCCCGGCCCAAAGGTTGGCTACCGGATCAGGACGCGGGCGTGATGAAGAACGCCAGCGTGTCTTCGTCAAAGCGCGGCTCGAACTTGAGGCTGCCTGCTTTGGTGCCCCAGACCGTCTGCAACTGCACCAGCGAGATATAGGCCTTGTCCGCCATGATCTTGGCCATCGCGTCTTCGTAGGTGGCGCGGCGGGCGGCCTCATCCATCATCGTGGCGCCGGATTGCAGCAGCGTGTCGACCTCGTCGTTCTTGTATTCGATGCGGTTGAACGCACCCAGCTTGATGTCCGGGTTGTTGGAGTGCGCAAGGCTGCTCAGGGTATAGGACGCCTCACCCGTGAGGGTGCCCCAGCCATTCATGAACATCGAATATTCCAGCCGTGCCTGCGCGGGGAAATACACGGTCCTCGAGATGGCATTCACGTTGGTAGTGATCCCGGCTTGCGTCAGCATCTGGCCCAGACCCTGGCAGATCGCACCGTCACCCGGCAGCCGGTCACTGGTGCAATAGAGATCGACCTGAAAGCCGTCCGGATAGCCGGCATCGGCCAGCAATGCGCGGGCCTTGGCAGGGTCATATTCCGGCATCGGAATATCCGCGTTGGACCCGAAGAAGCCGACTGGCATCATCTGGTTGGCGGGTCTGCCCAGACCTTCCAGCACGATTTCGACCATGGTTTCGCGGTCGATGGCGTGATCGATGGCCTGACGGACCTTCAGATCACGGAACGGGTTTTCTGCCAGTTTGGACCCGTCATTGGCGCGCACCAGCGGCGTGTCGACACGCTGGTCCAGTTGCAGGTTCATGATGTAGACGCTGTCGCCGACGACCGCATCGATATCCGCGTCCTTTTGCAGAGCAAGATAATCGACGGACGAGACATAGTTGATGACGTCAACCTGACCCGCCTTGAGGGCTGCCAGACGCGAGCTGTCATTGGGGATCTCCTTGCGGATCACGGTTTCCCAAGCGCCCTTGCCGCGCCAGTAATCGTCATTCCGCGTCAGGACGAGATCGCTGTTCGGCTGCCAGCTGACGTATTTATAGGGGCCGGTGCCGATGGTCGCCGCGCCGGAGTTGAACCCTGCGGCGGCGGTCTCCAGCGTGGAATAGTTGGCTGCCGCGTCTGAGGACACGATGAACAGACGAATAAAGTCATTGGGCAGGGTGGCCGCCTGACCGTCGGTGTTGATGTGGATGGTATAGGGGTCGATGATGTCCACACTCTTGACACGGCGCACATAGATCGCCGTTGTCGTTGGGCCGGTCACAACCGGGATCCGCTCGATCGAGAATTTGACATCCTCGGCGTCGAAATCGGAACCATCGTGGAATTTCACGCCTTCGCGCAGCTTGAACTCCCATGTGTCGTCGTCGATCGCGGTCCAGCTTGTCGCAAGGCCCGGCTCGATCTGAAGATCGGTGCCCGACCAGACCAGCGTGTCGAAAATATGCTTGGCCGCTTCGGCATGCGATCCAAGTGCCGAGAAATGCGGATCCATTGATTCAGGCCCGCCGCGCACCCCCATCGTCAGCGTCTGGGCCGACACGGCGCCAGCCGCCGCCAGACCCAGCGCGAGCGCCAGAGGGGCAAGGAATTTCTGGTGGTACATGACTTTCCCTTCCTGTTGTCGACAGGGCAAAAGGCCCGGTCCTGTTGGTTCGTTTCTGTTGTTTAGTGTCCCATTTGGAACTTGCATTCCTACGATGTGCATGAATAATTATGTAGTCAAGTTCATTTTGGAACTCATTTGGTTCGGGCAGGATAGAGCAGGAAAATGGCAGGTCCGCAGGCGGCGCACGATCAGGATCTAGGCAAGCCGGAGCCCGGGCAGACCACCGATATGCTGGAAGCCAAGCTGTGGGCGAACCCGTGCCCCTTTACCTTCCGGATCAACTATCTGGCGCTTCTCTACAACACGCCGCTCTATAGCTGGATCCAGGATACCTACGGGCTCAAGCGGCCTGAGTATGTCGTGCTTTATTCGCTGGCGCTGGCCGATGGCGGCAGCGCGCGGGATGTGTCCGACACCTCCGGTTTTCCGAAAAACACCCTCAGTCGCGCGATCCAGCGGCTGGAACTGACCGGTCTGATCGAGGCGCGCGGCAAAGCACCGGGCGGCAGGCGGACGCAGGCGCTTTATCTGTCCGAAAAAGGCTGGAAGGTGATCCATGAAACCCGTCCCGTCTTTGAGGCACAGGAAAAGCGGATGCTGAAAACACTCGCAAAAGAAGAGCGGCAGATGTTGTTTGAACTGCTTTCGAAAGTGGTGCGCGATGCGAAGGACTGGGCGGGCGACCTGCCAGCGGCGGCCCGGACCGAAGCCGTGAATGAACAGAAAGGAGCGCGGCAATGACCGTAGCGAATATGAACTGGCGCGATGTCGAGGCGGCGGCCGCCCGTGATCCGCGCTGTATCCTGCCGATCGGGTCTACCGAACAGCATGCGCAACTGTCGCTCTGCGTTGACATGATCCTTGCGGAAAAAGTAGCAAGGGACGCGGCGGCGCCTTTGGGCGTCCCGGTATTTCCGGTGATGCCGTATGGACTTGCGCCCTATTTCAACGATTTCCCCGGGACGATCTGTCTGCGGGTCGAGACGCTGATGGCCGTGATCCGCGACATCATCGCGTCGCTGCGCCGTGCCGGGTTCGTGCAGATCCTGATCGTGAACGGCCATGGCGGCAACAACCCGGTCGGTGCGCTGGCCCAGGAGTTGATGGCGGAATACGGCGACATCTCGATCAAGTTCCATAACTGGTGGAACGCACCCGCAACTTGGGCAAAGATCCAGTCGATTGATCCCACGGGGTCGCATGCCAACTGGATGGAGAATTTTCCCTGGACCCGGCTGGCCCATGCGCCCGCGCCCGAAGGCGGCAAGCCTTCGGTGGATATGGGCCTGATGAGGGCCTGCCCGCCTGCACAGGTGCGCGCGCTTCTGGGGGACGGCTCGTTCGGGGGGCTTGGCAGCGATCAGATGCCGAGATGCAGGCGATCTGGGACACAGGCGTGGCCGAAACCCGCGCGGCGCTCGAAGGCCCTTGGGCGGAGGTGCGCCATGGATGACCCGATCCTGATCTGGGGGGCAGGGGCGATTGGTGGCATTCTCGGGGCCTACCTTGCCCGCGCGGGCGTGCCGGTCCTGATGGTCGATATCGTCGAAGAGCATGCGGTAGCCTGCCGCACCACCGGCCTGATGATCGAAGGCCCGGTTGAAGAATTCCGGCAGGTGGTGCCCTGTGTCACGCCGGATCAACTCACCGGAACCTATTCACGCATCATCCTTGCCGTAAAGGCGCAGGCAACCGAAGGCGCGCTGGCACAGTTGCTGCCGCATCTGGCCGCAGACGGGTATATCCTGTCGGCCCAGAACGGCCTGAACGAGCGTGTGATCGCGCAGCATGCGGGCGCCGCGCGCACCATCGGTGCCTTTGTGAATTACGGTGCCGACTGGATCGGGCCGGGCCGCATCCTGTTTGGCAATCGCGGCGCGGTCGTCGTGGGCGAGATCGACGGCGTGATCCGCCCGCGCACCGAAGCGCTGCACAAGCTGTTGCAGATCTTCGAGCCGCAGTCCGTGCTGACCGATGACATCTGGGCCTACCTCTGGGGCAAGCTTGGATACGGTGCGATGCTGTTTGCCACCGCGCTGAGCATGGACAGCATGACCGCGAATTTCGCGGATCCCGCACGCGGGCCCGCCCTGATGGGTCTGGCGCGGGAGGTAATGCGCACGGCGGTGGCCGAAGGGGTTGACCCGAAACCCTTCAACGGGTTCGAGCCTGCCGCCTTCCTGCCGGGTGCCAGCGACACCGATGCGCTCAAAAGCCTTGCTGATCTGGCGGAGTTCAATTCAAAGACCGCCAAGACACACACCGGCATCTACCGGGATCTGGCCGTGCGCAAACGCCGGACCGAAGTCGATCCGCAGGTCGGCACCGTGGCACAGATCGCGGCCGGCCATGGCATCGACACGCCTCTGTTGCGCCGCTTGGTGGCGTTGATCCATGACATTGAGGACGGCCGCCGCGACATGTCACCCGAAACGTTCCACGAATTGACCAAGGTGCTGAGATGACCGCGCGCATCGCACTTGTGACTGGCGTTGTGGGCGGCATCGGCGCAGCGATTGCGGCGCGGCTGGCGGCAGAGGGTGCGCAGGTCATCGTGACCGATTTGCCCGGCGATGCTCTGGAGGGCGCCGCTGCGCGGTTGGGCCTGCCCGCCATCGGCGCCGATCTGGGTGATCCTGTCGCAGTAAAAGGCCTGCGCGACCGCTTGATGGCCGACCACGGCGCGCCGGCTATGCTGGTCAATGCCGCCGGCGGCGTGCGCAATCAGGTCGGCACTCCGTTGGAGGATGTCGACCCCGTCGCATGGCGCAGCATTTTTGCCGTGAATGTCGATGCCACGCTCTATCTGGCGCAGGCGCTGGTGCCGGCGATGAAGGCGGCAGGCTGGGGGCGGATTGTCACGATCAGTTCGGGCGCGGGACTGCGCCCCAGCCTGACAGGCATCCACGCCTATACAGCCGCCAAACATGCGCTGGTCGGCCTGACCAAACAACTGAGCCTCGAACTGGGCCGGCATGGCATCACCGTCAATTCCATCGCGCCCGGCTTTGTGCTATCCAATCCCGCAACGCAGCGGCAATGGGAGGCCTACGGGGCCGAAGGCCAAGCCCAGCTTGTCAGCCGGATCCACACCCGCAGGCTGGGCACCCCCGAAGACATCGCCGCCGCCACCGCTTTTCTCACCGGGCCGGAGGCTGGCTGGATCACGGGTCAGATCCTGAGTGTGGATGGCGGGATCTCTTGAAAGAGAATGCCATGACCGACCCGGTACTGACCTACGCCCATGCGCATCAGCCGCAGCTGATCACTGATCTGAAAACGCTGGTATCCTATGCTTCCGTCGGCGCCGATCCCGCGATGGCGCTGGGTATGGAAGACGCACGGCACTTCATCGAAGCGCGCATCACGGCGATGGGTTTCGCGAACGCACAGCGCCTGACACCGCCAGACGGCAGCGGGCAGGCTGCCCTTTACGCCGAGCGTCTGGATGCGCCGGGCAAGCCCACGATCCTTGTCTATGCCCATTACGATGTGCAGCCCCCCGACCCGCTGGACAAATGGCACAGCCCCCCGTTCGAAGCGACAGAGCGCGATGACAAGCTTTTTGGGCGCGGCATATCGGATGACAAGGCGCCGATGATGATCGCCCTTGATACACTCGCGGCCTTTCTGGCGGTCGATGGGCGGTTGCCGGTCAACGTCAAGTTGTTGATAGAAGGCGAGGAAGAGACAGGTTCGCCCTCCCTGCCGGGTATTCTGGAACAGCACCGCCTGTTGCTGGCGGCGGACGCGGTTCTGTCGGCGGACGGGGCGCGCTGGCGGCCCGATCTGGTGGCGCTGAACGTCGGATCGCG
This sequence comes from Rhodobacterales bacterium, assembly GCA_038205135.1. GTDB lineage: Bacteria > Pseudomonadota > Alphaproteobacteria > Rhodobacterales > Rhodobacteraceae > UBA9554. Next base: position 8,661 of record JBBRCF010000051.1, read on the forward strand.
CGGCAATACCGGCTTTGAGATGCGGGTGCAGACTGCGGCACAGGACCTGCATTCGGGGCGCTATGGCGGTATCGTGGCCAATCCGCTGCATGTGATGTCGGGCCTGATTGCGGGCCTGCACGATGCGCAGGGGCGGATTGCTGCGGCCGGTTTCTACGACGGGGTGGCAGAGCCGACAGAGGCAGAGCGGGCCGAGATCGCCGCGATCCCTTATGACGAAGCGGCTGCCTTTGACGCCATCACGGCGCAGCCGATGGGCGAGGCGGGGTATTCCACGTTGGAGCGGCTCTGGATGCGGCCCACCCTTGATGTCAACGGGATGTGGGGTGGCTATACCGGTGCAGGGTCCAAAACCGTGATCCCGAATGAGGCTTTTGCAAAGCTGACCATGCGTCTTGTGCCTGGTCAGGACCCGCAACACGCCAAACAGGCGGTGATCGACCATTTGCACGCGCATCTGCCCGCCTTTGCCACGCTGGAGATTGGCGGCGACCGCGGCCAGGGCGGTGCCTATGCCGTGCCGCCGGATCATCCGCTGCTGGCCGCCGCCGTGGCAGCACTGGTGCAAACCACCGGTCAGCAGCCGCTCAAGGTACGCATCGGCGCGTCCCTGCCGTTGACCGAAATCGTCCACCGCATTCTGGGCATCGACACGGTGATGTTTTCCTTTGCCGTCGCGGACGAAAACTTTCATGCCCCGAACGAGTTTTTTCGGCTGTCCTCTGTCACCGACGGATTGGCGGCATGGGTCCGGATCATCCGGCAGATTTCAGATATCGCACCCGCTGCTTTTGCACCCTACCGCCGCGGATGACGGCTGCGGCGCAAATCAACAACCCGTATGGCGCGGTCCTTTTGATTGCTGCCGCCGGGGTGTTTACCGCTGATGTTATCGTCCTGCGCCACCTCAGCCCCGAGGTGCCCTTTGCCCTGATCATCTTTGCCCGCGCGTTAAGCCAGCTTGTTATCGTTGCCCTGTGGATCGCCGTGCGAAATCCGGTGCTCTACCGCTCTGCGCGCTGGCCAAAGCTCGTGTTGCGCGGTGTGACCAGCCTTGTCTGCTGGTGGCTCTATTATGCCAGTTTCCAGAAGCTGGAGCTTGGCCTTGCTTCGACCCTGACATTCACGTCTTCGCTGTTTGTCGTTGCATTGGCACCCTTTGTCCTTGGTGAGCGGCTCGGACCAAAGCGGCTGGTCACCACGATCGTCGGTTTTGCGGGCGTGATCATTGCCAGCGATGTGAACGGCTTCAGGGTCGAAACCGGGGTACTGCTGGGGCTTGGCTCGGCATTTGCCGCAGCACTTCTGATCTTTCAGAACCGGGTGCTTGCCCGGTCAGAACATACTGCAACGATCATGTTCTGGATCGGGTTGGTTGCCACCATCGGGACATTGCCCGGTGCGGTGGCGGGGTGGACCGCGGTTACGCTGCAAGATGCGCTTTTGCTGATGCTGGCGGGCACCTTGGGGACGGTCGGCATGCTGTTCACGGTCGAGGCTTACCGCTTTGGTGAGGTGTCTGCATTAACGACATTTCCTTATGTCCGCCTGTTTTTCGCGCTTGTGGCCGGCTATTTCCTGTTTGGCGAAACCGTATCGGGTCGTGAGGTTCTGGGGGCCGCCGTGATCGTGATCTGCGGCCTCTTGGCGCATGAATACCGCAAAGCGTAGATCAACCGCTGCATCACGGTCCTGCCGTTGTGTTCATAGTCCCGCCCGCGCATCGGCTGCCGTGCCGAACCGGGGCAGGTCGGCCCGCGTCCTGCCGTGGGCGGCCATCAGCGTGTCGCGGACATAGGCGATGTGCGCCGTCTCTTCGATGATCTCGGCGAGGTATTGGGCTGCCATCAGCGTGCGGCCAACACCAATGGTGCCGTGATTGGCCAGAACGGCAGCGCGGGTCTGCGGATCACGAAACACCGGGCTGATTTCCACCTCGGTCTGCGGCCCGCCGTTCGGCGACAGCGGAATCAGCGGCATGCGCCCGATCTTTTCGATGGTCTGCACGGTCAGGCACGGGATTTCCAGACCGGCGCTGGCATAGCCCGTGGCCCAGGGACTGTGGCAATGCACGATGGCGTTGATGTCAGGCCGGATGCGATACAGGTCGAGGTGAAAGTCGAGGTCTTTCGACGGCTTGAGCGCCGATGGCAGGATCGTGGCGTCCAGCAGCACCACCTGCAGATTGTCGCGCGTGCATTCGGCAAAGCCGACGCCCGAAGGCTTGATCACGATCGCGTCGCCCGACCCCAGCCGGACCGACAGGTTGCCACCCGCGTTGGTCTGCAGCCGCAGATCGAAACAGTGCCGCGCGGTGGCGATCAGGGCGTCCATCTGGTCGGCAAGGTCAGGAAACCGGGACAGGTCAGGCATCGGGCATCCTTTGCAAAAGCACCGCGACCGCCGCTTTGGCGGTTTCCGGCGCGTTGATGTGATAGGGCAGGCGCGTGACGTCAAAGGCGCGGGCGGCCGTTTCCAGCGTATCGGCTGCGATGTCGCGCAGGCGGTAATCCTCGATGGCGCCGCCGGGCCGGTCCTCGTGGCTGAAACCGCCCATGGGGATCAGCACATGGGTGGGGCCGGTTGCTGCATTCAGCGCCGCTGCCAGCGCTGCGGCCTGCGCCGCCATCTCGGCCTCGGTCAGTTTGACATGGGTGAAATGCCCGGTGTGGCGGTAATGGGGGCGCGCGCGGTGCTCGGATGACAGGGTGTCGATCGCGCCCAGCCCCAGAAAATTCAGCGCGCCGGGCAGCACCACGCGCTGCAACGCGCCCGCAACCGTGAAACGGTCGGGCATCGGCACGCAAGCGCCCGCCAGCCGCATCCTGCCCAGTTCGTGCACGTTCAGGTCGATCACGCCCGCTGCCCGCCCGTCGCGGACAAAGCGGGCAAAGGCCGCGCCGCCGTAGCCATTGGCATGGAACACCGTCGCATGGCATCCCTGCGTGGCCAAACCTTGCGCAACGGCTGCGCCTGCGGGGCCTGTCGCACCCAGCGTGGACACGGCAATCGACCATCCCGTTGCGGGCGCCACGGGATGCACCCGTGCCAGCCCCGCCACCATCGCCGCGGCGCTGGCAAAGACGCGGGCGAGCATCGGGTTCATTCCTTCGATATCGCAAAGCGTCGGGATCAGGGTGATGGCGCAATCGGCCAAGGCCGCGCGCGGATCGAAGGCGAGCGTGGTGATCAGCAGCTTGGGAAGATCGGGCGGCAGCGCGCGCAGCACCTGCACCGCGATTTCTGCCCCCGTGCCCCCGCCGATGGCCAGCGCGGCAAGGCATCCATCCGCGCGCGTAACGGCCACCAGTGCTGCCGTCTGCGCCATCACTTCGATCCGGGCGAGTTTTTCGGGACCGGACAGAACCGCACCCTTGGCCCCGAGCGAGATATCGACGATCTTGGGCGTCAGCCCCTGCGCTGCCAGCGCACCCGCCAACGCATCCAGTTCGGCGCGTTTGGTTTCGACCGTACCAATCAGCAGGACCCGCGCCATCGCCTAGCCCTTTACCGCGCCCGCAGTCATGCCGGTGATGATCTGGCGCGAGGCGAACAGGGTGAACAGGATCGGCGGAATGGCCAGCAGCATGCCGGTGGCAAAGATTGTCCCCAGCCCGTCGAATTCACTGGCGTTGTTCACGATCAGGATCGGCACGGTCATCGTGTTCCGGTCGGCCAGCGCCGAGGCGAGCAGGTATTCGTTCCACGCGATTCGAAAGGTAAAGATTGCCGCCGCCGCCAGCCCCGGCTTGATCAGCGGCAGCACCACCAGAAAAAACGTCTGGAACGGCCCCGCCCCGTCGACGCGGGCGGCTTCTTCAAGCGAATAGGGCACCTGCACGATAAAGCTCTGCAAGATCCACACCACGAAAGGCAGGTTCATCGCGACATAGATCAGGATGATGCCCGAATGCGTGCCTGCAAGGCACACATCGCCCCGCCCGCCAAAGGTGTCGCGGATCAGCCCGCCCACCAGCCCGTCGCGATCAAGGCAGAACGCGTTGTTCCACAGCCCGAACACGGGCACCAGCAACACCGCGGGCGGGATCATCCGCACGGCAAGCGTCGACAAGGACAGGCTGTCGCGCCCCATGAACCGGAACCGGACCAGCGCATAGGCCGCCATTCAGCCCATCACCAGCGTCAGTACCGTGGACACCAGCGTGATGATGATCGAGTTGATGAAGGCCCCGCCAAAGCGGATCTGGCAGAACCGCAGATGCTCGGGCTCGTACCACAGGATGTCGCACAGCGCGGTTTCATAGTTGCGGATCGTCGGCATGAACAACAGGCTGCCCACGCCGCTGGTGATATCCACGTCAAGCTTGAGCGAATTGGCCAAAAGCAGCAGCACCGGCCCTACCGACATGAAGATCAGCAGCGCGATGACGGCAAAGAACGCGGGGTTCTGGCGATCGTAGGTTTGCGTGGCCACGGCTCAGCCTTCCTCTTGTCGTTGGGCAAAGCGTTGTCGGCGCGCGCGCGCTTCCTGCCAGCGGGTCAGGGCGAACATGCCCAGCGTCAACACCATAAGCAGCATCAGCAGAAAATTCGACATCGCCGCTGCCTCGCCCAGTTCGCGGAATTCACGCGCCGTCCGCGCAATCCGCAGCGCGACAATTTCGGTCTGCAACCCCGGCCCACCGCCGGTAAGCACCAGAATGACCTCGAGCACCTTGAACGCGTCGATCAGGCGCAACAGCATGGTGACGATCAGCACCGGCATCATTAGCGGCAGCTTGATGTACCAGATCTGCTGCCATGTGGTTGCGCCGTCGATCCGCGCGGCCTCCAGCGCCGAACGTGGCAGCGATTGCAGGGCGGCAAGCGACAGGATGAAGATGAAGGGCGTCCGTTGCCAGATATCGGCCACAATGACGCTCAGCAACGCGTTCTGCCCCAGCCAGTCCACCGTCGGCAGACCCAGCGCCTCGAGCGCGCGGTTGAAGGTGCCGTAGGTCTGATGGAACATGTACCGCCAGACCAGACCCACCACGACGGGCGCGATCATCATCGGCAGGATGAACAGCGTGCGCAGCACCGACATGCCGCGGATGTTGCGGTCAAGCAAAAGCGCAAGTCCCACGCCCAGCACCATCTCGACGCTGACGACGGTCAAGGCAAAGACCATCGTGACCCAGAAGCTTTCGTGAAACGCCGGGTCGGCCAGCAGGCGGGCATAGTTGGCCAACCCCACGAACTCGGTCTCACCGATGGACTGGCTTGGGTCCCAGTCGCGGAAACTGCCCCAGATCATGTAGAGGATCGGGTAGAACAGCGCGATCACCATCACCAGCGCCGCCGGCGCGATGAACAGATAGGGCGTCAGGCGGTTGGCAGAGATGCGGGTCACGGTCTGGCGGCCTTCGGGGTTTTGGGTCGGGGCCGCCCCCGGACACCAACGGCACCCGGGTACGGTCGGTAGCGACGCGCGCCCTGCAAGCAATCGGGCAAGGGCGCGCGCCGGGGCGATCTGGCCATGGTCACTGCCAGATGTAGTAGCCTTCTTCTTTCATCAGCACGCGGGTGCGATCCGCGATGCCGTCAAGGGCCGCCTGCACATCCAGCCCCTGGGTCAGCACCTGGCTCATGGTGGTTCCGATGTCGGCGTTGATCCGGCCCCATGCGGGGATGATCGGACGCCAGTCGGGATCAGCGAATTCAAGTGCCGCGCCAAAGGCCGCAGACCACGGGTAACGGGCGTTCAGGTCGGCATTTTTGTAGGTCGAAAACCGCGACGGGTTGCCGCCCGCCATCGCCACGGCCAGATCCCCATCGCGCGAGGTCAGCCACTGCATCAGCAGGAATGCCGCTTCGGGGCTTTCCGCATTGCGGGGGATCGCAAGGCCGAATCCGCCGGTCTGGCTGCCACGGCGCACGCCCATCGGATGCATCGCGTAGCCGACATTGCCGACCACCTTGCTGCGGGCCGGGTCCTGAAAATCGGCCGCAAAGGCGATGGTATCGAGGAACATCGCCGCCTGACCCTGCGAAAAGGCATTCGCCGCCTCGGCAGGACCAAAGGCCGACGATCCTTCGGGGCCGCATTCGACGATCCGCTGCAGCGCCTTGGCGGCCGCGACACCGGCTTCGTTGTTCAGGATCGGGTTCCAGTTCTCGTCAAAGACCCGCCCGCCAAGCGATGCAAGATGCAGCAACAGGGCGTGCGACGCAAGGTGCCCCGACGCGGCGCGACTGGCCACGCCCCCGATGCCCGGTTCCAGTTCCGGAATGCGGCACGCAAGATCCAGCAGATCTTCATAGGTTTCCGGGGACTTCAGCCCGTGTTTTTCGAAGATGTCGGTGCGGTAGTAAAGCACCGAGGTTTCCGACCCGAACGGCAGGCCATAAAGTGACCCGGTCGGCCCCGGCAGGTAACCCTTTTCGCCGCCCGCCACGCCGATGTTCTGCACATAGCCGTCGATCAGGTCTTGGGGACCGAAATTCGGATCGGCGAGCCGCGGGTTCATGAAGAACGGCGCAAGGTTCCAGATCTGGTCGGCAAAGACGTAATCGGCCTTGGAAAACACGACATAGGAAATCAGGTCATATTGCCCCTCGTCCAGCGCCAGTTCCAGAGTTTGGCGCTCGCGCATGTCAAGGAAGGGCAGCATGTCCACCTCGACCTTGATGCCGGTCTGGGCCGTGAATTCGGGCAGCACCTGCATCACGGCGTTGTAATGGGGATGGGCGGGAAAGTTCACGACAAGCGTTGTGCCCGCATAGGGGCCATAGGGCCCCTCTTGGGCAAAAGCGGCGCCGGTCAGCGCCATCGCCCCCGCGACGGTGGTCGTTCTCAGCAGTCTCAGCATTTCTGTTTCCTCCCAGTTGCAGAAAAATCGGACGTCGTCACAGCGCCGCCTCGGTGATCGGATCGAACATGTGCATGCCTTCGGGACGCACTGCGAAGCGCAGCGTTTCTCCCATTGCGATGGGTGTTTCGGACTTGACCTCGACCGTCACGCGGGCCCCGCCGCAGTCGCAGATCAGCACCGATTGCGCGCCCACGTATTCCGACACGATCACTGCCAGATCGAGCGCGTCCCCTGCCATCGCATGCGGCGCAAAGTCGAGATCGGACGGGCGGATGCCAAGCGTCACGCGGGCCATGGCGCGCTGGCGCGCACGCGCGGCAAGGATGGCGGGCAGCACAAGCGCAAAACCCGGCCCGCGCGCATGCAACTGGCCGTTCTCCTCGACCAGGTCGGCCGTCAGGAAATTCATCGGCGGCGCGCCCAGAAAGCCCGCAACGAATTTGTTGACCGGCTTGCGGAACAGCTCTGACGGGGTGCCCTGCTGCTGGATGTGGCCGCCGTGCATGACCACGATGCGGTCGGCCAGTGTCATCGCCTCGATCTGGTCATGGGTGACGTAGATCATGTTCTTTTTCACCGTCTGGCGCATCACCGCCAGTTCGGCCCGCATCTGCCCGCGCAATTTGGCATCAAGGTTCGACAGCGGTTCATCGAACAAAAAGGTTGAAGCATCGCGGCACAGCGCGCGCCCCATCGCCACGCGCTGGCGCTGCCCGCCCGACAATTCGCCCGGTTTGCGGTCGAGATAGGGCGCCAGACCCAGCATCTCGGCCACCTCGCGCACGCGTTTGTCGATTTCAGCCTGCGGACGTTTTTGCAGGCGCAGCGAAAACGACATGTTCCGCGCGACGTTCATGTGCGGGTAAGGCGCATAATCCTGAAACACCATCGCGATGTCGCGATCCTTGGGGTCAAGCCCGGACACCGCGCGATCGCCCATCCAGATTTCACCCGACGATATGCTTTCAAGGCCCGCGATCATGCGCAGGGTGGTAGACTTGCCGCAGCCCGACGGGCCGACCAGCACGGTGAACTCGTGCTCGCCCATGTCGAGGTCGATGCCATGCAGCACCTCGACCGCGCCATAGCGTTTCACCAGCCCGTCCAGTCGAATTCGCGGCATGGAATCCATTCCCCAATCTGCGACGAAGCTTTCTGTATGCAAAACTAAAAGTAAATATCCAAAATTGCATGCCGCCTGAAAGACTGCTAGTTTCATTATCGCAACGATGGAATGCAGCCATGATCAAAGCAGACCAAACCCAATACCACAGCCCGCGCGGGCACACCGTACAGCGCATCGAAGCCGCCTTGATGGACGACATCGCCGCAGGCGTTCTGGCGCCCGGCGAACGGCTGGACGAAGTGACGCTGACCGAACGCTTTGGCGTGTCGCGCACGCCGATACGCGAGGCGCTCAGCCGCCTGACCGCACAGGGCATCCTTGTTCCCGGCGAAAAGCGCGGGGTGCGCGTGGCACAGTATGGGCGCGAGGAATTGGCACAAATATTTGAAACAATGCATGAAATAGAAACCGCCTGCGCACGGATCGCGTCGCAGCGCCTGACCCTTCTGGCCCGCGCCGAGATCGAGTCGGCGCAAGCGGTCTGTGTGACTGCAGCCGAATCCGGTGACATCCTGCGCTACATGCGCGCCAACGAAGCCCTGCACGAAGCCATCTACCGCGCCACAGGCAACCCCTACATGGCCGGCCTCGCATCCGATCTTCGCCGCCGCACCGGGCCATTCCGGGCCAAGAAATTCGCCACCAAGGCCGATTTGGTCGCCTCGGCCAAAAGCCATGAGAGCCTGATCGCCGGGATTTTCTCGGAGGATTCCAAAACCGCCTCGGACGGGATGCGCGCCCACATGACCGCCAGTTTCCTGCAGACTCTTGCCATGAACTAATCGCTCTGGCGAAAACGGGGTTGCATTCGTACACGTGTTGATCATCTTGTATACAAAGCTGATTCACCGCAGACGGAGGGCACCATGGGCGTGCAGGAAACCCGGATCTACCCGATAAACACCGGATGGCTCGAGGCTGATCTGGGCACCTACACCTTCTGGAAAGGGCCGGCGGGCAAGAAATTCTGGAACCCCGTCTATTGCCACTATGTCGATACCGGCACCCACAAGATCCTGATCGATACCGGCCTGTGCGACGAAGACCGCGCCACGAAATACCATCACAAGTGCCAGAAACGCGGTTGCCTGCAGGTGCATGGACATCTGCAACAGAAGCTGGGCGTGCATCCCGACGAGATCGACGCGATCGTGTTCACGCATCTGCACTGGGACCATGTGCAGAACATGAAGATGTTCCGCAACGCCCGATACATCGCCCCGAAGGCCGAGATCGAAATGGCCTTCAACCCCCTGCCGCTTTACTATCGCACCTATGAAAGCGGCTACCTCGGGATCGAACCCGCCTATGCGGGGTGCGTGTTCGAAGCGGTGGCCGACGAATGCGAAGTGCTGCCGGGCATCACCATGTTTCACACCCCGGGGCATTCGGTAGGCCACATGGCTGTGACGGTGGCCACATCGGCAGGTGACATCGTGATCGTGGGCGACGCGATCTTTCAGGAACGCAACCTCGAGCCAAACCCGGAGGAAGGCTGGCGCCACTGGGTGCCCGCCCGCTTCGTAAACAGCTACGAAGGCTGGAAATCGGTCGAGGAGATCGACAAGCGCGCGGATTACGTGCTGCCCTGCCACGACGAGACGGCCAATGCGCGGTCCAACGTGTTCCCTTACTCCGGCATGCCGATCCGCAAACGGCGGCAGGTGATCCCCGGCTTTCAGTTCTATTTCGGCGATATGCCCCCCAATACGGCCCACAAGGCCGCGCCCGCCATGACCCGTGCCGAGGCCGAGGCCTATCTGGCGGGGCTCACGCATCCAAAAGACATGGCCGAGCATTGATCCCGTGACCGCCCGCATTGCCAGACTGACCGAAATCGCGCCGCGATTTGGTGCGGTTGTGCTGGACCAGTGGGGCGTGTTGCATGACGGCACCCGCCCATACCCGGGCGCGCTGGCAGCGGTTGCAGCACTCAGGGCGGCGGGGCTGCGTCTGGCGGTTCTGTCGAATTCCGGCAAGCGCGCGGGTCCGAACGCGGCGCGGATCGCGGCCATGGGCTTTGACGTGGGCAGCTTCGAGGTCGTGATGACCTCGGGCGAGGCGCTTTGGCAGGACATCGCGGCGGGCCACGTGACAGCGCGCTGCCTGTGGCCAATCGAACGCGCGCCCGGCGATGCGGCGGAGTGGGCGGCGGGGCTGGGTGTAACCCTGACCGACCGGCTGGCTGCGGCTGACGCAATCCTGCTGATGGGTCTGCCTGACGGGGCCGACCCCGCAGACCACAATGCAACCCTTGCCGAGGCGCGCACACGCGGCCTGCCTGTCCTGTGTACCAACCCCGACCGCGCCTCGCCCCGAGGGGGCGGTCTTAACGTCGCCTCGCCCGGTGCCCTTGCCCATGCCCATGCGGCGGCGGGGGGTGACGTGCGGTTCTACGGCAAGCCGCACCTGCCGGTCTTTCGCGCGATCGAAGCCGCGCTGGGCCTGCCGTCCGGGCGGCTGCTGATGGTGGGTGACAGCCTTGAACATGATATCGCGGGCGCCACTGCCGCAGGCTGGGCCAGCGCCTTTGTCGAAGGCGGGCTTCATGCCGCCCGGTTCGCCCAAGGCGATCCCGGGGCTGTGCTTTCCCGGTTGGCCGCCATCGAAGGCGTGCCCAACCCCGATTTTTCCCTGCCGGAGCTTGCCTGACCGATGCCAGAGATACCTTTCGGTTTCGCCGCCTTTCGCGCCTTGTCGGCCCGATTGGGACAGGACCCATTGCGTGTGCAGGGGCCCGGCGGCAATACCTCGTTCAAGGACGGCGCGGTGCTTTGGATCAAGGCGTCGGGCACCGAACTGGCCAGTGCGTTAACCCATGACATCTTCGTCGCGGTCGACCGTGCCGCCGCGTTGGCCGAAGCGCGGGGCGCGTCGGGTGACGGCAGTTGCAAGACCACGGTGATCGACCCGTCGGTGATGCTCCGCCCATCAATCGAAACCACGTTTCATGCCGCGCTTGATTGGGCGGTGGTCGCGCACACCCACTCCATCGCGACCCTGACCCATGCCATAGCCCCGGCCGGCCGCGAGGCGGCTTGCAAAAAACTGGCCGGCCTGCCCGCAGTGCGGGTGCCCTATGCCAAGCCGGGCCTGCCACTGACGCGCGCGATCATGGCCCGCGCAACGCCGGAAACGCGGGTTTTCATTCTGGAAAATCACGGGCTGATCATCTGCGGACCGGACGTTGACAGCGCCGCAGCCCTGATTGAGGAGGTCGAGGCGCGGTTGTTCCTGCCCGCGCGCGCGGCACCGCCGGAACTGCCCGATGTTGCAGTACCCGAGGGCTTCGTCTGGGCTGCCGAGAGCTGGATCGCCCGTGATCCGCATGCTGCCCGGCTTGCAGGCGCCGGGTCATATTACCCCGATCATATCGTGTTTCTTGGCACCGCGCTGTCCGGTGCCGACCACGATGACCGTCCGCCTGCGATCCTTGTCGGCGGGGTCGGGATTGCGATCCGTGTGGGTGCAACACCCGCGCAGCGCGCGATGCTGCGTTGCCTGTCGGACGTTCTGGCGCGCCTGCCCGAGGGCTGGGAGCCGGAACCTATCGGGACCCAGGCCGAGGCTGAATTGCTGGACTGGGACGCAGAGAAATACCGCCAGGCGCTGGCGGCGCGGTCATGAATAGTCTGGCGCTCGGCATCGACCTTGGGACTTCCGGCGTCAGGTCCGCGGTGGTCGACGCGGACGGCGCGGTGCTGTCGATGGCACGGGCGGGCTACGGCGACGATGCGCAGGCACGTCGCGAGCCCGAGGCATGGTGGCGGGCCGTCGTCCAATGCCTGGACACACAGATGGCGGCGCTGATCGCTGCAGGCCACGCGCCAGCCGGCATCGCGGCCATCGCCGTCGATGGCACATCGGGAAGCGTCGTTTTGACCGATCGCGGGCTTGCGCCGGTGACGCGCGCGCTGATGTATGACGATGTCGGGTTTGCGGCCGAGGCCGCCCTGATCGCCGTGTGCGCCCCGGACCCCCATATCGCGCGCGGCCCCGGATCGGCGCTGGCCCGCGCGTTGCGGCTTGTGGCCGAGGATACCGATCGCCGCGCGGCGCATCTGCTGCATCAGGCGGATTTCATCGCGGCCCGGCTGGTGGGGACGGGTGGGATGACCGACCTGAACAACGCGCTGAAAACCGGGATGGACCCGGTGACAGGGGAATGGCCGGAATGGACGCGCGGCTTGCCCTTGCCCGCCGGGTTGCTGCCCGTGGCCAAAACGCCCGGCACGCCGCTGGCCCGCATTTCCCGGGCTATCGCCGCCCGCTTTGGCCTGTCGGCGTCCGCGGTGATCCACGCCGGCACGACCGACAGCATCGCGGCCTTCCTCGCTGCCGCGGACCCGGTTCCGGGGGCGGCGGTCACCTCGCTCGGGACGACGCTGGCGGTCAAGCTGATGTCGGACACCCGCATCGACGCACCTGAAATGGGGCTTTATGCGCACCGACTTGGCGACGGCTGGCTGATTGGGGGGGGCCTCGAACACCGGGGGCGGCGTCCTGCGCGCCCTTTTCGGTGAAACTGACCTTGCCGCCCTATCGTCACTCATCGACCCCAGCACGCAAACCGGCTTTGACTATTACCCGCTGATCCGTCCCGGTGAACGATTTCCCATTGCGGACCCGAACCTTCCGCCGCGCCTGACACCGCGCCCCGTGGATGACGCAGTCTTTTTGCATGGCGTTCTGGAAGGGATCGCCCGTATCGAACAACGCGCCTACGCGGTGATGGAAAGCCTCGGCGCGCCGCGTCCCGCAAAGATATTGACCGCAGGGGGCGGCGCGGCAAACCCGGTCTGGACCAAAATACGGGCGCGTATCCTCGGCCTTCCGGTGACCGCAGCCGACACAACAGAGGCCGCCGTCGGCACAGCCCGTCTGGCAGGCGGAGCACGTTTGCCCTGACGCGGCATCGTCCCTGAAACCCGGATCGAACGAACAGTGCAAGGCTGGATGACCGAAGGCCTCGCGTGAAACCAAAGCTGGTGCGATTCACCCTTCAACCCGGGATCGCCGCCTTCAGGCCAAAGACGTCGGCCACTGATCTTCCCGCGCCCAGCCCTTCGATCAAAACGGCCTCGCGTGTCAGCTTGGCCTCTGCCGCGGTGATCAGGGCGCGGGCATTTTGCGGCGACAGAACCACAAGGCCGTCGTCGTCGCCGATCATCAGATCACCGGGCGCCACAGCGGCGCCACCGATCGTGACGGGCAGGTTGACGGCGCCCCTGTCGGCTCCGGAGGGCCCGCGCGGGTTGATCCAGCGGGCAAAGACCGGGAAATCCGTCCAGCTGCCCAAGGTGCCCGCATCGCGCACAGCCCCGTCACAGATCAGGCCCGCAACCCCCTTGGCGCGCAGATGGCCCGACAGGATGTCGCCGATCATCGCCGCATCGCGATAGCCGCCCGCGTCGATCACCAGAACCTGACCGCGTTCGATCACGTCAAGGGCGTGCAGAACCGCACCGTAATCGGGCGCCTCACAGCGCACCGTGACGGCCGGGCCAAAGAGCCGGGGTTGCTGCCCAGCCGGGCGCAGCGGGCGGAGGGCGGGGTCGATCTGCCCCGCCTCGCGGACCAGATCGACGGCGATGGTCACCGGAACGAGGCTCCAAAGCGCAATTTCCTGAGGCGTCAGATCGAGAGTAGGGGTGTGCAGGGTGACGGGCATGGCGACCCTTGGTTCAAAGATTGGCGTGCAGGGCTTGTCCAAGGGCGGCAATCCCGGTCTGGATTGCGGCCAGCGAGGGCGCGGAAAAGTTCAGTCTGGCATGATTGGCGCGCGGGGTGACGGGAAAGAACGTCGCGCCGGGCACATAGGCGACCCGCGCCTGCGGCAAGGCCACAAGGCGCATGAAATCGGTGGCGTCGAATCCCTCGGGGAAGGTGAGCCAAGTGAACAGCCCGCCCTCTGGGTCAGTCGCGGTGATCTGTTGCGGAAAATGCTGGCGGATCGCGACCAGCATGGCCTCTTTCTTGGTCGCATAGGCGGCGCGCAGAACCGCGATATGGGCGTTCAGGTCATAGCGATCCAGAAAGAGGCTTGCGGCCGCCATGTTCAGCGTCGAGGTCTGGGTATCGGCGGCCACTTTCAACTGACCCATCCGGGCGAGCAGATCGGGGTTGGCCACCGCCCAACCAATCCGCAAACCCGGCACCAGAACCTTGGAAAAGCTGCCCAGATGGATCACCCTCCCTTCGATATCCAGCGATTTCAACGTCGGCAGGTTGTGGCCCGCAAAGCGGATGTGGCGATAGGGCGTATCCTCGATCACGATCAGGTCGTGGCGATTGGCCAGCGCAATCAGCGCGCGGCGCCGCTCCAGCGACAGGGTCACGCCGGTCGGGTTCTGAAAATCCGGGACGGTGTAGATCATCCGGGCACGGGGATGGGCGGCGAGGATCGCCTCCAGCCTGTCGGTCTGCATGCCTTGGGCATCGACGGGAACCACGGCGTAATCCGGCTGGCTGGGCGCGAACGCGATCAAGGCGCCAAGGAAGGTCGGGTCCTCGGTCACGATGACATCGCCGGGATCGATCAGCATGCGGGCCACGAAATCCAGACCCTGCTGCGACCCCTGCAGGATCAGCACGTCATCGCCGGTGCAATCCATTCCATCCGCCCGCATCAGCCCCGCCACCTGATCGCGCAGGCGCGGCAACCCGTTCGAGGGCGCGTATTGCATCGCCGCCCCGCCCGGCGCCGTGATGATCTCATGAAACACCGCGTCCAGTTGTTCGGCCGGAAACAGCGTCGCATCGGGATAGCCGCCGCCAAACGAGATGATCGAGGGATCGGCCCCCAACGCCAACAACTCTCCGATGGCTGACGGCTGCACCATCGCCATCCGCTGCGCATATCTGGGTGTCATGGGTGGGGTCCTGAACTGTGTCGGGCACAGCAGACACGAAGCGGCGGGCCGGGGCAAGCCGGGTATGGCATGACAGATGCACGGGTGTTGGGTTTGACATGACCGGAATGTCGGTCATCGTCATAGGCCCCGATCTGTCGCCTGCTGTGGGGTTTCATGATTGCATGGCATGCCCTGACGACAGGTCCGATCGCCTGCGCCACCGAGCTATGCTTGAATTTGGGTGACGCGCATCATCAGGCGGCGCGTATTTTGGCGTCGTCTGTCACTTCGACGCCGTCGTTGAATTTGGTTCCTTCGATGACTTTTGGCAACTGGTTTCTACCTTTCAGGCGGAGCCATTT
>JBBRCF010000052.1:0-23589 GCA_038205135.1 Rhodobacterales bacterium
GCGGCCAGTAGTGGCGCGCCATCCGCGATGCCGCGCATGAGGTCATCCAGCCCGTCGCCTTCGGCCTTGGCGAAATCTGACAGCACATAGCCTGCCACGCGGTCCTTGTGGCCGGGGTGCCCGATCCCCAGCCGCACCCGCGGATAACCCTCGCCGATATGGGCGTGGATCGACCGCAAGCCGTTATGCCCGGCATGCCCGCCGCCCTGTTTCAGCCGTACCCGGAACGGGGCCAGATCCAGTTCATCATGCCAGACGGTGACCACATCCGGGTCCAGCTTGTAGAACCGCATCGCCTCGCCGACCGATTGGCCAGACAGGTTCATGAAGGTTTCGGGTTTCAGCAGGATCACGCGGGCGGTCCCGATCCGGCCTTCGCTCAGCGACCCCTGAAATCTGGCCTTGAACGGCGGAAAACCGTGATCCGCCGCGATCCGGTCCAATGCCATGAAGCCGACATTGTGCCGGTTGCCCGCATATTTCCCACCGGGATTGCCGAGACCGACCCAAAGCTGCATCTGCCGTACTCCTGTCGCTGCCGAAGTCTAGCTGTGCCTGCGCCAAAGGAAAAGGCGCGGCAGGGGTCTGCCGCGCCTTTGGCCAAGTTCGGAACCGGGGTTTACTCTTCGGCGTTGTCTTCCGACCGCAGGCCCGACGGGGCCGAGATGTTCGCGATGACGAAATCACGGTCAATGGTCGGTTTGGCACCTTCGGGCAGTACCACGTCACTGATGTGGATCACGTCGCCGATGACCTTGTCGGTCAGATCGACGGTGATGTGATCGGGGATGTCACCCGCCAGCACGTCCAGTTCGACCTCGGGGCGCACCACGGTCAGTACGCCACCGCGTTTCAGACCAGGCGATGCCTCATGGTTGATGAAGGTGACATGGATGAACAGTTCCACCCGGCTGGTGCGGCGCAGGCGCATCAGATCCACATGCGTCGGCAGATCCTTGACCACGTCGCGCTGAACGCTGCGGCAGATCACGCGCACGTCATCCTGACCTTCGACCTTCAGGTTGAATAGCGTGGACAGGAACCGGCCCTGTTTCAGTTTCTTAAGCAGTGCGTTGTAGGGCATGTTGATCGACAGCGGGTCTTTGCCGCCCCCGTAAACCACCCCAGGCACCATGCCTGTCCGACGAGCCTGACGAGCGGCGCCCTTGCCTGTTCCCGTCCGGACTTCGGCGTGCAGGTCAGGAATTTCTCCAGCCATGTCACAAATCCTTTTGTTGCGTGGTGCGGACATCCTCCAAGGCTGTATGTCCGCATGAAGCAGGGCGGGTAGAGCACTAAGGCTGGATTGGCAACCCCGAATCACGGGGAGCCCGCGCCTCGGGCCCTGCCAAAAGACCAAGGGTCCTTCGGCGCGGGCTGTCGGGCCTGCGGCTCTCCGGGCCCGGATGCGATGGTCCGAGCCTGTCGGACGCGCGGTTTAGCCGCCGGTCTTCATCTTGCCTTGACCGTGCTGCATCTGCATGCCGCCATGTTCGGGCTTGCGGTCCAGATCTACCGGCACATCGACCTGCACTTCGCCGGCCTTTTCGAACACCAACGTCACCGGAACGGTATCGCCCTGGGCCAGCGTCTGTTTCAGGCCCAGAAACATCACATGATGTCCGCCGCGCACCATTTCGATGCTGCCACCGGCGGGCAGGTCAAAACCTTCGGTGACGTGGATCATCTGCATCACGCCCTGGGCGTTTTCCTTGTGGGTATGCAGTTCGACCTTGTCGGCCACCGGCGATCTGGCTTCGACCAGCCGGTCGGGGGTGGTGCCGTGATTATGGATGATCATGAACGCAGCGCCGGACGTGGCCATGGCCGAGGATGAGCGGGCGTAGGGGGCCTGCACCATGATATCCGCAGCATAGCCCGGGGTCGCGAAAGCGATTGCGGCCAGCAGGGCCGCGCGAAGTGTATTGAACGACATGGGATGTCCTTTTCGTCGTCTGAAACCGAAAAATATGGGCCGCTGTCAGACCAGAATCGGGGGGCCGCGCGCCTGTGGCACCGGCAGGGTCTGCGATTGGCCGCCACGCGGCAAAACCACGAAATGCAGCACCCGCAGCGTGCGGGCCGCGGCCGTGGCCGTGGCCGTGCCGCTGCCGATGTCAAAGGCATGCGCGGCGAAGTCCGGGCAGATATGCGCGGGGCCGACTGGCTGGCCCTGATCATCGACCGCAACCATCAACGGGCCGGTGCCGGTACAGAGTTCGATCTGACCGGACGGGCCGGGCATGGTGCGCGCGGCCGCCATGGTCTGGCTGGTCAACACCATCACCAGCAGCAGTCCAAGCAAAGGCGAACGCAGCAGGATCATGCGCCAATCATACCAATTGCCTTGCCAGTGTGCATGGGACAAAACGAAACAGCCCCGGCGCGGGCACCGGGGCTGTCATCACGTCTGAAAAGTGTCGGTCAGGCGGTCGCGGTGACCGCAACAGTCGCCTTGGCGATCTGTTTCTTGATCTTCACCGCATTGGCCGACAATTCGATATCCTTGGCCTTGGCGAGGAACGCATCGATGCCGCCGCGATGATCGACCGACCGCAGGGCGGCCGCCGAAATCCGCAGCTTGACACCCCGGCCCAGCGTTTCGGACATCAGCGTGACCTCATTGAGGTTCGGGAGCCAACGGCGGCGGGATTTGTTGTTGGCATGGCTGACAGTATTGCCAGACATCGGGCCTTTTCCGGTCAGTTCGCAGCGGCGCGACATGTCTTTCCCCTTCGTCTCGATCAAAGGGGCGGCGGTGCCCCTGCAACACAAATGGGCACCCATGGCACGGTGCCCCAAAATTCATTTCGGCCGTTTAGGCGGAATCGCCGGGAGGGTCAAGCGCAAACGCCTGCGCCGGGACGCGGACAGTGATGACACCCGAACCCTCGCCGGGGTCCAACGTGGCCGCCCAACCGTGCCTGACGCCACCGGACGGCGGCTTTGCGCGGAACGACGGAATGGGTTGCCGGCCGGAGGCCCCGGGCGATTGCATCGCGCGCCCGGACGGGGCATTAGACATCAACGCGGCAGGCGCGGCGGGTGTGGTGGCCCGGCCACGCAAAAGGGGACCGGCGGTGATCGAGTTGGAGCGGGTGGCGATGAGTTATGGCGGCAGCGAGCTGTTCGCCGATATCTCGTTGAAGGTGCAGGCAGGATCGTTTCATTTTCTGACCGGTCCGTCCGGGTCCGGAAAAACCACGTTCTTGCGCCTGTGCTACGGGGCCTTGTTCCCCACGGCGGGTCAGGTGCGGCTGTTTGGGCAGGATGTGCGCACGCTTGGCCGCGATGGCGTTGCGCTGGCGCGCCGGCGTATCGGTGTCGTCCATCAGGATGTGCAGTTTCTGGATCACCTCAGCCTTGCCGACAATATTGCATTGCCGCTGACGGTATCGGGCCGCGACGGCCCTGATCAGACCGCGAACCTCGAAGAATTGCTGAACTGGGTCGGGCTGCGCCCGCGTGCCGCCGCCTATCCGCCGGAATTGTCGGGCGGCGAACGGCAACGCGCCGCGTTGGCCCGCGCGGTCATCATGACGCCCGAAGTGGTGCTGGCAGACGAACCGACCGGCAACATCGACTGGGAAATGTCGCAGCGGCTGTTGCAGTTGCTGGTCGAGTTGAACCGCATGGGCACGACCATTCTGGTCGCGACGCATGACATGAACCTGATCCGCGCCGCAAAATCACAGGTTCAGGCGAGGGTCCTGCGGATCTCGGGGCGGCGGCTGCAACTGGCGGGGGCGGACTTGTGACCCGGATGCAGGCGGTGCCGGCCGCGCTTGCGGCGCTGTTGATCGGCGACCTTCAGGCCGACCGGCTTGTGCCGCCGACCGGGTTCACCGCCCGGCTGACCATGTTTGCGGCAGGCGCCATGGCGTTTCTCGCAGTGTTCGCGCTGGCCTTGTCGCTGGCGGCGGGACGGCTGGCGGACCGCTGGTCGCAGGATCTGGCGCAGGCGTCCACCATCCGCATTTCCGCTCCGCCCGAAGAACGCGCGGCGCAAACCGCCGCCGTACTGCGCATTCTGGAAACCACTCCCGGCGTCGCGGCCGCTCGCGCCATCCCGCCGGATGAGGCGGCGCGGCTGCTGGAACCGTGGTTTGGCCCCGACCTGCCGCTGGACACGCTGCCGGTGCCTCAACTGGTCGAGGTGCAGGAAGAAGCGACGGGTTTCGACCCGCAGGGCCTGCGTCTGCGCCTGTCGGCCGAGGTGCCGGGCGCGGTGCTGGACGACCACACCCGCTGGCGCCGTCCGCTGGTGGCCGCCGCCGAACGGTTGCGCGGGCTGGGATTGCTGTCGATCGTGCTGATCGGCGCAACCATGGCCGCAATGATCACGCTGGCCGCACAGGCCGCGCTATCGGCCAATGCACAGGTGATCGCGGTCTTGCGGCTGGTGGGCGCGCAGGACGGCTACATCGCGCAGGCCTTTGTGCGCCGCTTTACGCTGCGCGCGCTGACGGGGGCGGGCGCGGGTGTTGCGGCGGGGCTGCTGGCCGTGTTGCTGCTGCCCGCCGCGCAGGAAGAGGCAGGGTTTCTGACTGGCCTCGGCTTTCAGGGCTGGCACTGGCTGGTGCCGCTGGCGATCCCGCCGCTTGGCGCGCTGGTGGCGTATATTGCCACCGCCGCCGCCGCCCGCCGGACGTTAAAGGAATTGTCGTGATGCGCGGGCTGGTGTCGCTGGTATTTGTCATCCAGATCTACGCCGCGATGGTCGTGCTGGGCATCGTGTTCCTGCCTTGGGCCGCGCTCAGCCCGCAGGGTGCCCGCGCCGCCTGCAAGACCTATTGCCGCTGGGTGATCTGGACCGCGCGCTGGATGGTTGGCATCACCGCCGAGGTGCGCGGCTCGGTCCCTACGGGCGAAGTGCTGCTGGCCGCGAAACACCAGAGTTTCTTTGACATTCTGATCCTGTTCAACGCGCTGCCCGCCGCGAAATTCATCATGAAACGAGAAATCCTGTGGACCCCGGTGATCGGGCTGTACGCTTGGCGGATCGGATGCGTGCCGGTTAACCGCGGCAAACGCGGTCTGGCCATCGCCAAGATGGTCGCCGATGTGGACAAGGGCCGCGCCGCGCCCGGCCAACTGGTGATCTATTCGCAAGGCACCCGCATCGCGCCCGGCGTCCGCGCGCCCTACAAGATCGGCACCGGGGTGCTGTATGAACAACTGGGGCAACCCTGCGTGCCGGCCGCGACCAATGTCGGTCTGGTGTGGCCCCGCCGCGGCATCCTGCGCCGGCCGGGCTGCGCCGTGGTCGAATTCCTAGATCCGATCCCGCCCGGCCTGCCGCGCGATCAGTTCATGACCCTGCTGGAAAGCCGTGTGGAAACCGCATCGGACCGGCTGCTGACCGAGGCGGGCGTCGCGCGCTGAGCGCCGGCTGGTTTACCCGCCCAGACCTTTACCCGCCCAGACCTTTACCCGCGCAGACCTTTACCCGCGCAGACCGCCCAGCATCTGCGCCGCCGCCACCGCCGGATCCAGCCGCCCCTCGGCCACCGCGCGGCCCAGGTCCGCCATCCGCGCGCGTGCGTCAGGCGCATCCAGCCGCGCCAGCAGGCCTTGCCTGACCTCCTCGCCGAACCAGTGCCGCGCCTGTCCGGCCCGCCGCCCGGTGAAATGGCCCGTCTCGCGCCGCCAATCGGCCAACGCCTGCATTTCAGCCCAGGCCTGTGCCAGACCATCCTGCGTCACGGCAGACACGCACATCGCCTTGGGAAACCCCGGCGGGTCCTGCGGGCGTTTGCGCAACAGCCGCAGGGCGCCGGCGTAATCCGCCATGGTGCGCATCGCCGCCGGTTTCAGATCGCCGTCGGCCTTGTTGACCAGTATCAGGTCGGCCATTTCCATGATGCCGCGTTTTACGCCCTGCAATTCATCGCCCCCCGCGGGCGCCAGCAACAGCACGAACAGATCGGCCATTTCGGCCACCACGGTTTCTGATTGCCCCACCCCGACGGTTTCGATCAACACCACGTCGAACCCCGCGCCTTCGCACAGCGCCACCGCCTCGCGCGTGCGGCGTGCCACCCCGCCCAGATGGGTCTGGCTGGGCGACGGGCGGATGAACGCCATGGGTTCGCGGCTCAGAAACTCCATCCGGGTCTTGTCGCCCAGTATCGACCCGCCCGATCGTGCCGAACTGGGATCGACCGCCAACACGGCGACGCGCAGGCCCTGCGCGATCAGCATCATGCCGAAACTTTCGATGAAGGTGGATTTGCCGACCCCCGGCGTGCCCGACATCCCGATGCGCAGCGCCTGCCGCCCGGCGCGCGCGACCTCGGCCAGCAGCGCGGTGGCCTCCGCCCGGTGATCGGGCCGCGTGCTTTCCACCCGGGTGATGGCGCGCGCCAAGGCCCGCCGGTCGCCCGCCAGAACCCCTGCCGCAAGTGCCGCTGCGTCCATCGCTGCCCCTCCGCTGTCGTCCTGTGGTAATGCCGTGCGGGCAGCGGGCTGTCCAGACAGGGCTTGCGCACCTGTGTGACGTGGCGCAGCCTGCCCGGACAGGAGGACCCGTGATGCCCGCAATTCACCCACTGACCCCGGACGATCAGGACGACTGGCGGCGTCTTTGGACCGCCTATCTGGCCTTCTATCAGACGGAGAAATCACCCGAAATCTATGCCGCCACTTGGGCGCGGCTGATATCGCCCGACCATCCGCAACAGATCGGCCTGATCGCGCGATCAGATGGTCGCGCGGTGGGGTTGGTGCATGCGATCTTTCATCCGTCGAACTGGACGCTGACGGATGTCTGTTATCTGCAGGATCTTTACGCCGATCCGGATATGCGCGGCAAAGGCACCGGCCGCGCGCTGATCGCGGCGGTCTATGCCGCCGCCGATGCCCGCGGCGCGGCGTCGGTCTACTGGCTGACGCAGGAAAACAATTCGACGGCCCGGCGGCTGTATGACCGGGTCGCGCGCGTGACTCCGTTCATCCGCTATGTGCGGTAACGGTTACGCCGGTTCCCAATAGGCCAGCGACTGCCACAACGGGTCCCGTTCGCGCCGCAACACGGCATCCCGTGCAGCATGGTGCGCCGCGTCCAGTTGCGGCGGCTCTACACCCGCATGATACGCGGGGACGGCTTCCGGGGCTTCCGGGATATGGATCAGTATCGACATGGGAACAGTCCTTTCATCGGAACGTCCCTCCCTGACCGACAAGTAATGCCGCAGTGCAGCATTTCCAAGATCAGATAACGGGATTTCGCAGAATGCGCGAATGACTACGCGTTACGGCGGCGGCGTCATGGCGGCGGCGGCCCGTTTGGCGCAGACTTGCGGCCACAGACCCGCGGCGCGCCCCCAGGTCCGCCAGTCGCCCCGCAGGCCGAACAGCGCCAACCGTCCGGCACCTGCCGCCACCGGCACAGCCGCGTCAACCCCGATCCGCGCCGCGCCCACCACAACCAGACCAGCACACCCAGCACCAAAAGCGGACCGAGGATCATCGTGCGTCTCCCGTGCAAAAGGGGCAGACCGGCGCCCGCCCCTTCTTCGGGTCATAAGTACCCCGGGGGGGTCAGGGGGGGCCGGCCCCCCCTGCGATGCCTCAGACCGCGCGTTCCACCATCATCTTCTTGATCTCGGCAATCGCCTTGGCCGGGTTCAGTCCCTTGGGGCAGGTCTTGGCGCAGTTCATGATCGTATGACACCGGTACAGCTTGAACGGGTCTTCCAACTCGTCCAGCCGTTCGCCCGTGGCTTCATCGCGCGAATCGATGATCCAGCGGTAGGCATGCAGCAGCGCGGCCGGGCCCAGATAGCGGTCGCCGTTCCACCAATACGACGGGCAGGACGTCGAACAGCAGGCGCACATCACGCATTCATACAACCCGTCCAGCTTCCCGCGGTCATCGATCGACTGGCGCCATTCCTTGGCCGGCCGGTTGGTCTTGGTTTCCAGCCACGGCATGATGCTGGCATGCTGGGCATAAAAATGCGTCAGGTCGGGGATCAGGTCCTTGATCACCGGCATGTGGGGCAGGGGGTAGATCTTGATGTCGCCCTTGACCTCGTCCGCGCCATAGATGCAGGCGAGCGTGTTGATCCCGTCGATGTTCATCGCGCAGGACCCGCAGATTCCTTCGCGGCAGGACCGACGGAAGGTCAGCGTGGGGTCGATCTCGGACTTGATCTTGATCAGCACGTCCAGAACCATTGGCCCGCATTTGTCCATGTCGACGAAATAAGTGTCGTTGCGCGGGTTTTTCCCGTCGTCGGGGTTCCAGCGATAGACCTGCACCTTGCGCACATTCTTGCCCGCCGGTTTCGGCCAGGTCTTGCCGGTCGTGATCTTCGAATTCTTGGGAAGCGTGAACTGAACCATCTCAAGTCCTCCTCAGGGGATCTGCCTGCGCCGCAGCGCGCTTTTGGGTGTCGGCGAAGGCCGCAGGGGCCGCCGTGATGTCGATCCGGACGGGCGCTGGCATCCCGGATTGCGGGATGTCGCAGGGGTGTGTGGTCGGCGCAGCAGGCCGCCTGCCGCTATGAACTGTACCGCCAGCGTCGCGCGGCAAGGTCTGATGCGTCAACACTGCCCCCTCACACCCGAAACAACGGCAGGCCGTTGCGCGCGATGCAACGCATGGTCTCGGGCCGCTGGGCGATCTGCAGCACTGCCTGGGTGCCGTCCGCACTGGCCCCCGTGGCGGAACTGCCGGCGATCTGCAGGATTTCCTGCGCCGTGGCAGCCTCGATGATGCAATCCGTCACCGGTGCGGCATCGACCCCCGGAAACTGCGACGCAACGATCGCGTTCACGGATCGCTTGGCCTGTCCCCGCGCAACATCGTCGGCGGCCTGCTGTGCCAGTTCGCATCCCGCCAAGGCGATCAGCAACCCGGTCAGCAGCACCAACCGCCCGCCGCATGAGGCGCGCTGTTGCATCAGAACGTCCGCACGCGGGGCGCGATCTTGGCCAGGCTGATGCCGCCTTCGGCCTCCGTGCTCAGCGGTGCGGTGATGACCGGGCGATAGGTCAATTCAACCTTTGCTCCATCGACGCGGGCGATGCTGTGCACGCGCCAGTTTTCGTCATCGCGCGTGGTGAAATCCTCATGCGCATGCGCGCCACGGGATTCCTTGCGGGCTTCGGCCCCGACGATGGTGGCCAGCGCGTTCGGCATCAGGTTGGTCAGTTCCAGCGTTTCCATCAGATCGCTGTTCCAGATCAGGCTGCGATCGGTGACCTGCACATCGGCCATGCGACCGGCGATGGCGGTCATCTTGTCAACGCCTTCGGCCATGGTTTTCGACGTGCGGAACACCGCCGCGTCCGATTGCATGGTGCGCTGCATATCCAGCCGCAATTCCGCGGTCGGCACCGCGCCCGTCGCATGACGCAGCCCGTCGAACCGGTCGAATGCCTTGTCGAGCTCGGGCTTGTTCAACGGCTTGAGGGTCGCAGCCCGGTCCACCACCTGGCCGGCGCGGATCGCAGCCGCGCGGCCGAACACCACCAGATCAATCAGCGAGTTTGACCCCAGCCGGTTCGCACCATGCACCGACGCACAGCCTGCCTCGCCGACAGCCATCAGGCCGGGCACGATGCGGTTCGGCTCGTCAGCGGTCGGGTCCAGCACTTCGCCCCAATAGTTGGTCGGGATGCCACCCATGTTGTAATGCACGGTCGGCAGCACCGGGATCGGCTGGCGCGTCACATCGACACCCGCAAAGATCCTCGCCGATTCCGAAATGCCGGGCAGGCGAATATGCAGCGCCTCGGGCGGCAGATGCGACAGGTTCAGGTGGATGTGGTCACCATGTTCGCCGACGCCGCGGCCTTCGCGGATTTCCATCGTCATGCAGCGGCTTACGTAATCGCGCGGCGCGAGGTCTTTGTAGTTCGGCGCATAACGTTCCATGAACCGTTCGCCGGCGCTGTTGGTCAGGTAGCCACCTTCGCCGCGCGCGCCTTCGGTGATCAGGCAGCCCGCACCGTAGATGCCGGTGGGGTGGAACTGCACGAATTCCATGTCCTGCAACGGCAGACCCGCGCGCGCCACCATGCCGCCACCGTCGCCGGTGCAGGTATGCGCGGACGTCGCGCTGAAATAGGCGCGGCCGTAGCCGCCGGTGGCCAGCACGACCATCTTGGCGTTGAACGCGTGGAACGTGCCATCATCCAGTTTCCAGCACAGCACGCCCTGACACACGCCTTCGGGCGTCATGATCAGGTCGATGGCAAAATATTCGATGTAGAATTCCGCGTTGTTCTTCAGCGACTGGCCATACAGCGTGTGCAGAATGGCGTGGCCAGTACGGTCGGCGGCGGCGCAGGTGCGCTGCACGGGCGGGCCTTCGCCGAATTCCGTGGTATGGCCGCCGAAGGGGCGCTGGTAGATCTTGCCTTCTTCAGTGCGGGAAAACGGCACGCCGTAATGTTCCAGCTCGTAGACTGCCTTGGGGGCCTCGCGCGCCAGATATTCCATCGCGTCGGTGTCACCCAGATAATCCGACCCCTTGACGGTGTCATACATGTGCCACTGCCAGTTGTCGGGACCCATATTGGCCAGCGACGCCGCGATCCCGCCCTGTGCGGCCACGGTATGCGACCGGGTCGGGAACACCTTGGTCACGCAGGCGGTGCGCAGACCCTGTTCGGCCATGCCCAGCGTTGCGCGCAGCCCCGCGCCACCGGCACCGACCACAACCACGTCATATTCGTGCGTTTCGTACTGATATGCAGCCATCTTTCCGTTTCCTTACAGCGCGATCCGTGCGACGGCAAAAACGCCGGTCGCGGCCAGGGCATAGCTCAGGCAGATCGTCGCGATGATCAGTATTTTCTGCGTCAGACCATGAACATAATCCTCAATCAGCGTCTGCACACCGCCCTTGAAGTGCATCATGCTGACCCAGATCGTCGCAGCGGCGATGATGGCCGGGAACGGGCGGGAATAATAGGCCGTCACCTCGGCATAGGTGCCGCCCAGAACGGGTCCGAAGGTGAAAACGAACAACGGGATCAGCGCCAGTAATGCAACGCTGGACACTTTCATCGCCCAGAAATGGTGCACGCCGGATTTTGCGGTGCCCATGCCGGTGGCGCGTTTGCGGTCGGTCAGAAAAGCCATGATATGTCCTCAGATCAAGACGAGCGTCAGCAGGGTCAGGACGAACGATCCGACCACCACCGCCCAGCCCATTTTTTCGGCAGTGGGAATGTCCAGCCCCATGGCATTGTCCCAGATCAGGTGACGCACGCCGGCCAGCGTGTGATACCACAGCGCCCATAGCGATCCGGTCAGCACCAGATCGCCGAACCACGAGGTCAGCACCGCGTTTGCCAGATCGAAATACCGTTCCGACGTGGCGGCCGCCAGAAACCACCAGACGATCAGCACAGACGCAATGATCAGCGCGTTGCCGGTGATCCGCGTCAGGATCGACGTGATCGAGGTCAATTGCGGGCGATAGATCTGCAGATGCGGGGACAGAGGGCGATTGCCCCGGTTCACGTCGGCCATGCCATGTTACCTCCGGCTTGCCCGCTGCCGGCCATACGACAGCGCGTTGCTTGCGTTCATAGCGACTTCTACGCCCGAGTCACGCCAAGGCGAATGCGCAATATGAAAAATCCGCTGCATCGCGGCAGATTTTATCGTTTGTGATCACAGCTCCAAATCGCGTGATCACAAAATTTCCGGATGGATGATCCGAAAGGCCGGATTGTTACGTCACAGGGACCTGACTGGTCGATCCCGGACTAGGCGATCCCGGACTAGGCGAAAAAGGACTCGGCGAAAAAGGACTCGGCGAACAAGGACTCGGCGAACAAGGACTCGAAGATCGCAGACAAGGCGATCCCGGTGGGCCGCGCCCGTTGTGCTGACGCAGTGTCAGCTTTCGACAAAACCCAGACGCGCCAGCACCGCACGGGCGCGGGTCCGGCTGTTGGTTTCGCCCCCCAGCATGTCGGCGTTCAGCGTTCTGATCATCAGGTTCAGTTGCCGCCGGGCGCTCAGATCGCGCACCAACTGGGGCATTGCATCGGTTGGCAGGTTCAGGATGTCGTCGCAAGAAGGTAAATTATGGTGATTTGTCATGGCCTTGCTGTCCCCGGACGTGATTCTGTCACGATCAAAGCTTAACGGAAAAGTGACGGAGCGCGCTAGAATTAATCGTTGTTTCAGTCAAAGATGCTGCAACCGCACGGCATATGCTGCAGATGCGGCATATCCGTCACAGCGGCATCAACGCCCAGTAGTCCAGATCCAGCAACACATCAGGCAGGTATTTGCCATCCGCGCCGCGCAATGCGCCCGCCGCGCCCGTGGTCGCCACCAGTCGCAGCCGGATGGCCCCCACAGCCGGCGCGGGCGTTTCCGCCGTATCCAGCACTTCGGACCATGCCCGCACCGTATCGCCTGCAAAGCACGGGTTGGCATGCGCCCCGCCGTTCAACCCGACGATCATCTGCGCATTGGCCAGCCCGTTGAACGACAGCGCGCGCGCCAGCGACATCACATGCCCGCCATAGATTAACCGCCGGCCATCGTCGCGAAAGGTGGCGTCGAAATGCACCTTGGCGGTGTTCTGCCAAAGGCGCGTCGCCATCATGTGCTCGGCCTCTTCGATGGTGACGCCATCGACATGGTCGATCACCTCGCCCACCGCATAATCGCGCATCCGGTGCGGCTCGCCGGCCAGCGTGAAATCGTAGTTGGTGAAATCAAGGCCGGCGGGGATCACCAGATCGGATGCGGCAACCACCGATGCCAGTTCAGGCACCACCGGCTTGGGTGCTGCGGCGGCCGTGTCGCGTTTGCGCACCATCACCCAGCGAACATACGTCAACAGCACTTCGCCATGCTGGTTGCGCCCGGTGGTCCGCACGTACACCACGCCCGAGGACCCGTTGGAATTTTCCCGCACCCCGATGACCTCGCTGGTCGAGGTCACGGTATCGCCCGACCACAACGGCGTAATCCAGCGCCCTTCGGCATAGCCCAGATTGGCCACCGCGTTCAGCGACACGTCCGGCACCGTCTTGCCGAACACGGTGTGGAACGTGATCATGTCGTCCAGCGGGCTGTAGGGCAACCCGCACGCCTGCGCAAAAGCGTCTGACGAATGCAGCGCATGCCGCGCCGGATACAGCGCATGATACAGCGCGCGTTCGCCCATCTTGATGGTGCGCGGCACCGCGTGGGTAATCACCTGTCCCACCCGGTAATCCTCGAAAAACCGGCCCGCGTTGGTTTTTGTCATCTGTCCTGTCCGTTGTCGCAAGGTGGGGGTTCAGCCCACCATCCCGTCACAGTTGCCCCAGCTTCATCGCCGGATCATAGGCACCCGCCACGTCCTTGGTCACCGCCTGACCGCAGCGCATCACGCCATTGGCCGCATCAAAGGCGTAGGTCGGGTCGCCATACAATTGCCATCCCTCTGCCAGCGCCGCCGTCACCTTGTGACAGAACGCGGGCGTGTCATCCCCGGTCAGCAACCGATACGCCTTCATGCCGCACCGCCTGCAAAGGGCCAGACGCCCAGCCAGATGTGGATAAGCGATGCCACGGCGTAAACACCCAGCGTGATGCCAACCAGCACCAGATCACGTTTCGGATCGCCGGGGGTTTTCGGCACCCAGGGTTCGGCCCGGTTGATCAGGATCACCTCTGCCACCGCCCAGGCCAGCATCGACCCGAACAGCACGATCGACGCCAGATCGCCGTTCACCAGCAGGTGCGCCACCGCCCAGATCTTGACCGATGCCAGCATCGGATGCCGGAACCGCGCCCGCAGCCGGCCCTTTGAATGGCCAACGCCCAGGAAAAACACCGCCGCAAGCATCAGCAGGTTGTTCAGATGCACCGTCCATGTCGGCGGATACCAGACCGGGATCGTGTCCGCCATGCGGTAGCCCCAGATCATCAAAACCAACCCCGCCAGCGTGCCGACCGTGACCAGCCCCTTGCCGGCATTGCCAAAGTTGGCCCGCATATCCGGTGCCAGCCGTTTGAACAGGTGAAACGCCGCCCAAAGAACGATGCCTGCGATCATGATGGCCATGGCTTACTCCGCTGTGGTCGTGGTGACGGCGACAGCCTCGGCCAGCGCCAGGATCTTGCGTGCAGTGGCAACATGCAGGTTTTCGACGATCTTGCCATCCACCACAGCGACGCCTTGCCCGGATTTTTCCACGGCGTCAAAGGCGGCGATCTGGCGTTGCGCCAGATCGATTTCGGCCGCAGACGGCGAAAAGGCGGCGTTGGTCACCATGACCTGATCGGGATGGATCAGCGTCTTGCCATCGAAACCCAGATCGCGGCCCTGATCACATTCGGCGCGCAGACCTTCCTGATCCTTGAATTGATTGTACACCCCGTCGATGGCGATGACGCCATGAGCCCGCGCCGCCATCAGGATCGTCTGCAAGGCCATCATCATCGGCAGCCGGTCAGGCCGCGTGCGGCTGTTCAGTTCCTTGGCCAGATCATTGGTCCCGGCGACAAAGCCCGTCACCCGCGGATGCGCCGCGATGTCGAACGCATTGCGGATCGCCAGCGGCGTTTCCATCATCGCCCAGATGTCGTGCCCCTCGGGCAATAATGCCGCCAGCGTGTCGATATCCCCCGGCCCGTTCACCTTTGGCAGCAGAATCGCGTCACAGTCCACATCGCGCAGCGCTGCCACATCGCCCGCGCCCCATTCCGTATCCAGCCCGTTGATGCGGATGATCGTCATCTTGCGGCCATAGCCGCCCGCCGCCAGTGCCGCCCGCAGCGTGTCACGCGCCGCGACCTTGGCGTCGGGCGTCACCGCATCCTCCAGATCAAAGATGATCGCATCAACCGGCAATTCGCGGGCCTTGTCCAGCGCGCGGTCCTTGGACCCCGGAATATACAGCACGGACCGGGTCGGGCGCGTCAGGGCGTGGATCGGGGTCATGAGTCTCTCCGGCAACAATCTTGCGGGTCAGATGCGCAAAGGGTGCCGGATAATTCAACATAAATCGCGCCGCAGCGCAGAATCTAAGGAAAATGCCACAGATCGCCCGGCGCATTTACGCCTTGGCAAGATGGCAGGCGCAGCCTTTGGGCATGACAACCGCCGGTCCGGTGCCCGCACCCCGGCACCCTGTGTCCTTAAACCAGCTTCTCGAGAGGAAGTCGTCATGAACCGATTGAAATCGTTGATCCTGTCCGGTCTTCTGTGTGGCCTGACGGGTGGATTGACCGCCAGCAGTGCCGCCGCGCAGCAGTCTGGCAATTGTGGCCCGCGTGATGCCGTGGTGGCACGTCTGGCCGAGAATTACGGCGAAACCCAACGGTCCATCGGCCTGGGTGCCAACAATGCGCTGATGGAGGTATTCGCCTCGACGCAAACCGGCAGCTGGACGATCACCGTGACGCTGGCTAACGGCACCACCTGCCTGATCGCAGCGGGGCAGGCGTTTGAAACATTGGCCGATACCTTGCCCGTGACCGGCAAGGGCACATGAAAAACGCAAGGATGTGGGGCGGGCATGGCGCGCACATGCACGCCGCACTTGCGCGAAAGACCGGAAAGGACTAGGCCCGGGGCGCGAAATTCAACCGGACCGGAGACTTTCCCATGGCCAGACCCAAGATTGCCCTTATCGGCGCGGGGCAGATCGGCGGCACGCTCGCCCATCTCGCCGCGATCAAGGAACTCGGGGATGTCATCCTCTTTGACATCTCCGAAGGTACCCCGCAGGGCAAGGCGCTCGATATCGCTGAATCCGGCCCGTCCGAAGGGTTTGACGGCACGTTCAAAGGCACCAACAGCTACGAAGACATCGCTGGTGCCGATGTCTGCATCGTCACCGCCGGCGTGCCGCGCAAGCCGGGCATGTCGCGCGACGACCTGCTGGGCATCAACCTGAAGGTGATGAAATCGGTCGGCGAGGGGATCCGGACGCATGCGCCCGGCGCTTTCGTGATCTGCATCACCAACCCGCTGGACGCGATGGTCTGGGCGCTGCGCGAATTTTCCGGCCTGCCGCATCACATGGTGGTCGGCATGGCGGGCGTGCTGGACAGCGCGCGCTTCCGGCATTTCCTGGCTGTGGAATTCGGCGTTTCGATGCGCGATGTCACTGCCTTTGTGCTGGGCGGGCATGGCGACACCATGGTGCCGTCGGTGCGCTATTCGACCGTGGCGGGCATCCCGCTGCCTGACCTGATCGAAATGGGCTGGACCACCAAAGACCGTCTGGATGCGATCGTGCAGCGCACCCGTGACGGCGGCGCCGAAATCGTCGGCCTGCTGAAGACCGGATCGGCGTTTTATGCCCCCGCGACCGCCGCCATCGAAATGGCCGAGGCGTTCCTCAAGGATCAGAAACGCGTCCTGCCCTGCGCTGCCCATGTCGACGGTGCCTATGGGTTGAAGGGCATGTATGTCGGCGTGCCGACCGTGATTGGCGCGGGCGGCATCGAAAAGGTCATCGAGGTCAAGCTCGACAAGGACGAAACCGCGATGTTCCAGAAATCGGTCGATGCGGTAAAGGGACTTGTGGACGCCTGCAAGGCGATCGACCCCTCGCTGGTCTGATCGTAATCTGCTAACACAAACCGACGCGCGCCCTTCGATCAGACATCGGGCGCGCGTTTGCATTGGAGACACGCATGACCGCCAGTAAATCCGCTTCGCCGAAAGGTGCCAAGGGCGCGCCGAAATTCGACGGCCATCAGCCCGCCCATGGCGCGCCGAAAAAGGCCGCCAACGATCCCAAGGCCGGCAAGGCCGCGCTGCTGGAACGGATGAAGGCCGCAGCGAAAAAGGGCAGCTGATCCGCCCGACCGGCGCAGGTGCCGATCCCCGGTTGACGTCCGTCCTAGGTTGACACTGGCCGCGTGCGCGTCCCAGATCGCGCCAAACGGAGGCCACGATGACCGATTTCCCAACACAGTTCGACGCCGAGCTTGCCAACCGCCTGTGCCGCTACGCCGCCATCGACAGCCAGTCGGACGCCGACAGCCCGACCGGGCCATCCACCGCGCGGCAATGGGATATCCTGCGCCTGCTGCAGGCCGAACTGACCGAAATCGGCGCGGTGGATGTGACGTTGACGGATTATGGCACCGTCATCGCCACCATTCCGGGCAACCGGGCGGGGCCGACGGTCGGTTTTCTAGCCCATGTCGATACCGCGCCGCAATTCAACGCCACCGGCGTTAAACCGCGGGTGATCAAGGGCTATAACGGCGGCGCGATCAGTTTTCCGGATGCGCCCGATCTGGTGCTGAGCCCCGATGAATTCCCCTACCTCGCCACCAAGCAGGGCCATGACATCATCACCGCGTCGGGCACCACGCTCTTGGGCGCGGATGACAAGGCGGGTGTTGCCATCATCATGACCGCTGCGCGGCATCTGCTGGCCAATCCCGATCTGCCGCGCCCGACGATCCGCATCGCCTTTACCCCCGACGAAGAAATCGGCCGCGGCGTCGATCCCCGCTTGCCATCGGATCTGGGCGCGGATTTCGCTTATACCTTCGACGGCGGCGCGGTGGGAGAAATCGAATACGAGACGTTTTCCGCCGATGGCGCGACCGTCACAGTCACCGGCGTGTCGATCCACCCCGGCTATGCCACCGGCAAACTGGTCAACGCGATCCATCTGGCGGCAAAAATCGTCGACACCCTGCCGCAGGCCACCCAGACGCCGGAAACCACCGGCGGACGCGACGGGTTTATCCATGTCACCGACATGGCCGGCAACGCGTCCGAAATGCGGCTGAAGTTCATCCTGCGCGATTTCGAACGCGAAGGGTTGGCGGCCAAGGGCGCGCTGGTCCAGCAGGTCTGCGCCGCCATCGCCGCCACCGAGCCGCGCGCGCGGATCACCTGCACCATCACGCCGCAGTATCGCAACATGCGCTACTGGCTGGAAACCGACATGCGCCCGGTCGATCTGGCCCGCGATGCCGCACGCACGCTGGGTATCGACCCGGTGTCGCGTCCGGTGCGCGGCGGCACCGACGGGTCGCGCCTTACCGAAATGGGCGTGCCGTGCCCCAACCTGTTCACCGGGATGCAGAACATCCATGGCCCGCTGGAATGGGTATCGGTGCAGGACATGGGGGTGGCGACGCGGCTTTGCCTGACCATCGCGTGGGCCGCCGCCGCTTGAAACCGGTCAAACCTGCGAGACGATTCGCCGCAGGCCTTTTGCCGCATATTTTGTGATCACACCCCTGAAAACTGTGATCACAAATCCGGAAAACCCGCTGCAAATTTCCTGCGGCGGTCAGAAACCCTTAGCGAAACAGTTACCCGGGGCCTATACCGCTTGCCAATCGCAGCAATGATGGGACGGTTTTTCGGATGAATATCCACGAATATCAGGCGAAGGCGCTCCTGCGCTCCTATGGGGCACCAGTGTCCGATGGCCGCGTCGTGTTGAAAGCCGAAGAGGCCAAGACGGCCGCCGGCGAATTGGATGGCCCGCTGTGGGTCGTCAAGGCGCAGATCCACGCCGGCGGTCGCGGCAAGGGCAAGTTCAAGGAACCCGACGCCGGCGAAAAGGGCGGTGTGCGTCTGGCCAAGTCGGTCGAAGAAGCCGCCGAAGAGGCGAAAAAGATGCTGGGCCGCACGCTGGTGACGCATCAGACCGGCCCGGCCGGCAAACAGGTCAACCGCATCTACATCGAGGACGGCGCGGGCATTTCGCGCGAATTGTATCTGGCGGTGCTGGTGGACCGCGCCACCTCGCGGATTTCGTTCGTCTGTTCGACCGAAGGTGGCATGGACATCGAAGAGGTCGCCGCCCACACCCCCGAAAAAATCCTGTCGTTCAGCGTCGATCCCGCCACCGGATATCAGGCGTTCCATGGCCGCCGCATCGGGTTTTCGCTGGGCCTGACCGGGCCCGCGATGAAGCAATGCGTGGCGCTGATGGGCATCCTGTACAAAGCCTTTGTTGAAAAAGACATGGAAATGCTGGAGGTCAACCCGCTGATCGTCACCGACAAGGGCGACCTCAAGGTGCTGGATGCCAAGGTGTCGTTCGACGGCAACGCGCTGTATCGCCATCCCGACATTCAGGCGCTGAAAGACGAAAGCGAAGAAGACCCAAAGGAACTGGCGGCGCAGAAGTTCGACCTGAACTATGTCGCACTCGACGGCGAAATCGGCTGCATGGTTAACGGCGCCGGTCTGGCGATGGCCACGATGGACATCATCAAGCTGTATGGGGCCGAACCCGCCAACTTTCTGGATGTCGGCGGTGGCGCCACCAAGGAAAAGGTCACCGAGGCGTTCAAGATCATCACCTCTGACCCCAACGTCAAAGGCATTCTGGTGAACATCTTTGGTGGCATCATGCGCTGCGACGTGATCGCCGAAGGCGTGCTGGCAGCGGTCAAGGAGGTCGGCCTGAAGGTGCCGCTGGTGGTCCGTCTGGAAGGCACCAACGTCGATCTGGGCAAAGACATCATCCGCAATTCCGGTCTGAACGTGATCGCGGGCGACAACCTCGCCGATGCGGCACAGAAGATCGTCAAGGCCGTGAAGGGTTAAGAAAATGGCAGTTCTCGTCAACGAAAATACCAAGGTGATCTGCCAGGGCTTTACCGGCAGCCAAGGCACCTTTCATTCTGAACAGGCCATCGCCTATGGCACGAAAATGGTCGGCGGCGTGACGCCCGGCAAGGGTGGCACCATGCATCTGAACCTGCCGGTGTATGACAGCGTCCACGAGGCGATGGACCGCACCGGGGCGAATGCGTCGGTGATCTATGTGCCGCCGCCCTTTGCCGCGGATAGTATCCTCGAAGCGATCGACGCGGAAATGCCGCTGATCGTCTGCATCACCGAAGGCATTCCGGTGCTGGACATGATGAAGGTGAAACGTGCGTTGCTGAATTCGAAATCGCGCCTGATCGGGCCGAACTGCCCCGGCGTGATCACGCCCGGCGCTTGCAAGATCGGCATCATGCCCGGCCATATCCACAAGCGCGGCAGCGTCGGTGTGGTGTCGCGGTCGGGCACGCTGACCTATGAGGCGGTCAAGCAGACCACCGATCTGGGGCTGGGCCAGTCCAGCGCCGTGGGCATCGGTGGCGACCCGATCAAGGGCACCGAACATCTGGAAGTGCTGGAAATGTTCCTGGCCGATCCGGAAACCCACTCGATCATCATGATCGGTGAAATCGGCGGCGCCGCCGAAGAAGAAGCCGCGCAGTTTCTGGCCGACGAACGCCGCGCGGGTCGCTGGAAACCCACCGCAGGCTTCATCGCCGGGCGCACGGCCCCAAAGGGCCGCCGCATGGGCCACGCCGGCGCCATCGTTGCCGGTGGCAAGGGCGACGCGGAATCGAAGATCGATGCGATGCGTGCAGCCGGCATCATCGTGGCCGAAAGCCCCGCCCATCTGGGCGAAGCCGTGATGCAGGCGATCAAGGGCTGAACCTACCGGGGGCGCGTATGGTCGCGCCCCGCACCGACGATCATGGCCGGACACCGGCGCGCAAAGGACATCGCAGATGACCGAACAGACCCCGAACAGCACGTTTCATGCCTCCAGCTTCATGCAGGGGCATAACGCAGAATATCTGGAACAGCTTCAGGCGCGCCATGCCGCCGATCCGGCGTCGGTCGATGCCGGATGGGCCGCGTTCTTTGCCGCTCTGGGCGAGGCGGAACGTGACGCGCAGCAGGCGGCCCATGGCCCGTCCTGGGCGCGCACCGACTGGCCACCGCAGCCGGCCGATGATCTGACCAATGCGCTGACCGGGCTGTGGCCGATGCTGGCCAGTGCCGCACATGGGGCCGAGGGCAAGGCTGCGGGCACGAAAATCGCCGCGAAGGCGACCGAAGGCGGCGTGGCCCTGTCGCAGGACCAGATCCAGCGCGCCGTGGTGGACAGCATCCGCGCCCTGATGATCATCCGCGCCTACCGGATCCGGGGCCACCTGATCGCCGATATCGACCCGCTGGGCATGCGTGACGCGACCGTGCATCCGGAACTGGACCCAAAATCCTACGGTTTCACCGATGCCGACATGGACCGGCCGATCTTCATCGACAACGTGCTGGGGCTGAACCATGCCTCGATGCGCCAGATCCTTGATATCGTGCGCCGCACCTACTGCGGCACCTTTGCGCTGCAATACATGCATATTTCCGACCCCGAACAGGCCGGCTGGCTGAAGGAACGTATCGAAGGCTACGGCAAGGAGATCACCTTTACCCGCGAAGGCCGCCGCGCGATCCTGAACAAACTGGTCGAATCCGAAGGGTTCGAGAAATTCTGCCACGTAAAATTCATGGGCACCAAACGGTTCGGTCTGGACGGGGCCGAAGCGCTGATCCCCGCGATGGAACAGATCATCAAACGCGGCGGCAATCTGGGCGTGCAGGAAATCGTCATGGGCATGCCGCACCGTGGCCGCCTGAACGTGCTGGTCAGCGTGCTGGGCAAACCCTACCGCGCGATTTTCAACGAATTTCAGGGCGGATCGTTCAAACCTGATGACGTCGACGGGTCAGGCGATGTGAAATATCACCTCGGCGTGTCGTCGGACCGGATTTTCGACGGCAACACCGTGCACCTGTCGCTGACCGCCAACCCCAGCCATCTGGAAGCCGTGAACCCCGTGGTTCTGGGCAAGGTCCGCGCCAAACAGGATCAGGCGAATGACAACGACCGCACAAAGGTGCTGCCGATCCTGCTGCATGGCGACGCGGCATTTGCCGGACAGGGCGTGGTGGCGGAATGTTTCCAGCTGTCAGGTATCAAGGGCCACCGTACCGGGGGCACCATCCATATCGTGGTGAACAACCAGATCGGGTTCACCACCGCACCGCATTTCTCGCGCACCTCGCCCTATCCGACCGATATCGCCCTGATGGTCGAAGCGCCGATTTTCCACGTCAACGGCGATGACCCCGAAGCGGTGGTGCATGCTGCCAAGGTCGCCACCGAATTCCGCCAGAAATTCCACAAGGACGTGGTGCTGGACATCTTCTGCTACCGCCGTTTTGGTCACAACGAAGGCGACGAGCCGATGTTCACCAACCCGGCGATGTACAACCGCATCAAGCGGCAGAAAACCACACTGGCGTTGTATACCGAACGTCTGGTCGCCGATGGCCTGATCCCGGAAGGCGAGATCGAGGATATGAAGGCCGCGTTTCAGGCCCGCCTGAACGAGGATTTCGAGGCTGCCAAGGATTACCGCCCCAACAAGGCCGACTGGCTGGACGGGCGCTGGTCGCATCTGGACCGGCAGAAAGAGGGCAAGTACCAGCGCGGCAAGACCTCGATGCCGGAAAACGTGATGACGGAACTGTCCAACGCGCTGACCCGCGCGCCTGCCACGCAACGGCTGCACAAAACGGTGGATCGCCTGCTGGAAACAAAAAAGCAGATGTTCGACAGCGGCAAGGGTTTCGACTGGGCCACCGCCGAAGCGATGGCCTTCGGGTCCTTGCTGGTCGAAGGGTATCCGGTGCGGCTGTCGGGGCAGGACGCGACGCGTGGCACCTTCAGCCATCGCCATTCGGCTCTGGTCGATCAGGAAACCGAGGAACGTTACTATCCTCTGAACCACATCCGCGAAGGCCAGGCCCGGTACGAAGTCATCGACACCATGCTGTCGGAATATGCGGTGCTTGGGTTCGAATACGGCTATTCGCTGTCCGAACCCAACGCCCTGACTCTGTGGGAAGCGCAATTCGGCGATTTCGCCAATGGTGCGCAGATCATGTTCGACCAGTTCATTTCGTCGGGTGAATCGAAATGGCTGCGGATGTCCGGTCTGGTGGTGCTGTTGCCGCATGGCTACGAAGGTCAGGGTCCGGAACATTCCTCGGCCCGGCCCGAGCGTTTCCTGCAGATGTGCGGCAGCGACAACTGGATCGTGGCGAATTGCTCGACGCCCGCCAACTATTTCCACATCCTGCGTCGCCAATTGCACCGCAGCTTCCGCAAGCCGCTGATCCTGATGACGCCGAAATCGCTATTGCGGCATAAACTCGCGGTGTCCGATGCGGCAGATTTTCTGCCCGGATCGTCCTTCCACCGCGTGTTGTGGGACGATGCCGAACATGGCCATTCGGAACTGAACCTGAAACCGGATGCCGAGATCAAGCGCGTGGTGATGTGTTCTGGCAAGGTCTATTACGATTTGCTGGAACAGCGCGACGCGCAGGGGCTGGATGATGTTTATATCCTGCGGCTGGAACAATTCTATCCCTTCCCGGCGCAATCGTTGTCCAAGGAATTGCAGCGGTTCAGCCATGCAGAAATGGTCTGGTGTCAGGAAGAACCGAAGAACCAGGGCTATTGGTCGTTTGTCGAACCCAATATCGAATGGGTGCTGGGCCGGTTGAAAGCAAAGCATCGCCGCCCGACCTATGCCGGCCGCGCCGGGTCGGCCTCGCCCGCCACCGGGCTGGGGTCACGGCACAAGACCGAACAGCAGGCGCTGATCGACGAAGCCCTCATTGTCGGGGGCAAATGACCCATGGCCGTTGACGTTCGCGTGCCCGTACTGGGCGAAAGTGTCACAGAAGCAACCATCGCCACCTGGTTCAAGAAACCCGGTGATGCGGTGGCCGTCGACGAAATGCTGTGCGAGTTGGAAACCGA
>JBBRCF010000053.1:0-23345 GCA_038205135.1 Rhodobacterales bacterium
GGGTATGCGCTGTCGGCGATGCTGCACCCTTGGGACCATGCGGCGGGGGCGCTGATCGTCGCCGAGGCCGGGGGGCAGGTGCGGTTTCTGGACGGCGCGCCCTATACGGCGGCACGCACGACCGGCCATCTGCTGGCTGCACCGGACCCCGCGACCTGGCAGGCGCTGTGTGACCGGATTGCGCCGATTGTGGTCTGACGGGGAAAGCCGAAAGGCTGGACGCAGGGCGCGCGACGTTTAAAGGTAACAGAAAACAGGAGCGAGCGATGAAAGACACCACGGCCCCCACCCCGCGTGACACCGGATTTTTCTGGGACGAACGCTGTTTCTGGCATGGTGGCGGGGATTTTGCGATGACCCTGCCGCTGGGCGGGCCGTTCGGCGGGCTGGTGCAGCCGATGGCGGCCGGCGGCTTGCCGGAAAGCCCGGAAACCAAGCGGCGGTTGCGCAACCTGATCGAGGTGACAGGGCTGGCCCGCGACATGACGCTGGCCTCGGCTGATCCGGCGACATGGGAAGATCTGGCGCGCGTCCATCCTGACAGCTATCTGACCGCATTCCGGACGATGTCGGATGCCTCGGGCGGCGAACTGGGAAGGCTCACTCCGTTCCTGAAAGGTGGGTTCGACCTGGCCGCCCTGTCGGCCGGGCTGGCCAAGGCGGCGCTGCTGGCCGTGATGCGGGGCGAATTGCACAACGCCTACTCGCTGTCGCGCCCGCCGGGGCATCACTGCACCGCCGACTGGCCGAACGGGTTCTGCCTGATCAACAACATCGCCGTGGCGATCGAGGCGGCGCGCGCGGCCGGGCTGGGTACGCGGTTTGCGGTGGTGGATTGGGATGTGCATCATGGCAACGGCACTGAGGCGATTTTTTATGACCGCGACGATGTGCTGACGATATCCTTGCATCAGGACCGCAACTATCCGGTCGATACCGGGGCGGTCACGGATCGCGGGCGCGGCGCGGGGGAAGGGTACAACATCAACGTACCGCTGCCGCCCGGCACCGGGCACATCGGCTATCTGGACGCGATGGACCGCATCGTGTTGCCCGCGCTGGACCGGTTCCGGCCCGATGTGATCCTTGTCGCCTGCGGTTATGACGCGGGCGCGTTCGACCCGCTGGCCCGGATGCTGTGCACGGCGGCGACGTTCCGCGCCCTGACCGAGCGGATCAAGGCAGCGGCGGCGCGGCTGTGTGCCGGGCGGCTGGTGCTGGTGCACGAGGGCGGATATTCCGAAGCCTATGTGCCGTTCTGCGGCCATGCGGTACTGGAGGCGCTTTCGGGGTCCACGGTCACAGCCCCCGATCCGATGGCCGTGCTGCTGGACAAACGCCAGCCCGACGCGCGGTTCGACGGGTTTGTGGCGGGGCAGATCGATGAAATGGCAGCGGCGTTCGGGTTGGTCACGGCGTAGGGGGGCGCTGCCCCCCGCCCTGACGGGCCCCCCTGGGGTATTTTCGAACCGAAGAAGCCGAAGTGGGTCAGACCGCCTGCCTTTAGACGGTCTGGCCCGCGTCCAGTCGGGCCAGCACGGTTTCGGCCTCGGTGATCACGGTGGCGCGGTGGGTGGCATCCATCTTGTCCCAGGTGCGGTACATCGGCGCCATGCGGGGGTTTTTCCGGAACGCGTCGCGGTGGCGGATCAGAAATTGCCAGTACAACAGGTTGAACGGGCAGGCCTTCGGGCCGGTGCGGTCCTTGACCTTGTAGGCGCAGTCCTTGCAGTAATCTGACATCCGGTCGATGTAGGCGCCCGAGGACACGTAGGGTTTCGACCCCAGCAACCCGCCATCGGCGAACTGGCTCATGCCCAGGACATTCGGCGCCTCGACCCATTCCACAGCGTCGATGTAGACCGACAGATACCAGTCATGCACCTGTGCCGGATCAACACCGGCCAGCAGCGCGAAATTGCCCGTGACCATCAGGCGCTGGATGTGGTGCGCGTAAGCCATGTTGCGGGTCTGCGCCACCGCCGCCTTGACGCAAGCCATCCGCGTTTCGCCGCCCCAGAAGGCGGGCGGCAGGTCGCGCGAGTGGTCCAGCGCGTTGCGGGTCAGGTATTCCGGGCCTTCCATCGCCCAGATGCCGCGGATGTATTCGCGCCAGCCGATGATCTGGCGGATGAAACCTTCGGCGGAGTTGATCGGGACCTTGCCGGCGCGCCATGCGGCCTCGACCCGCTGGCAGACCTCCAGCGGGCTCAGCAGGCCAAGGTTCAGATAGGGCGACAACAGCGCATGGTGCAGCGTCGAATCCCCCGCCAGCATGGCATCCTGCGTGGTGCCGAAATCGGCCAGATGCTGCGTCACGAAATGATCCAGCGCGCGCAGCGCATCGGTGCGGGTGACCGCCCAGCCAAAGGGGCGCAGGGTGCCGAAATGGTCGGGGAAATGCTGGCTGACCAGATCCAGCACTTGTTCGGTGATGGCATCGGGGGAGAACCACAACGGCGGCGCACGCAGAAGGTCAGGTTCGGCGCGGCCCCGGTTGTCGTGGTCGTAGTTCCACTGCCCGCCTGCCGGTTGATCGGCATCCATCAGCAGCCCGGTCTTGCGGCGCATGTCGCGGTAGAACCATTCCATCCGCAATTGTTTGCGGCCATCCGCCCATTGAGCGAAATCGGCGTGGCTGGCGATGAACCGGTCATCGGGCAGGATGGTGACATCCAGCGGCAGGTCGGTCAGCACCTGATGCAGCCGCCAATCACCGGGATGGGTGGCGATGACGCGGGTGGCGCAATATTCGGTGGCGCGGCGCAAAAGCTCTCCGCCGATGGACTGGCTGTTTTCGGGGTCCTCAAGGTTGGAATAGGCCACGGTCCAGCCCGCCGCGCGCAAGTCATCCGCGAAATGGCGCATGGCGGCCAGAAACAGCGCGATCTTCTGCGGATGGTGGCGGGGCGTCGTGCCTTCAGTCATCGCCTCGGCCATGACCACCACGTCGCGTGCGGGATCGGCGGCGCGCAGGGCGGCCACATCGGGCGTCAACTGGTCGCCAAGAACGAGGACGAGGTTCACCATGGGATGGTATCGCCTTTCCAGTCAAAGAACCCGCCCGTGTCCGCGGGCGCCAGCCGGTCGATGACCGCCAGCAGATGGGCGGCGGCGTCAGGTGCGGGCACGGCCGGATGACGCCCGGTGTATTTCGCGGTGAACCGGGTTTCCACGGTGCCGGGGTGCAAGGCCACGCAGACCGACTGCGGGTGGCTGCGCGCCAGTTCGATTGCGCCGGTGTGGATGACCTGATTGAGTGCGGCCTTGGCGGCGCGGTAGCTGATCCAGCCACCCAGCCGGTTGTCACCGATCGAGCCCACCCGCGCCGACAGCGCCGCAAACACCACGCGGCGGTCGCGGGGCAACAGGCGCATCCCGTGTTTCAGCACCAGCGCCGGCCCCAATGCGTTCAGCGCCATCTGCGCCATGAAGGCGGTGGGATCCAGTGATTTTAGAGTCTTTTCAGGTGGATACCCGGCGATTTCCAGCGCGCCGGTGGCAACCAGAATGGCGTCAAACGGCCCGTCCAATGTAGCCAGAGCGGCCGCAACCGACGCGTCATCCGTCACCTCCAGGCCATCATCGCGCCGCGACAGCCCGGTGACTGCCACGCCGCGTGCCGCCAGTGCCGCCGCCAGCGCCGATCCGATACCGCCTGAGGCGCCGATGACAAGAACCCGTTCCATCCCCCGCACTTAGGCGCATCTGCCCCGGCGTCCATCGGCCCGCCCGCGTTTTCGCGCTTTTCTTCGCGGCGGGCCTGCGTATAACTGCCACTATGTCGCATGTGTGGATCCCCCTAGCCCCTGCCCGGACAGCCGCGTCGCTGCTGGCGCCCCTGCGTCTGCTAATCCGCCTCTGAGCGCTGCGCATCGGTGCGGCCCGCTCAGAGGAGACAGGTTGCCGCACCCTCACATCGCCACAGAGACATTCAGGAAAGCCAAGACCATGCCGAACACCGCTATGACCGCCAATCACGTTCTCATCTTCGACACGACGTTGCGCGACGGTGAACAATCGCCCGGCGCCACGATGACCCATGACGAGAAACTGGAAATCGCCGAACTGCTGGACGACATGGGCGTCGATATCATCGAGGCCGGATTCCCGATCGCGTCCGATGGCGATTACGCTGCGGTCAGGGAAATCGCGGCGCGATCGAAACGCGCGGTGATCTGCGGTCTGGCGCGCGCCAACCTCAAGGATATCGACCGCTGCTGGGATGCAGTGCGCCATGCCGCACGCCCGCGCATCCATACCTTTATCGGCACCTCGCCGCTGCACCGCGCGATCCCGAACCTGACCATGGATGAAATGGCCGCGCGGATCCATGATACCGTGACCCATGCCCGCAACCTGTGCGACAATGTGCAGTGGTCGCCGATGGATGCGACGCGCACCGAACATGATTACCTGTGCCGTGTGGTGGACATCGCGATCAAGGCGGGCGCCACCACGATCAACATCCCCGACACAGTGGGCTACACCTATCCGCGCGAAAGCGCTGATCTGATCCGGATGCTGCTGGACCGGGTGCCGGGCGCGGACTCGATCACCTTTGCCACGCATTGCCACAACGATCTGGGCATGGCGACGGCAAACGCGCTGGCCGCCGTCGAGGCGGGCGCGCGCCAGATCGAATGCACCATCAACGGCCTCGGCGAACGCGCCGGCAATACCGCGCTTGAAGAGGTCGTGATGGCGATGAAGGTGCGTCAGGATATCCTGCCCTATCAGACCGGTATCGATACCACCCGAATCATGAACCTGTCGCGCCGCGTCGCCTCGGTGTCGGGCTTTGCGGTGCAGTTCAACAAAGCCATCGTCGGCAAGAACGCGTTCCTGCACGAAAGCGGCATCCATCAGGACGGCGTGCTGAAGAACGTCGAGACGTTCGAGATCATGCGCCCCGAAGACATCGGCCTGACCGCGAACAACATCGCCATGGGCAAACATTCGGGCCGGGCCGCGCTGCGGTCCAAGATGAAGCAGCTGGGCTTCGATCTGGCCGACAACCAGCTGAACGATGTCTTCGTGCGGTTCAAGGCGCTCGCGGACCGCAAGAAAGAAGTCTACGACGACGACCTGATCGCGCTGGTACATGACCATGTCGTCCAGACCGAAGCGGA
Organism: Rhodobacterales bacterium; assembly: GCA_038205135.1. Lineage (GTDB taxonomy): Bacteria > Pseudomonadota > Alphaproteobacteria > Rhodobacterales > Rhodobacteraceae > UBA9554. The sequence continues at coordinate 5,133 of JBBRCF010000053.1, forward strand.
CACCCTGCAGGTCAAACGCCTGCGCGTGGTCTGCGGTACCGATGGCCCGCAAGAGGCGGAACTGACCCTCTCGATCAACGGGGTCGATCACAGCATCGACGCCACCGGCGACGGCCCGGTGGATGCCGCCTTCAACGCGGTCAAGATGCTGTGGCCGCACAAGGCGCGGCTGCAACTGTATCAGGTGCATGCCGTGACCGAAGGCACCGATGCACAAGCCACAGTCTCGGTGCGCATCGAAGAAGACGGACGCATCGCCACCGGGCAATCGGCGGATACGGATACGGTGGTGGCGTCGGTCAAGGCCTATGTCAACGCGTTGAATCGGCTGATCGTGCGCCATGAAAAAGGCGGCAGCGACCGCGCAGAGGTCAGCTACCGCGACCTGCGGTGACGGCGCGTGGCCCGCGGGTTCGGATCCGGCAATTCTTTGGTTCCGAAAAACCCCGGGGGGTGAATGCCGCAGGCAGAGGGGGGGCTGGCCCCCCTTTGCGCGATTACCGCGCGAAAATCTGCGTCAGCCGGGCAATTTCCGCGTCCAGCCCCCAGGGCGCGTTGACCACGAACAGGCCCGACCCGACCATGCGGTGGCCCGGGCGAATGGGCGGGAAATGCACTTCGTGGCGCAGGCAGTCGGTCATCCGACCCGCGCGCAATGCCGTCAGCATCGGGGCATGCGCGCCCGACAGCAGGATCGGATACCACAGCACGACGATGCCGACATTCCATTTGCGGTGCAGCGCGGCGACGATCTGGGGGATCGTCTCGTAATCCTCCTTGATCTCGTAGGACGGGTCGATCAGCAGCAGACCTCGCCGCGGCAAGGGCGGGCACAGGCTGTGCGCCAGCGAAAACCCGTCCACCTTGTGCACCAGAGCCTGCGTTTCGGCCATGGTGACGCGCAGCGCGGCCTCTTCCTGAGGATGCAATTCGGCCAGTTCGATCCGGTCATCGGGGCGCAACAGTGCTGCCGCCAGCAGCGGCGATCCGGGATAGGACCGCGCGCCGTGGTCCGCCCGCACGGCGGCCACGGCGCGCGCATAGGGATGACCGGGCGCAAAACGCGGCAACAGCCGTGCCACCCCGGCCTGCGCCTCGCCGGTCTTGACCGCCTCGGGCGCGTCCAGATCATACAGACCCCGCCCGGCGTGGGTTTCCAGATAGGTCAGCGGTTTGGGCTTGGACGTCAGATAGTCCAGCATCCAGGCCAGCGCGGCATGCTTGTGCACATCGGCGGGATTTCCGGCGTGATAAAGATGTTGATAAGACAGCATTCCAGCGGTTTAGCCGCCCGCCCCCCGGCGCACAAGCGCGCTAGCGCCGAATGGTGGCGGGACCCGCAAGGTCTGCCCTTTATCCCGGACCCGGACCAGCCTATAAGCCGTCTAATTTCGTGCTCGACAGAGTCGCGGAAACGTTTGTGATTTCCATTTCACGCACGGCCCCTCTCGCACGACGGAACACCCTTATGTCTATTTTCGATTATCTGCCGAGCCTGTTTGCGGCGGACATGGCCATCGACCTCGGGACGGCGAACACGCTGATCTACGTCAAGGGCAAGGGCATCGTGCTGTCGGAACCATCGGTGGTGGCCTATCATGTCAAGGATGGCGTGAAAAAGGTGCTGGCCGTGGGCGAAGATGCAAAGCTGATGCTGGGCCGCACCCCCGGCAGCATCGAGGCGATCCGGCCAATGCGTGACGGCGTGATCGCGGATTTCGACGTGGCCGAAGAAATGATCAAGCATTTCATCCGCAAGGTCCACAAACGCTCGACGTTTTCCAAACCCAAGATCATCGTCTGCGTGCCCTATGGCGCGACGCCCGTTGAAAAACGCGCGATCCGCCAATCGGTGCTGTCGGCAGGCGCCCGCAAGGCCGGGCTGATCGCGGAGCCGATCGCGGCGGCCATTGGCGCGGGCATGCCGATCACCGATCCGACTGGCAACATGGTGGTCGATATCGGCGGCGGCACCAGCGAGGTGGCAGTGCTGTCGCTGGGTGACATCGTCTATGCCCGGTCGGTCCGTGTCGGCGGCGACCGGATGGACGAGGCGATCATCAGCTACCTGCGGCGCCAGCACAACCTGCTGGTCGGCGAGGCGACCGCCGAACGCATCAAGACCTCAATCGGCACCGCAAGGATGCCCGACGATGGCCGTGGCACGTCGATGATGATCCGCGGACGCGACCTGTTGAACGGCGTGCCCAAGGAAACCGAGATCAACCAGGCCCAGATCGCCGAGGCTCTGTCGGAACCGGTGCAGCAGATCTGCGAGGCGGTGATGACCGCGCTGGAAGCCACGCCGCCGGATCTGGCCGCCGATATCGTCGATCGCGGCGTGATGCTGACCGGGGGGGGCGCGTTGCTGGGTGATCTGGATCTGGCGCTGCGCGAACAGACCGGCCTGTCGGTGTCTATTGCCAACGAAAGCCTGAACTGCGTCGCGTTGGGGACCGGCAAGGCGTTGGAATACGAAAAACAACTGCGCCACGCCATCGATTACGATAGCTGAAACGCGTTCCCACCAGCGCTGATCCGGAGGTTCCGTGGCCCGCGACCGCACCGACCGCGAGGATTTCGCTGCCCCGCTCCGGCGTCTTGGGCTGGGGTTGCTGGCCGTGTGTCTGGTGCTGGTTTTTCTGGTCTGGCGCATCGACAGCCCCCGCGTCGAACAGGTGCGCGCCCGCGTCGTGGACCGCGTGGTGCCCAGCATGGATTGGGTGATGACGCCCGTTTCTGCCACTGTCGACCTGCTGCGCGATTTCCAGAGCTATCAGCGCATCGTGGCGCAAAATCAGGAACTGCGCCGCGAGTTGCAGCAGATGAAGGCCTGGAAAGAGGCCGCGCTGCAGCTTGAACAGGAAAACGCCCGGTTGCTGGACCTGAATCAGGTGCGGCTGGACCCGAAACTGACCCATGTGACGGGGGTGGTGCTGGCGGATAGCGGATCACCATTCCGGCAATCGGTGCTGTTGAACGTGGGCGCTCGCGACGGGATCAAGGATGGCTGGGCGGCGATGGATGGCATCGGGCTGGTCGGGCGAATTTCCGGCATCGGACAGAAAACTGCGCGCGTGGTTTTGTTGACCGACACCTCCAGCCGGATCCCGGTGCGCATCCAGCCGTCGGGGCAGGCCGCGCTGGTGACGGGCGACAATACCGCCGCGCCGCCGATCGGATTTCTGGAAAACGCCGACCGGGTGCGTCCGGGGGACCGGGTGGTTTCGGCGGGCGATGGCGGGGTTTTTCCGGCGGGTCTGCTGATTGGTCAGGTGGCCGAAGACCCGAACGGCCGTCTGCGCGTGCGGTTGGCGGCGGATTACGAACGGCTGGAATTTCTGCGTGTGCTGCGCAATCCGGGCACGGAAACGATCAGCGATCCCGGCGCGCTGATCATGCCGACCGGACCCGGTGCCCCGATTGCTGACCCTGCCCCAGCGCCGACCGCTGTGCCCGGGGCCGAGGCGACCCCAGAGGTCAGTTCCGGGGCTGACAATGGCTGACCGGGTGGTGCTGCATCGCTGGATGCTGCGCTTGGCCTATGTGGCGACGGCGCTGCTGGTGCTGTTTGTGCAACTTTTGCCGCTGAATACCACGGCGGCCCGCTGGGCGGGGCCGGATCTGGTGCTGGCGCTGACCTTTGGATTTGCGGTGCGGCGGCCGGAATTCCTGCCGGCGCTGGCGGTGGCGGGGGTGATGTTGTTGGCCGACCTGCTGTTGCACCGTCCGCCCGGATTGATGGCCCTGCTGGTTCTGATCGGGACCGAAGCTCTGAAGGCCAGGTCGCGCGGCCTGCGCGATCAGAATTTCGCGGTGGAATGGATGACGGTCGGGGCGGCCCTGCTGGCGATTGTGATCGTGCAGCGGGTCGTTCTGACCGTGCTGATGGTGCCGCAAACGCCGTTGGGCCTGACCTTGATGCAGGCAGTAGCGACACTGGCCGCCTATCCGGTTGTCGTGTTGACGGCGCATCTGGTGTTCGGTCTGACCAAGGCGCATCCCGCCGAGATTGACATCGAAGGCCGCCGGACATGAGGATGGCGGCATGAGGATCCGTGAACGCGAAACCGCCGAGGCAAATCGCCGCCTGACCCGACGCGCATTGCTGCTGGGCGGGGCTCAGGTGGCCTTTGCGGCCGTGCTGGGGCTGCGGATGCGGTGGATGCAGGTCGAACAGGCCGATGAATTCCGCCTGCTGGCCGAAGAAAACCGCGTCAACATCCGCCTGTTGCCGCCAGAACGCGGGCTGATCTTTGACCGCAATGGCGTGCCGGTGGCGTCAAACGAGCCGTCGTACCGCATCACCATGGTTCGCGAAGAGGCGGGCGATACCGAACTGGTGCTGCGGCGGCTGTCTGCGCTGATGCCGCTGACCCCAGAGGATCTGGCCCGCATCCGCAAGGAACTGGCGGAACGGCGCGGCGACACGCCGGTCACGATCGCCGACCGCGTCAGTTGGGACGCGCTGTCACGGGTTGCGGTGAACGCGCCGGCACTGCCCGGCGTGACGCCCGAGGTGGGGCTGTCGCGCCATTATCCACATGGCGCGGATTTCGCCCATATTGCGGGCTATGTCGGGCCGGTATCGGATTATGACCTGTCCAAGATTGCAGACCCCGACCAGTTGCTGCGTTTGCCAAGGTTCCAGATCGGCAAGGTCGGTCTGGAGGCCCGGATGGAAGACGTGTTACGCGGCAAGGCCGGCACGCAGCGGGTCGAAATCAATGCCTCGGGCCGGGTCATGCGGGAACTGAGCCGGGTCGAAGGCCAACCGGGCGTGGACATCCAGTTGACGCTGGACACCACATTGCAGAGCTATTGCGAGGCCCGGTTGGGCAACGAAAGCGCCGCCGCCGTGGTGATCGACTGTGACAGCGGCGATCTGCTGGCCATTGCCTCGTCGCCGTCCTTTGACCCAAACCTGTTCGTGCGCGGCATTTCCGTAGCCGATTACAAGGCCCTGACCGATAATCCCTATCGCCCGCTGGCGGCCAAGGCCGTGCAAGGCAACTATCCGCCGGGGTCCACGTTCAAGATGGTAACCGCCTTGGCCGCGCTGGAAGACGGCATCATCGGCCCCGAAGAAACCGTGTATTGCCCCGGCCATCTGGAAGTATCGAACCGGAAATTCCACTGCTGGAAACGCGCGGGCCATGGCCATGTCAATCTGGAATCCTCGCTGAGCGAAAGCTGCGATGTGTATTACTACGATCTGGCGCTGAAGGTGGGGATCGAGAAACTGTCCGCGATGGCAGAACGGCTGGCCGTCGGGGAAAAGTTCGACCTGCCGTTGTCAGGCATGGCTTCCGGGCGCGCACCGACCAAGGAATGGAAAAAAGCCACGCAGGGCGCGGACTGGGTGATCGGTGACACTGTCAATGCGTCGATCGGTCAGGGGCTGGTTCTGGCCTCGCCCTTGCAGCTGGCGGTGATGACGGCGCGGCTGGCCACGGGGCGGGCGGTGATACCGCGGCTGGTGCGGTTGATCGACGGGGTGGATCAGCCGTCAGGCGCGGGCGAACCGATGGGGATGAATGAAAACAACATGCGCATGATCCGCCGCGCGATGTTTTCGGTCACCAATCATCAGCGCGGCACCGCCTACGGGTCGCGGATCACCGACGACACCGTCCGCATGGCCGGCAAGACCGGCACCAGTCAGGTCCGCAACATCACCGAAGAAGAACGCCGCCGCGGCGTGATCCGCAATGAGGATTTGCCGTGGAACCGGCGCGATCATGCGCTGTTTGTGAATTTCGCCCCCTATGATGCGCCGCGCGTCGCCGTGGCCGTGGTGGTGGAACATGGCGGTGGCGGGTCTACTGTGGCCGCGCCGATTGCCCGCGACATCACGTTGCAGGCGCTGTTCAACGGTGAACCGCCCCTGACCGCCTATCCGGAAGCGCAGCGCGGACGCATCCGCGACCAGCAGGATCGGCTTCGCGAGGCGATCCCCGTTCCCGGGCAGACCGACCGGGGGCGCGCATGAGCTATCTTGAATATTCGGTCAAATATGTGCCGACCGGCCTGCGCAAGGCACTGTATGTCAACTGGCCGCTGGTCATCCTGCTGACGGCCGTGGCGTCAGTCGGGTTCCTGATGCTGTATTCCGTCGCCGGCGGCAGTTTCGATCCTTGGGCGTCGGCGCAGATGAAACGCTATGGCCTCGGGTTGGTGGTCATGCTGTGCGTGGCCATGGTGCCGATCTGGTTCTGGCGCAACATGTCAGCGGTAGCTTATGCGGCGTCGCTGGTGCTGCTGCTGTGGGTCGAGCTCTTTGGCGCGGTGCGGATGGGGGCACAACGCTGGATCGACCTCGGGTTCATGAACCTGCAACCTTCGGAATTGATGAAGATCACGTTGGTTATGTTCATGGCCGCCTATTATGACTGGCTGCCGGCGCGCAAGACGTCACAGCCGCTGTGGGTGGCGCTGCCGGTGGTGATGATCCTGATCCCGGTGTTGCTGGTGATGAGACAGCCTGATCTGGGCACGGCGATCCTGCTGTTGACCGGCGGCGGTGCCATGATGTTTCTGGCGGGCGTGCATTGGGCCTATTTTGCGTCGGTGTTGACGGCGGCCTTGGCGCTGGTGACGGCGGTATTCCGGTCGCGCGGCACGGATTGGCAGTTGCTGCGCGATTATCAGTTCCGGCGCATCGACACCTTCCTGAACCCCGACAACGACCCGCTGGGGGCCGGATACCACATCACACAAGGCAAGATCGCCATGGGTTCGGGCGGCTGGACCGGCAAGGGGTTCATGCAGGGCACCCAGACACGGCTGAATTTCCTGCCCGAAAAGCATACCGATTTCATCTTCAACACGCTGGCGGAGGAATTCGGGTTCATCGGCGCGTTTTCCCTGCTGACGCTTTATGTGCTAGTCGTCCTGTTCTGCATCGCCGCCGCGGTCCAGATGAAGGACCGGTTTTCGCAGCTTGTTACCATGGGGGTGGCGATGACGTTCTTTCTGTTCTTTGCCGTCAACATGGCGATGGTGATGGGGCTGGCTCCGGTGGTGGGCGTGCCTTTGCCGATGGTGTCCTATGGCGGATCGGCGATGCTGGTGCTGATGGCCGGGTTTGGTCTGGTGCAAAGCGCGCATATCCATCGTCCGCGCTAAATCAAAAAGGATCGTTATGCCCGTCCCTCCCCTGCCAGACTCTTCCCGGCCCGTCTCTAACCTACCCGTAAACGTGCTGTTTGCTGCCCGCGCCAAGGCGTGGGATGATTACCGCCCGCACCTGCCTGCAGCCCTCGCCGAGGCCGGCGTGCTGGCGCATGTGGCGACTGATTTCCCCGCAGATCTGGTCGATTATGTCGTCTATGCGCCGAATTCAACCGTGCAGGATTTTTCGGTGTTTCCGCGCCTGAAGGCGGTTCTGAACCTGTGGGCCGGGGTCGAGCATGTGGTGGGCAACCCGACCTTGACCGTGCCGTTGACCCGCATGGTGGACGGCGGGCTGACGCGCGGCATGGTGGAATGGGTGACGGGGCATGTGCTGCGCCATCATCTGGGGATGGACGCGCATATTCTGGGTCAGGACGGGCAATGGCGCCCCGCCGTGCCCCCGCTAGCAGAAGATCGCCCGGTCACCATTCTGGGATTGGGTGAATTGGGCGCCGCCTGCGGGCAGGCGCTGGTGAACCTCGGTTTTCCGGTTACCGGCTGGAGCCGCAGCGTGAAACAGGTGCCGGGCCTGATCTGCCGGGCCGGCGATGACGGGCTCGCGCCCGCGCTGGCCACGGCGCAGATCGTCGTGCTGCTGCTGCCTTTGACGCCGCAGACCGAAAACGCGCTGAATTCCTATACTCTGGCGCTGTTGCCACCGGGGGCGGTGGTGCTGAACCCCGGCCGCGGTGCGCTGATCGACGACGCGTCGCTGTTGGCCGCGCTGGACAGCGGACATATCGGCCATGCCACGCTGGACACGTTCCGCACCGAACCGCTGCCACCCGAACACCCCTATTGGGCACATCCCCGCGTCACGGTCACGCCACATATCGCGTCGGCCACCCGGCCCCGCACCGCCGCCCGCGCCGTGGCGGAAAATATCCGCCGCAGCGAAGCCGGATTGCCGTTCCTGCATCTGGTGGACCGGAAGCGTGGGTATTGACACGCTGTCGCGACCGGGTCTGGCGATCCTGTGCATTCTGGTGGGTACGGTCGGCGTCACGCTGAACGATGTGCTGATCAAGACGCTGTCAGGTGGCTATCCGCTGCATCAGATGGTGTTCCTGCGCGCGGGACTGGCGCTGCCGATCACACTGGCGCTGGTGCAATTGGAAGGCGGGTTGCAGTTGTTCCGTACCACGCGCGCACCCCTTCACCTGTTGCGCTGCGGGTTGGTGATCTTTTCCAACATGACCTATTTCGCCGCGCTGGCGGTGCTGCCGATCGCAGAGGCGATGGCGCTGTTCTACATCGCGCCGCTGCTGATCACGTTGCTGTCAGTGCCGATGTTGGGTGAACGTATCGGGCCATGGCGCATCGGTGCGGTGCTGGTGGGGTTGGTGGGGGTGGTGATCATGCAACGGCCCTGGGCCACTGCCGACGCCCTGCCCGCGGCGCGGATCGTATTGCTGCTGCCGGTGCTGGCGGCCATGGGCTATGCGGTGAACTCGATCCTGACGCGGCAACTGGGGGCGTCCACCTCGGCCTCGGTGCTGTCGAGCTGGATCCAGATCACATTCGTGGTCGTTGGTGCCGGGTTCTGGGCGGTCGCGGGTGACGGGCGATTTGCCGAAGGCGTCACCAACCCCTCGGTCACCTTTTTGCTGCGCGCCTGGGTCTGGCCCGCCCCCGGCGATTGGGCGCTGTTCGCGTTGCTGGGGGTCAATTCGGCGCTGATCGGCTATTGTCTGGCGCAAGCCTATCGGCTGGGTCGCGCCGCCAGCATGGCGCCGTTCGAATATCTGGCGGTACCGATGGCGGTTGTGGCGGGGTTTACAGTGTTCGGCGATGTGCTGGACCCCATCGCGATCACCGGGATCACGCTGATCCTGGGGGCCGGCCTGATCACCATCTGGCGCGAGACGCGGGTGCGAACGTAAGGCAGTTTTCTGCGCGTCATGACGGGTAAGAACCCGTCTTTACTAATACAATTCCCATTCGTCGCTGTCGCGCAAGGCGCCGATCGCCATCCAGCGGACGCGCGCCCGCGCTACTTTGGTGTCGCCCCAGGTACGGAACACGACGTCAAAACCGCTGACATCCACCGCTTCGGCCGCGACATCCGCGCGCACATTGGTAGCGTGATGCATGTCCCACATCGACAGCGCCACATGGACAGCAGGCGTCGCACGAAAGCTTCCGGCAAATTTGACCCGGCAGCGGCGTTCACGGGGACCGGTTCCGGTCCACATCACGCCGCCGTCCTCGAAATCGGAGAACAGGACATTGTCGCCCTGGTCGATACCGATCCAGTGATTTCTTAACCGCTGCATGCCCGCCTTCCAATTCCCCCACCCGCGTACGATACGTTTCTGGCAAGATTGTGGAAATATTTGGTAAAATCATAATCTTGCCACATCAACGCGGCGATGATCCACGGATCGGGCATTAAAAAAAGGCCCCCGCATCGCGAGGGCCCCTTGAATTGGTCTGGTCGGATCAGGCGATGGCGCTGCGCAGCGCCATCAGATCCGCAACCAACTTGTCAGCCGTGACGCGCGTTTCAGGGGCAGATTTGGCGGCGGCGGCTTCGGCGTTCTTGATCAGGATGTCGATGTCCGCCGGTTTCACCTCGGCCAGCGGCATCGCCTGTTCGGCCAGAACGGACGTGCCATCGGTGGTGATCTGAGCAAACCCGCCCGTCACCACATAGGCCGCGTCGCCCTTGGGCCCGGTCACCCGCACCACGCCGGGACGCAGCGTGGTGATCAGCGGCGCATGGCCCGCCATCGCGGTCAGGTCGCCTTCGGCACCGGGGATCTGCACGGCCGTCACGGCCATCGACGCCAGGCGACGTTCCGGGCTGACCAGATCGAACTGCATCGTTTCGGCCATCTGGGTTCCCCTTACGCGGCTGCGGCGGCCAGACGAGCCGCCTTGGCCACGACGTCCTTGATGCCACCGACCATGTAGAACGCGGCTTCGGGCAGGTGATCGTATTCACCGGCAACCACGGCCTTGAACGACGAAATCGTGTCTTCGAGCGGCACCTGCACACCGTCAGACCCGGTGAACACCTTTGCCACGTCGAACGGCTGCGACAGGAAACGCTGGATTTTCCGCGCGCGGGTCACGGTCAGTTTGTCTTCTTCGCTCAGTTCATCCATGCCAAGGATGGCAATGATGTCCTGCAGCGACTTGTAGCGTTGCAGGATGCCCTGCACCTGACGCGCGACGTTGTAGTGGTCTTCGCCGATGATCTTCGGGTCCAGCAGGCGCGACGAGCTGTCCAGCGGGTCAACCGCCGGATAGATGCCCAATTCCGAAATCGAGCGCGACAACACCGTGGTGGCGTCAAGGTGCGCGAATGTGGTCGCGGGCGCGGGGTCGGTCAGGTCGTCCGCAGGCACGTACACGGCCTGGATCGAGGTGATCGAGCCGTTCTTGGTCGAGGTGATGCGTTCCTGCATCTGGCCCATGTCGGTCGCCAACGTCGGCTGATAGCCCACGGCGGACGGGATACGGCCCAACAGCGCCGACACTTCGGACCCAGCCTGGGTAAAGCGGAAGATGTTGTCGACAAAGAACAGCACGTCGGTGCCCGACGCATCGCGGAACTGTTCGGCAATCGTAAGACCTGTCAGCGCGACGCGGGCACGCGCGCCAGGCGGTTCGTTCATCTGGCCATAGACCAGCGCCACTTTCGACTCTTCCAGATTATCCAGCTTGATCACGTTTGAATCGATCATCTCGTGATACAGGTCGTTGCCTTCGCGGGTCCGTTCACCCACACCGGCGAACACCGAATAGCCCGAGTGCACCTTGGCGATGTTGTTGATCAGTTCCATGATCAGAACCGTCTTGCCCACGCCGGCGCCGCCGAACAGGCCGATCTTGCCGCCCTTGGCATAGGGCGCCAGCAGGTCGATCACCTTGATGCCGGTGACCAGCACCACGGATTCGGTGGCCTGATCGGCGAAATCGGGGGCCAGCTGGTGGATGGACCGGTATTCGGTCGCGTTGACCGGGCCTTTTTCATCGACGGGCTCGCCAATTACGTTCAGGATGCGGCCCAGCGTGGCGGGGCCGACGGGAACCGAAATCGGGCCATCGGTGTCAGTGACGATCTGGCCGCGCACCAGACCTTCGGTCGCGTCCATGGCGATGCAGCGCACAGTGCTTTCGCCCAGATGCTGCGCCACTTCCAGAACCAGCCGCTTGCCGTTGTTGTCGGTTTCCAGCGCATTCAGGATGGCCGGCAGGAAATCGCCGAACTGCACGTCAACGACGGCGCCGATCACCTGAGTGATTTTGCCCTTAGCTTTTGCCATCTTGTTTCTCCGGTTACGTCAGAGCGCCTCGGCGCCCGAGATGATTTCGATGAGTTCCTTGGTGATCGCAGCCTGACGCGAACGGTTGTAGATGATGGTCAGGCGGTCGATCATGTCGGCGGCATTGCGGGTGGCGTTGTCCATCGCCGACATCCGCGCGCCCTGTTCGGACGCAGCATTTTCCAGCAGCGCGGCGAAAACCTGCGTGGCCACCCCACGCGGCAGCAGATCGGCCAGGATTGCTTCTTCGTCGGGTTCATAATCGAACAGCGCCGCCGCACCATCCGCCACAGGGGAGAATTTCGCCGGGATGATCTGCTGCGTTGTCGGCGTCTGCGCGATCACCGACTGGAACGTGCTGTAAAACAGCGTCGCCACGTCGAATTCGCCCGCGTCGAAACGTGCCAGCACGTCGCGCGCAATGTCCTGCGCATTGACATAGCCCACGCGTTTCACATCGCTGAGGTCGACATGACCGACAAACAGGCTGCCATATTCGCGGCGCATCTGTTCGCGGCCTTTCTTGCCGACGGTCAGGATCTTGATCGTCTTGCCCTGCCCGCGCAGGCGGTCGATATGCGCCCGCGCCAGCTTGACGATGGACGAGTTGAACCCGCCGCACAGCCCGCGTTCGGCGGTCATCACCACCAGCATGTGCACCTTGTCGGCCCCGGTGCCCGACAGCAGCCGCGGCGCGGTGTCAGACCCGCCGACCGATGCGGCAAGCCCGCCAAGCACGGCGTTGAACCGTTCGGCGTAGGGCCGCGCGGCTTCGGCGGCATCCTGGGCGCGGCGCAGTTTTGCCGCCGCGACCATCTGCATCGCCTTGGTGATCTTGCGCGTGTTTTTCACGCTTCCGATCCGGTTTTTCAGATCCTTGAGGTTCGGCATCCGCCCGTCCCCTTATGCGAAATCGCGGGCGTAGGTATCAAGCGCGGCGCGGATCTTCTTTTCGGCCTCGTCCTTGATCTTGGGGTCCTGCGTGGTGATGTAGTCCAGCAGATCGGCGTTCTTGCCGCGCAGATGCGCCAGCAGGCCGGCTTCCCATCGGGCCACGTCCTTGACCGGGACCTTGTCCAGATAGCCCTTGGTGCCCGCAAAGATCACGCAGACGATTTCCGCGTTGGTCAGCGGCGCATATTGCGGCTGCTTCATCAACTCGGTCAGACGCGCGCCACGGTTCAGCAGCTGCTGGGTCGACGCATCAAGGTCCGACCCGAACTGCGCAAAGGCCGCCATTTCGCGGTACTGCGCCAGTTCCAGTTTCACCGGACCCGCAACCGATTTCATCGCGTTGGTCTGTGCAGACGATCCCACACGCGACACTGACAAACCGGTGTTCACGGCCGGGCGGATGCCCTGATAGAACAGTTCGGTTTCAAGAAAGATCTGGCCATCGGTGATCGAGATCACGTTGGTCGGGATGAAGGCCGACACGTCGCCGCCCTGCGTCTCGATGATCGGAAGCGCGGTCAGTGAACCTGCCCCGAAATCTTCGTTCAGCTTGGCCGAACGTTCCAGCAGGCGGGAGTGAAGATAGAACACGTCGCCCGGATAGGCTTCGCGGCCCGGCGGACGGCGCAGCAGCAGCGACATCTGGCGGTAAGCAACGGCCTGCTTGGACAGGTCATCATAGATAATCAGCGCGTGCCGGCCGTTGTCGCGGAAATGTTCCGCCATGGCGGTGGCCGAATAGGGTGCCAGAAACTGCATCGGCGCGGGGTCTGACGCGGTGGCGGCGACTACGATGGTATAGGCGATGGCACCGGATTCTTCCAGTTTCTTCACCAGCTGCGCCACGGTGGACCGTTTCTGGCCGATGGCGACATAGACGCAATACAGCTTTTTCGATTCGTCGTCGCCGGCGGCGTCGTTGTAGGATTTCTGGTTCAGGATGGTGTCCAGCGCGATGGCGGTCTTGCCGGTCTGGCGGTCACCGATGATCAGTTCGCGCTGACCACGGCCGATCGGGATCATCGCGTCGACCGATTTCAGGCCGGTCGCCATTGGTTCATGCACCGATTTGCGCGGGATGATGCCGGGAGCCTTGACGTCGGCCAGACGACGACCGGTGGCCACGATCGGGCCCTTGCCGTCGATCGGGTTTCCCAGACCGTCCACGACACGACCTAAAAGGCCGTCGCCGACCGGTACGTCCACGATGGACTGGGTGCGCTTGACGGTGTCGCCTTCCTTGATGTCCTTGTCGGTGCCGAAGATCACCACACCGACGTTGTCGGTTTCAAGGTTCAGCGCCATGCCGCGCACGCCGCCCGGAAATTCGACCATTTCCCCGGCCTGCACGCTGTCCAGACCATAGACGCGGGCAATGCCGTCGCCCACGGACAACACGCGGCCGATCTCGGCCACCTGGGCATCCTGCCCGAAGTTCTTGATCTGGTCCTTCAGGATCGCAGAAATCTCTGCCGCTTGGATACCCATTTATCCGACCTCTTTCATTGCATTCTGGAGGGAGTTCAGTTTGGCGCGGATCGACGTGTCGATCATCTTCGAGCCCACTTTCACAACAAGTCCGCCGATGAGGGTTTCATCGACGCTTGCCTTGATTTTCACAGTCTTGCCAAATTGCCGTGACAGCGTTGCCACCAGCGCATCGGTTTGGGCAGCGGTCATCGCCTGCGCGCTGATCACATCGGCGGTTATTTCGCCCTTGTCGTCGGCGATCAGCGCCCGCAGCGCGCCCAGCAACTGCGGCAGCACGAACAGGCGGCGTTTTTGCGCCATCAGGCCCAGAACGCTGGTCATCGTGACCGAAAGTCCCATCTTGGGCGCAAGTGCGGCAATCGCGGCGGCCTGTTCGTCGTGGCCATACAGGGGCGACTGGATCAGATCGTTGAAATCTGCGCTCTGCGCCACGGCGGCCGACAGCGCATCCACATCGGCCTCGATGGCCGAGACGGCGTTGCCTTCCTTTGCAAGATCGAACGCGGCCTTGGCATAGCGCGCGGCGATCCCCATGGAAATCGATGCTGGTTCGGACACGTCCACCCTTCCGCTTGTGTTGCCCCGGAAATCAGCCCGGGCCGCACGCGGCCCACCGGGGGTGTTTGACCGCCTTGTCGAAGGTCAAAGCAGCTAAATTCCGGCGGTGTGTAGCAGAGCATTCCCAACCTAGCAACCGCCTTGAAACCGGCAAAATTGCGCAGAAAATCATTATTTGCCATAGGTTTGCTGCAGTTGCAGCCATTTGCCACGGGGCCTCCGTCAAGAAAACTTCACACCGGGGTGAGGTTTTCCGAATCCGCGCCGATGTTCCGCCGCCCATTGTTTGCGCAATCAAGCCGCGCGCGGTCCTGACCGGGGTTGCCGCGGCGGCCGGGTGCGGCTCAGACGCGGCTGTTTTCCATCGCGTCCAGACGGGCTTTGAGCACGTCGTTTTCCTCGCGCGCCTTTTGCGCCATGGCGCGCACCGCGTCGAATTCTTCGCGGGTGACAAAATTGCGATCCGCCAGCCAGCGGTCCAGCAACCCCTTCATCGCGGTCTCGGCCTCGGTCTTGGCACCCTGAGCGACACCCATCGCATTGGTCATCAATTGGGACAGGTCTTCGAAAATCTTGGAACGATTGGTCATCTTTAGCTCCACCTTCAGGGTTTGTCCCTATATGGGGGGGAATGTGCCGGGTCTCAAGCAAAAGACCCACCCCGTGACGAAGAGGCCCGTCCGTGACGCCGTTCCTGTCCCTTGCCGACCCGAGCACCGCCGAGTTTTCGCGGTCGTTTATTGCCGCCATCCCGTTTCCGAACCTGACACCGGACATATTCACCGTGTCGTTGTTCGGGTTCGAATTCGCACTGCGCTGGTATGCGCTGGCCTATATCGTCGGGCTGGTTCTGGCGTGGCGGATCAGCCTTGCGGCGGTGCGGCGGGTGACCCTGTGGCCGGCAAACACGCCCCCGATGACGGCGCAGCACATCGAAGAGCTGATGACCTGGATCATTCTGGGTGTGATCGTCGGCGGGCGGCTGGGGTTCGTCCTGTTCTATCAGCCGGCGTATTATCTGGCCAATCCCGGCGACATCCTGAAAGTCTGGCAAGGCGGCATGGCCTTTCACGGCGGGTTCATGGGGGTTGTCGTCGCGGCCTGGGTGTTCACCGGACGGCACGGCATTCCGCGTCTGCAGGCCGCCGATTGCATCGCGCTGGGGGTGCCGGTCGGCCTGATGCTGGGCCGGATCGCCAATTTCATCAACGCGGAACTGTGGGGGCGGCCGACCGACCTGCCCTGGGGCGTGATCTTTCCGGGCGACGCGGCGCAGGATTGCGCGGGGGTGATCGGGCTTTGTGCGCGGCATCCTTCGCAGCTGTATCAGGCAGCACTGGAAGGCGGGCTGTTGCTGGCCTTGATGCTGTGGCTGGCGTTCCGCCGCGATGCGCTCAAGGCGCCGGGGCGGATCACCGGGGTGTTCCTGACCGGCTATGGCGTGGCGCGCTATGTGGTGGAATGGTTCCGGCAGGCGGATGCGCAGTTCATCACGCCCGACAATCCGCTGGGCTGGGTGATCACCGGTTTTACGATGGGACAGCTGTTGTCGCTGCCGATGGTGGCTGTGGGGTTGCTATTGCTGCAGCGGGCGCGGCGGGCCTGAAATGCAGGGCCCGCCCCTGAAAGACCTGTTGCGCGCCCGGATCGCCGCCGAAGGCCCGATGCGGCTGGATCATTACATGGCGGAATGTCTGCTGCATCCGCGCCACGGCTATTACACGACGCGCGACCCGCTGGGCGCGGACGGCGATTTCACCACCGCGCCGGAAATCAGCCAGATGTTCGGCGAACTGATCGGGCTGGCGGTCGCGCAGGCCTGGCTGGATCAGGGGCGTCCGCCACGTGTCACTCTGGCGGAACTGGGCCCCGGACGCGGTACGCTGATGGCGGATGCGCTGCGCGCGACCCGCAGCGTGCCGGGGTTCCATGCGGCGGCGGATGTTGTGTTGGTCGAGGTATCGCCGACGCTGCGGGCCCTGCAGGCGCTGGCCGTGCCCGAGGCGCGCTGGCTGGATGATGCGGCGGGGTTGCCCGACGGCCAGCCGCTGTTCCTGATCGCGAACGAGTTTTTCGACGCCCTGCCGATCCGGCAATTTCGCCGGGCCATGGCAACCACCTGGGCCGAAACGGTCATCGGCGCAGATAATGACCACGGCCTGCGCGCCGGGCTGGCCCCGCCCGCGCCCGTCCCGACGCTGGCGCATCGCCTGACCGATACCCGCCCCGGCGACATCGTCGAGGTCTGCCCCGCCGCCACGCCGATCATCAGCACCATCGCCGACCGGATCGCCACCGACGGAGGCGCGGCAGTGATCATCGATTACGGCGGCGGTCCCAGCCTCGGCGACACGTTTCAGGCGCTGCGCGACCATGCGCCCGTTGATCCTTTCGCCGCCCCCGGTACCGCCGACCTGACCGCGCATGTCGATTTCACCGAACTGGCCCGCACCGCGCGCGACCGCGCGCATGTCAGTCAGATCACCCCGCAGGGGGTGTTTCTGGAACGCCTCGGCGTCACCGCGCGGGCCCGGACGCTGGCCGCACAACTGACCGGCGACGCGCAGGACAGCCACGTCGCCGCACATCGCCGCTTGACGCACCCCGCCGAAATGGGTTCGCTGTTCAAGGTGCTTGGGATCACCCCGCGCACGGCCCCGATGTTGCCAGGATTGATGCCAGACACACCATGACGCTTGAATACCTCACCTCCGAAGCGCTGGTGCCCCGGCACGGCTTCTTTACCCGCAAGGGCGGCGCGTCATCGGGGATCTTTGCCGGCCTGAATTGCGGCACCGGGTCCAGCGATCTGGCGGAAATCGTCGCGATCAACCGGACGCGCGTGATCAATGCGATGGGGGTGACCCCCGAGGCTCTGGTCACCGTGCATCAGGTCCATTCCGCCATCGCCATCGCCATCACGGCTCCGCTGAACCTGCCGGCCCCCGACCGGCCGCGCGCCGATGCCATCGTGACCGCGACACCGGGCCTGTTGCTGGCCGTGCTGACCGCCGATTGTCAGCCGGTGCTGTTTTCCGATCCGCGCTCCGGCGTCATCGCCGCGGCGCATGCCGGCTGGAAAGGCGCCCTTGCGGGGGTGCTGGAAGCGACGCTGGACGCGATGGAGACCCTCGGCGCCCGGCGCGATGACATCGCTGCCGTCATCGGCCCGTCGATCAGCCAGGCCGCCTACGAGGTCGGACCGGATTTTCTGGACCTGTTCCTGGCCGACGATCCCGGCCATGCCCGGTTTTTTGCCAATGGACGCAACGGGCGCTACCAGTTCGATCTGCCGGGTTTCGGGCTGCACCGGTTGCGGTCCGCAGGGGTCGGACAGGCCACATGGACCGGGCATTGCACTTACAACGACCCCGATCGGTTCTTTTCGTATCGCCGGACAACACATGCGGGCGAGGCAGATTACGGCCGGCTGATCTCGGTCATCCGGCTGTAACCCGCCGCGGTTTTATCGCACTTGCGGCAGCAGTCCGGCGTCCGTCCGCGGCGTTGCCGGGCCGGAAACACCCTGCGCGGTGCAGGCCTTTTGCCGGATTGCAGATGCCGGTCATATCCGCACGGCCGGGCCAGCCAGTTGCCGCGGATCCGCGCCGATCCGACGGCACCGGCCCGGAAATGCACCGAATCGGCCGCGAATTGGCCGCATTGTTCCGCGATCCTGCAACAGTCGGCGCCATACTGCGCGTCGCGGACAAAAGGTTATGCCATGAAACAGAACCGCTGGATGACATCCGTGATCGCC
>JBBRCF010000054.1:0-23299 GCA_038205135.1 Rhodobacterales bacterium
TCATGTTCAAGCAGCGATCAGCGGCGGTCAGTGCCAGCGATGCACGGATGTTCAGCGCCGAGGCGGCCACATTCGCGTGCAACAGCGGCACGATCTTGGGCCGCGACGTGGTGCCCGAGGTGTGCAGGATCAGGGCGATGTCGTCGGGCTCTGCCATGCCGGTGTCGGGGCTGGCCCCGGTGCTGCTTTCGGATGTCAGGGCAAAGACCCCCGCCGGATCGGTGACCGCGAAACTTAGGCGCAGGATCACGAGGCCGTGCTTTGCCGCCGCTTCCAGCGCCGGTCCGTTGTAGTCAGCGGGCAGGATGATCGCGCGGGCCTTGAGGTCGGACAGGTAAAAATCGAACTCCTCCAGCTTGTAGGCCGGGTTGAGCGGCGCGGTCACTGCGCCGTGCGCGACGGTCACAAAGGCTGCGGCCATCTCGGGCCCGTTCGGCAGCACTATGGCGACGCGGTCACCACGCCCGACGCCGGCACCATGCAGCGCGGACAAGGTGCGGGCAGTCTGGTCGGCAAGGCCGGCATAGGTCATCCAGACCCGATCAGGCGCACCGATGGCCGGCGCATCCGGGGCGGCGCTTGCCAGAAGCGCCTTCAGCGTGTTGGTCATTCAAATCCCCTCCCTTGGGTGCGCGGAGTTTCGGGCCTAAAGCATGGGAATGGCAAGCAGGTTTGCGCCCCGGTCTGATGCGGGCGGCGTGGGCCGCACCTGATCGCCAAACTGCGGCACTCTGACGACATGCCTGCAACTGGTCCGGCAGTGGCGGGGAGCAAGAATCTGATGGGTACGGTCAAACGCGCCACGGCTACGGCGGCGGTCGCGGACCTGCTCGAATCGATGCGCAAACCGCGCGACGACGCGGATCGCCGGTCGCGCTTCGCAGCCTGACAGTTGGGCAGCCCGTTTGTTTCGTTCTTGGTTGTATTGATTGCGCCAGAGATGAGCTGTGCCGCACTTTGGCCCGAACAACACCGATGACTGTCCGCCTTGGTGGAGCGCCGAGCGACTTCGTGTCGGGCAATTTCGGTAATGATGGCTCTGGTGAAAACGCAAGCGGATACCTTCGCGACTTGATCCGGCGTGACAAAAAACGCGCTCAGGCTGAGGCATTCAACCGGCTGAAGACCGGGGTCCCACCCACGCGATGACACCTTGCGTTGTACCCGCGACAGATCCGGTGAAGATCAAGCCCAAACTTGCTGCGCGGGACTGTTCGCGGCCTTTGAAAAGATCGCGGCTCACGGCGCCGCTTCGAAACCCATCCCGGCCAAGTTTGACATCAAAGGCGGGTCCCGGCTTCGCAAGGGGCAGAAAGCTGACTGGCGGTGCCGCAGCGATGCATTCTTCGCATCCTGCGCGCCGCGCTGACCGACGCGACAGAAGGATCGCTTTGCCCGCCTGCCCGGATCCGCGGGACGCGCAAAACGCCGCAGGGCACAAATTTTCTTGGCGTGGCTTATGGACAAGCCTCACCGCGACAGATAATTGCAGGCAATTGCGCCGCCCAGGGTGGATCGCAGGACATTCGACACGACCTGTGCCCTTGAGAAAGGACCCCCGCCGTTGCCGCTGATCCTGATCGCCCTTCTGCCATTTCTTGGTGCATTTTTGCCTGCCGTGATGATCCGTGGTGGCCGCAACGCGGCTGCATTATCGGCGGGGTCGGTGACGATGGCGGCCTTCGTGGGGCTGATGCTGCATGCGCCCGCCGTCCTGCGGGGCGAGGTGATCACCTTCCGGCTCGACTGGATGCCGGTGCTGGGGCTGAACGCCAATTTCTTTCTGGACGGGCTGGGGCTGCTGTTCGCGGGTCTGATCCTCGGGATCGGGCTGCTGATCATCCTCTATGCGCGCTTCTACCTGGACCGGGCGGACCCGATGGGGGCGTTCTACACCTATCTGCTGCTGTTTCAGGGCGCGATGGTGGGGATCGTGCTGTCGGACAACGTGCTTTTGATGCTGGTCTTCTGGGAACTGACCTCGCTGTCGTCGTTTCTGCTGATCGGTTACTGGAAACACCTGCCCGAAGGGCGGCAAGGTGCGCGCATGGCTCTGGTCGTCACTGGCATGGGGGGGCTCGCGCTGATCGGGGGGATGCTGATCCTCGGCCAGATCGCGGGCAGTTACGACCTGACGGTCATCCTGACACAAAAAGCGGTGATACAGGCCCATCCGCTTTATATTCCGGCGCTGCTGCTGATCCTGTTGGGCTGTTTCACCAAATCGGCGCAGTTTCCGTTCCATTTCTGGCTGCCGCACGCGATGGCCGCGCCTACGCCGGTGTCGGCCTATCTGCATTCGGCCACGATGGTCAAAGCGGGGCTGTTTCTGATGGCCCGCCTGTGGCCGGTGATGGCGGGGACGGATGCCTGGTTCATGATCGTCGCCACGACGGGTTTGATCACCATGGTGCTTGGCGCGCTGATCGCGCTGTTCAAGGATGATCTCAAGGCGCTGCTGGCCTTTTCGACGATCAGCCATCTTGGTCTGGTGACCATGCTTCTGGGCTTTGGCACAGAAATTGCGGCGGTGGTGGCGATCTTTCACATCATCAACCACGCCACGTTCAAAGCGGCGCTTTTCATGACCGCAGGCATCATCGATCACGAGGCCGGGACCCGTGACATCAAGCGGCTGGGCGGCCTGCGCCGGGCGATGCCGATCACCTTTGTCATCGGCACGCTTGCGGCGCTGTCGATGGCGGGGGTGCCGTTCCTGAACGGCTTTCTGTCCAAGGAGATGATGCTGGAGGAGGTCACGAAAACCACCTGGGCCGGGTCGCCGGTGACTTTGTCCATCGTGGTGACGGTGGCAGCCCTCCTGTCGGCGGCTTATTCGTTCCGCTTTGTCGTGCATGTATTTTTCGGGCCCGAGCGGCACGATTACCCGCACCATCCGCATGATCCCGGTCCGGGGCTCTGGCTGTCGCCTGCCTTTCTTGTGGTGCTGGTCGTGGCGATCGGCATCCTTCCCGCCGCCATCACGGGCGGTATCGTGGCAAGCGCGGGTCAGGCCGTCATCGGCGCGGCGGAATTGCCTTACTACTCGCTCAAGATCTGGCATGGGTTCACCATGGCGCTGCTGATGTCGGTGGTTGCGGTCGTGGGCGGCGCAGCACTTTTGGCGTTGCATGGCTGGATTGCGCCCCTGTGGCAGCGCGCCCCCAGGCCCGAAGCCAAGGTGATCTTCGATGCCGTCATGGGGGCCTGCGTGGCGGGCGCGCGGCGCGTGACCACTGGGCTGACCAATGGGTCGATGACGCGTTACGGGGCCGTCTTTGCGCTGACCGCGCTGATCGCGGGTCTGGCCGCGTGGCTTAGTGGCACATCCGCGCCGCCGGTGCGTGACATGCGGGCCATCACCCCGGTTGACGCGATCGGATGGATTTTGCTGGTGGTCGCGACGCTGGCCGCGCTGCGGCTGCACCATAACCGGCTTGTTGCGCTGGTTCTGGTCAGCATCGTGGGCCTTGTCGTGGCCGTTACCTTTGTCGTCTATTCCGCACCCGACCTTGCCCTGACGCAGGCCTTGGTCGAGGTGGTGACGGTGCTTTTGCTTTTGCTTGCGCTCGACTTCCTCCCGCGCGAGACGCCGCGCGAGGACCCGATGCCTGTCCACCTCCGCGACGGGGCGATTGCGGTGACTGTCGGCATTGCGGCAGCGCTGCTGACCTATGCGATTCAGGTCAGCGACTTCGCCTTCGAGAGCATCTCGGCCTACCATCTGGAAAATTCAAAGACGCTTGGCGGCGGCTACAATGTCGTCAATGTGATCCTCGTCGATTTCCGGGCGTTTGATACCTATGGCGAAATCATCGTGCTGGGGATCGCAGCGCTGGTGATCTATGCGATGACCGAATCGATCCTGCAAAGCCGGGCTGGCCGCCGTCTGGTCGACCGCCCCGTCAAGCTGGATGCCGCGGCCGAACTCCACCCCCTGATGATGGTGGTCGCGACCCGCGTCATGATGCCCATCATGCTGATGGTGGGGATCTATATCTTTCTGCGCGGCCACAACGCGCCGGGCGGCGGGTTCATCGCCGGGCTGGTCATCTCGATCGCTTTCCTGATGCAATACATGGCCTCGGGGTTCGAATGGGCGGCGGCGCGGCAGCGCGTGCCGTATCACGGGCTGATCGGGGCGGGCATCATCATTGCCACCCTGACCGGCGTCGGGTCGTGGCTGGTCGAGCGGCCGTTCATGACCACCAATTTCGGCTATTTCAATCTGCCCTTCATCGAGGAGTTCGAACTTGCAACCGCCGCCCTCTTCGATCTCGGGGTGCTTCTTTGCGTGTTTGGGGCGGTGATGCTGGCGCTTGAAAGCTTTGCCCGGCTGGCTCATCGCCGGGGTGAACGGGCCAGCCCGAATGCGATGGATGTTGATCCATCGCGCGATATCGTGCCCGATCTGGCCCCAAATCTGGCAAAGGAGACCTGAGCATGGAGGCGCTCTATTCCTCGGCCATCGGCATCCTGACAGCGGCAGGCATCTACCTCGTACTGCGGCGACGGACCTTTCCGGTCATCCTCGGGCTGACCTTTCTGACTTATGCGGTGAACCTGTTCCTGTTCGCCTCGGGCCGACTGGTGCGCAACATGCCGCCGCTTCTGGACGAAACCACAACCCCCACCGACCCGCTGCCGCAGGCGCTGGTGCTGACCGCTATCGTCATTTCGTTCGGGATGACCGCGGTGATCGTGATGCTGGCGCTTGGATCGTGGCTTTCGGGCAAGGACGATCGGATCGACCAGCCCGCCGATGATGGCCAGCCCCGCGAGGGAGGTCAGTCATGAACCACTGGATGATCCTACCCCTCGTGGTGCCGCCGGTTGTCGCCGCGATCATCATGCTTGCCGCGCGGCATCTTCTGTCGCTGGCGCGGATCCTGTCGGTGGGCACTGTCGTGCTGATGGTCGCGCTGTCGGCGGGTCTGTTCTGGTTCGCGGCGGATGGCACCGTTTCGGTCTACCGCATGTCGAACTGGCCGGTGCCCTTCGGCATCGTCCTTGTGCTTGACCGGCTGTCGGCGCTGATGCTGCTGCTGACGATGATCCTGTCGCTTGCGATTGTGCTTTATGCCATCGGGTCGGACTGGGATGCCAAGGGCAAGCATTTTCACGCGCTTCTCATGTTCCAGATCATGGGCATCGCGGGGGCCTTTCTGACCGGCGACATCTTTAACCTGTTCGTGTTTTTCGAGGTGCTGCTGATCGCCTCATACGGGATGATGGTGCATGGCGGGGGCGAGCGTCGCTTGCGCGCGGGCGTACAATACGTGACCTACAACTTGCTCGGTTCGACCCTGTTTCTGTTCGCACTCGGCACGATCTATGCCGTGACGGGCACGCTCAACATGGCCGACCTCGCGCAAAAGGTCGCGCTGATGGCACCCGAGGATTCGGCCCTGATCCGGGTCGCGGCGGTCCTCTTGCTGCTGGTCTTCGCGGTAAAGGCCTCGATCGTGCCGCTGCATTTCTGGTTGCCCGCCACCTATGCCGAAGCACCGGCCCCCGTCGCCGCGCTTTTTGCGATCATGACCAAGGTCGGAGCCTATGCGATCCTGCGGGTCTATGTCTTTATCTTCGGCCCTGATGTGGCCGTGATGGGGGGGATCGTGGGGCAATGGCTGCTGCCGGCAGCGCTGATCACGCTGGCCATCGGGATGGTGGGCGTCCTCGGTGCGCGCAGCCTTGGCCATCTGGCGGCCTATGCGGCCATCGGGTCGATGGGAACGCTGCTGATCGCCGTGGCGCTGTTCACCCCGGCGGGCACAGCGGCAGCGCTGTATTACATGGTGCATTCGACGCTGGCTGGCGCGGTGCTGTTTCTTGTGGCCGACATGATCCGGCAGGGCAGGGCGGGCGAGGATCGGCTGATCCCCGGCCCGGCGCTGGCGCAGAACGGGCTGATCGCCACCCTGTTCCTGGTGGCAGCAATCGGCATGGCGGGTCTGCCGCCGCTGTCGGGGTTTCTGGGCAAGCTGCTGGTGCTGGACGCCGCGCGCACGGTCGACGGGGCCGCCTGGGTCTGGGGGGCGGTGCTTGTAGGATCGCTTGTGGCCGTGGTGGGCTTTGCGCGGGGGGGCAGCGTGCTGTTCTGGAACACGACCGACGCCCCGTCACAGGGTGAACCGGTCTCAAGCCTCGCGTTGACGGCGACCTTCGGATTGGTCGGGCTGCTGGTCATGCTGACGGTCTTTGCCGGGCCCGCCACGGCATTTCTGGACGCGACGGCCGCGCAACTGTTCGACCGGGCGGGCATGGTTGCAGCCACCCTACCGCCCGAGGCCATTCTGGAGGCCGCGCCATGATCAACCGCATCCTGCCCCATCCGGGTCTGACCCTGCTTCTGACGCTCGTCTGGCAACTGCTGGTAAACAAGATCACGCCGGGCAACATCCTCTTGGGGTTTGGCCTTGGCATCGTGATCCCGCTTCTGACATCGGCGTGGTGGCCGGACCGGCCCCGCCTGCGGCACCCGGTCAAGATCGCGGCCTATATCCTGCTTGTGATATGGGATGTGATCAGGGCGAATTTCATCGTGGCCTGGTTGATCCTGTTTTACCGCAATACCAGCCTGCAAAGCCGCTTCATCACCGTACCGATCGACCTGCGCACGCCCGAGGCGATCACTGTGCTGGCTGGTACGATCACCATGACCCCCGGTACGGTCACCTCCGACCTGTCGTCCTGCGGGCGGTCGCTTTTGATCCACTGCCTGCACGCTCCCGACCCCGATGCCGTGGTCGCCGAGATCAAGCAACGCTACGAGCGTCGCCTCAAGGAGATTTTCGAATGATCGCCATGGCTCTGACCTTTGCCATCGGGTGCTTTGCATTGGGGCTCGCGCTCAATCTCTGGCGACTTCTGAGTTCTCCGACGCTGGGCGACCGCATCCTCGCGCTTGACACGATGGCGATCAACATGATCGCGCTGGTGGTGCTGCTGGGCATCGCCACCGGGCTCGAAGCGTTCTTCGAGGTCTCGCTTGTCATCGCGATGGTGGGTTTTGTCTCGACCATCGCCTATGCGCGCTTTTACCTGCGCGGCAACATCATCGAATGATGGGGGAAGACATGCCGCTCTATCTGGAAATCGCGATAACAGCCCTTCTGGTCATTGCCGGCGTCTTTGGCCTTGTGGGGTCATTCGGGCTGCTCAAGCTGGCAGACCCGATGGCGCGGCTGCACGCGCCGACCAAGGCCACGACCCTAGGGGTCGGGGGTGTGCTTTTGGCATCCATGCTGCACGCCTGGGCGGCTGAAGGTCAGGTGTCGTTCCATGAACTTATGGTCACGCTGTTCCTGTTTGCCACGGCCCCGGTCACGGCGAATTATCTGGCCAAGTTGCACGTCCACCGGGTCATCGACCGCAAGACCCTGCCGCTTACGGGAACAGTGACCGACTGGGCTACCCTGCCCGAAAAGGTCGATACGGCGGCCAGTCCGGCGCATGAACCTGCGTTGCAAGCCTTGCGCGACTAGGCGGTCGAGCGTCAGCGTCATCCTTCGTTAGGGACGTGGCAGCGCTGCGCGACGCCTTACACGCGTAAGGGCAGCACCGGCAGATCCCGGGATCCGCGGCCTGTACAGGCTGAATTGAAACTGGCGACCGAACAGGACGCGCCACGCGGTGGGGTTGGGGCAAGGCACGCCATGGCCGTTCAGTCGGCCGTCCAGCCACCGTCGATCAGCAGGCTGGTGCCCGTCATCAGCGCGCTGGCGTCTGATGCCAGAAACACCACCGGCCCCATCAGATCGGCGATCTCGCCTACGCGACCCAGCTTGATCTTGGACAGAATCCACGCCTTGCGTTCCGGGATCGCCAGCGTCTGTTCGCCCAGCGGCGTGCGGATAAAGGTCGGGCACAGCGTGTTGACGCGGATGCCGCGCGCTGCCCATTCCAGCGCCATCGCCTTGGTCATGCCTTCCAGCGCGTGTTTATTGGCGCAATAGACGGCGCGATCCGGCCCGCCGACATGGCCCATCTGCGACGACACGTTGATCAGGCTGCCGGGTTTGCCGGCGGCGATCAGCCCGCGCGCCACTTCCCGGGTCAGGAAATATGCGGCGCGCAGGTTCAGCCCCATCGCGGCGTCGTAATCGGCAGGCGTGGTGTCCAACGCGGGCGAGTGCCGCGCCAGCCCTGCCGAATTCACCAGCACGTCAAACGGGCCGTGATCGGCAATCGCCTGCGCGGTGGCATTCAGATCAGTGATGTCCAACGCCAGCGCCTCGGCCGCGCCACCCGCCGCGCGGGTGGCATCGCGGACTGCCTCCAATTCCGGCAGTTTGCGTGCCACCAGTGTGACCTGCGCGCCCGCCTCGGCCAGCGCCGCTGCCGCCCCCAGCCCGATGCCGGACGATGCACCCGTGACGAGCGCGCGGCGGCCATCCAGCCGGAATGACGGGGTGCGCGGCAGGTTCATTCTGCTGCCGTTCCGTAGGCCACGTTGCGCCCGCCATAGCGGCGGACCCGGATGTTGCATTGTTCGGCATGGCCCACAAAGCCTTCCAGCATGCACAGCCGCGAGCCATATTCGCCCACCATCGTCGCTGCCGCATCGGTGGTGATGCGCTGATAGCTGTGGGTTTTCAGGAACTTGCCGACCCAAAGTCCGCCGGTATAGCGCCCGGCGCGTTTGGTGGGCAGGGTGTGGTTGGTGCCGATGACCTTGTCGCCATTGGCGACGTTGGTGCGCGCGCCCAGAAACAGCGCGCCGTAGCTGTGCATGTTGTCCAGAAACCAGTCGTCGCGGTCTGTCATGACCTGCACATGTTCATAAGCAAGGTCATTGGCCACCGCCAGCATCTCGTCGTATGTATCGCATAAAATGATATCGCCATAATCGCGCCACGATATCGCAGCAGTATCTGCCGTAGGCAGGATCGCCAGCAGGCGGTCGATCTCGGCCAGCGTGGCTTCGGCCAGTTTGGGCGAAGTGGTAATCAGGCAGGCTGGGCTGTTATAGCCATGTTCGGCCTGACCCAGCAGGTCGGTGGCACAGAGTTCGGCATCCACCGTATCATCGACGATCAGCATCGTTTCGGTCGGACCGGCGAACAGGTCGATCCCGACGCGTCCATACAACTGGCGTTTGGCCTCGGCGACAAAGGCATTGCCGGGCCCGACCAGCATATGCACGGGTTCGATGGTTTCGGTGCCGATGGCCATTGCGCCGACGGCCTGAATGCCACCCAGCACGTAAATCTCATGCGCTCCGCCCATGTGCATGGCGGCGACGATGGCGGGATGGGGTTCACCCTTGACCGGGGGGGCGCTGGCCACGATGCGCGGCACGCCCGCAACAGTTGCCGTCAGCACCGACATATGCGCAGACGCCACCATCGGGAACTTGCCGCCCGGCACATAGCAGCCGACCGATTGCACCGGGATATTGCGGTGACCAAGGATGACGCCGGGCAGGGTTTCGACTTCGATATCGGTCATCGACGCCCGCTGCGCCTCGGCAAAGCGGCGGATCTGGGTTTGCGCGAAACGTATATCGTCCATATCGCGAGCGGATACCTTTTGCATAGCGGCCTGGATTTCGGATGCGGTCAGGCGAAAGCTGGCAGGGGCATAGCCGTCGAATTTCTGCGCCAGATCGCGGACCGCCGCATCGCCGCGCGCCTCGATATCGGCCAGAATGCCTTCGACGGTGGCGCGCACCTTGGCATCATCTTCGGCACGGGCATCGGCCGGTTTGCCGGACTTCAGATAGGTAACAGACATGGCGTTCTCCTTTGATCCGGGCACGACTTAGTGGGTCAATCCACCGTGCCAAGCGCCCGCAGTATGCGTTCGGGCGTCATCGGCATCTGCGACAACAGCGCCGCCCCCAACGGGCGCAGCGCATCATTCACGGCATTCATTACCGCAGCAGGTGCGCCTGCCGTGCCCGCCTCGCCCGCGCCCTTGGCGCCGAGTTCAGAGGTCCGGGTGGGCGTGCAGACATGCGCAATGACGATATCGGGCATTTCACCCGCCATCGGCACCAGATAATCGGCCATGGTGGCGTTCTGCATCTGGCCGTCATCGGAATAGATGCATTCCTCATACAACGCGCCGCCGATGCCCTGCACCACGCCACCGCGAATCTGTTCATCGACCAGCTTTTCGTTCAGGATCGTGCCGACATCCTCGACCACCCAATGGCCCAGCAGGGTGACCATCCCGGTGTCGGTGTCCACCTCGACATAGGATGCCATCGCGCCGTTGGTGAACACGAACGGGTAATCCGTAACGCGGTAATGCCGGGTGGCGATCAGTTCCGGCTTCAGGCCGGGGGGCAATTCGTTGCCCCGGTAATAGACCGTGCGCGCCAGATCGCGCAGCGTGATGCGTTCCGCGCCAGTCGCGGCATCCACCACGGCCCCTCCGGCCAGCGTCAGGGTCGCGGGCGTGGTTTGCAGGATCACGCCCGCCACCTCCAGCACCTGATCGCGCAGCGCGCGTGCGGCCTGAAACATCGCCTCGCCGCCGATGCCCGCGCCGCGTGACGCCCATGTTCCGCCACCATAAGGCACGGTTGCGGTATCGCCCGTCGTCACATGCACATCGGCCATGGTTACGCCCATCACCTCTGCTGTGATCTGCGCCAGAATGGTTTCCGTGCCCTGACCTTGCTCGGTGACCGAATTGGCGACATGCACCGCGCCCGACGCATCCAGCCGTGCGGTCGCGCCATCCTGCGCCGCAATCGGCGCGCCGCCGACGCCATAGAACATTGGCGAGGGGTTGGTGACCTCGACCATGCTGACCAGACCGATGCCGCGATGGATGCCCCGCGCGCGCATCGCGTCACGTTCCGCCTTCAGGGCGTCGTAATCCATCAGCACCAGCAGCTTTTCCATGCACTGTTGATGCGACAGATCGGCAAAACGCATCCCCTGCGGTGACGCCGCCGGATAGCTGTCATCGCGGCGCAGGTTCATGCGGCGCAGGTCGGCCGGATCGCGCCCGGTGGCGGTCGCCAGATCATCCATCAGCCCTTCCATCACCGCGACGGCAATGGGGTGGCCCACGGCGCGATATTGGCACATCGGGGTCTTGTTCTGGAACACCACCCGCAGCCGCGCGCGGTAGGCGGGAAAGTCATAGGGCGCGCCGGTCAGGTTGACGACCTGATTGCCCTCGATCCCTGACGACCGCGGATAGACCGAATAAGGGCCGATGCCCGTCACATCGTCGATTTCCACGGCGGTCAGGCGGCCATCGGCATCGACGGCAGCGCGGGCGGAGATGCGGTGGTCACGGGCGTGGATGTCTGACAGGAAGCTTTCCAGCCGGTCGGCCACGAATTTCACCGGGCGTTTCAGCAGTTTCGCCGCCGCCAGCGTGGCGATTTCGTCGCCGTAGGTGTGGATCTTGATCCCGAAGGATCCGCCGACATCTTCGGCCACCACGCGCACGCGGGCCTCGGGCACGCCCAGATGGCGAGACACTACGGATTGCATCATATGCGGGGCCTGACCCGAATAATGCATCGTGAGGCGGTCCTCGGACGGATCATAATCGCCGATTACCGCGCGGGGTTCCAGAGTCACGCCGGTATGGCGGCCAAAGATGAATTGGCGTTCCACCACTGTGGCGGCGGGGTCGGCAAAGGCAGCGTCTACGGCACCCGCCTCGAACTTGCGTTCCCAGCACAGGTTGCTGTCAAGACTTGGGTGGATGCGCGGCGCATCAGGTGCCAGCGCGGTTTCCATGTCGCAGACAGCGGGCAACACCGCATAATCCACATCGACGATGGCTGCAGCATCTTCGGCCACCGCGCGGCTGTGCGCGATCACCATGACTACGGGTTCGCCCTGCCAATGCGTCACGCCGAGCGCCAGCGCCGGTTGCGGCGGCGACCGCATGCCCGACAGATGCGTCAGCACCCCGACCCATGGCGTGATGACCTTTGCCATGTCGGCCCCGTCATAGATCGCCACAACACCCGGCAACGCGCGCGCCGCCGCTGTGTCGATGGACAGGATGCGGGCATGGGCATGGGGCGAGCGGACAAAGGCGGCATGCACCATGCGCGGCAGCACCTTGTCATCGACGTAACGCCCGCGCCCCTGCAACAGACGCGTGGCATTGGGGCGCGGCACGGAGGCGCCGATATAGCTGACCGGGCGATCATAGGCGGACAGGGTCATGCGGTGTCTCCCTGTTTTGTCGCGCGCGCGTCAGCGCGGGTTGTGGCCACCTCTGCGATAGCATCGACGATGGCCTGATACCCGGTGCAGCGGCAGTAATTGCCCGAGATGTGGTCGCGGATTTCCGCGCGGTCCGGAACGCGGTCCGGCACCGCTTCGCGGTCCAGCAGATCGGCGGCGGTGATCAGCATGCCGGGCGCGCAGTAGCCGCATTGCACCGCGTTGTGGCGGTGAAACGCGTCTTGCAGATCGGCGATTGCGCCGGATTCCGTCAGCCCTTCGATGGTATCGACTACCGAGCCATCGGCCTGCGCCGCCAGCATCAGACAGCCACGCACTGCCGCGCCATCGACGCGCACCGTGCAGGCGCCACAGACGCCATGCGCGCAGCCGACATGTGCGCCGGTCAGGCCCATCGTCTCGCGCAGGAAATCTACCAGCGGCATGCGGGCGGGCAGGGTGGCGGTTACCGCTTCGCCGTTCAGGCGCAGGGAAATCGTGACAGTGCCGGTCATGCCGCGTGATCCTTTTTCTGGTCCAGACGTGCCAGTTCGCGCCGCAACAGCACGCTGGCATAATGCCGTTTGGTGGCGGTGCCGGCGTTCAGGTCACCGTAAACCTCGATGCCGTCGGTCGCCCGCGCGGCGACCTCGGCCGCGGTCGCACCCGCGATCAGCGTGGCCTCGGCGGCACGCGCACGCACCGGGCGGTCCGAGATGCTGAAGAACACCACCCGCGCATCGCTGCGGTCCGGCGCGATCATCAGGCACAGGCCCGCCATCGCGTAATCCCCCAGCCGCCGCGCCAGTTCGGCAAAACCGACCTGTGATCCGGGGGCAGGGCGGGGAATGTGCACCGCCGTCAGCAATTCGCCGGGGGCCAGCGCGGTTTCATAGGTGCCGCGAAAGAAATCATCGGCGGCGACATGACGCGTGCCGCCGGGATGCGCAATTTCCATCACGCCGCCGAGGGCCAGCACGCAGGCGGGCAATTCCGCCGCCGGATCAGCCAGCGCCACCGACCCGCCAAAAGTGCCGCGATTGCGGATCGCCGGGTGCGCGACATGGCCGATGGCAGCATGGATCAGCGGCAGTTCGGCCGCAATCACCGGATCATCCGCCACATCCGCGTGCCGGGTCAGCGCGCCGATGCGAATCATGTCGCCATCCATCGCAATGCCGCGCAGCGTGGTGATGCGGGTGATGTCGATCAGCGTCGATGGTTCGTCCAGCCGGAAATTCAGCGCCGCCATCAGGCTTTGACCGCCCGCCAGATAGCGGGCATCGTCGCCCGCCTCTGCATGCAGCCGCAGCGCTTCTGCGACAGTTTCCGCCCGGACATAGGCGAATGCGTTGGTTTTCATCAGGACAACTCCCCCCCAGGCCCGTCCTCGGGATGTGTGCTTGCAGAGGCAAACGCCAAGGGGCATATCCGCTTGCATCCTCTTATCTATCGGTCGATAATTAACCTCGCAAGTAGAATTGGCGACCCGGCCTTTTGTCGGCGCTGCGCAAGAGGATCGACCCATGATCAAACCCAAGCTGACCGTTGATATCAAGATGACAGGCACCGCCGTGCATCATGCCCGCACCGATATTGCCATACGCGACCTGAGCACCATCATCGACGAGCCCGTGGTGCGGGGCGGCACCAACGTCGGCCCGACGCCGACCGAAATGCTGATGACCTCGCTGATCGGCTGCACCAATGTGGTCTCGCAGCGGATCGCGCATCGCGATGGCGTGCACTTCGGCGCGATGACCATTGCGCTGCATGCCAAATTCGACCGTCGCGGCGCCGCGATGGACGAAGAGATCGACCTGCCGTTTCCGGTGATCATGGTGACGATCGACGTGCACACCGATGCCACACCCGAACAGATGGACGTGATCAAGACCGATCTGACCCGGTTCTGCCCTGTCGCAAAGATGATGCGCGCCGCTGGTACTGTCATCGAGGAAACCTGGAACGTGCACCCGATTGAACATCCGGCAACCGCCTGACTCCCCAATCGTTTGACCCTTTGACCGCAAGGATATGCCATGACCCGATTGATGCCGGCCACCCCGGCCCCCGCGCTTGATGTTGCCACCGCTGCAGGCCCGTGGTCGCTGGCGGCGCAGACGCCTGCCAGCTTTACCGTTGTCGTCGTCTATCGCGGCTATCATTGCCCGGTCTGCAAAGGTTTTCTGGCCGAGCTGAACCGTCTGGTGCCGGAATTTGCCGCTGTCGGTGCTGGCGTCATCGCCGTGTCGATGGACGGGGCCGACCGCGCCGCAAAGGCTGTTGCCGAATGGGGTCTGGACACGTTGACCGTGGGCTATGGCCTGACCGAAGATCAGGCGCGCGCCTGGTCGCTGTATCTGACCGAAGCGATCAAAGACACCGAAACCCCGGTATTTGCGGAACCCGGCCTGTTTCTGGTGGATGCCAAGGGGCATCTTTACCTGATCAACATCGCCAGCATGCCGTTCGCGCGCCCCGATGTGGCATCGCTGCCCGCCAAGATCAGCTTTGCGATGGCAAACGGCTATCCGGCGCGCGGCACCCGCGCCTGAGGTCACCAGCCCATGAATGAATGCGCCGCCCGCTTCTGCCGGGCGGCGTTTTTCGTTACAAAATCTAGGTCACAAGGCTAGAGGCGCGTTCGCACTGCGTTTATCCTCGACCGTGGTGAAACACAGCACGGTGTCGCCGGTATTTTCCAGATCATGCGTCATCTTTTCGCCCGCACCAAAGGCCATGTGGCGCGTCATGCCGACGGTGTAATCCAGTTCGGCCAGCCGCCCCTCGGCATAGCGCGACAGCGCGCGTCCGGGCGTGGTTGCCGTCCAGAAATAATCCAGCACATGGGTATGAAACGGCAACCGGTCGCCGGGATGCAGTGTGATAAGCCAGATGCGGTAGGTGTCGGTTTCATCGACCAAATCTGACCCGACGCGACCGTTGCTGGCCGCATCAGCCAGTTCGCGCACCATGGCCTCGGTCCATCCGGGCAGGCTGGCCAGATCCTTTGGGGTGTC
The DNA here is from genome assembly GCA_038205135.1 of Rhodobacterales bacterium. Classification (GTDB taxonomy): domain Bacteria; phylum Pseudomonadota; class Alphaproteobacteria; order Rhodobacterales; family Rhodobacteraceae; genus UBA9554. The sequence goes on from JBBRCF010000054.1 coordinate 15,176, forward strand.
AAGCATGGGAATTCCTTTCCATCAGGGGCTGGTCGCACGCGTGTGATCTGTTATTTATAGCCTGATAAATAGCAACGGGCGAGAGCAATCGTGGAAGGAACCACCACATGACGCGCAGGGCAATTGTTTGCGGTGGATCCATCGGCGGGCTTTTTGCGGCCTTGCTGCTGGGCAAGCGCGGCTGGGATGTGACGGTTCTGGAACGCAATGCCATCGAACTGGCCGGGCGTGGCGCGGGGATCGTCACCCATGACCTGTTGTGCCGCCTGCTGGTGGCGGCGGGGGGCGCGACCGAGAATCTCGGTGTGGCGGTAGAGCATCGCGTGGTCTATGCGCTGGACGGGTCCGAGGTGATGCGCGTGGCCTTGCCGCAGGTCGTAACATCCTGGGATCGGGTGCATTCCGTGCTGCGTGCGCTGGTTCCCGAGGGGCGCTATCATCTGGGTGTTCCGGTCACTGGATACCGGCAGGATGCGCAGTCGGCCACCGTGCTGTGCGATGACGGCCGCAAATTCGAGGCTGATGTGGTGATCGGTGCTGACGGGTTCCGGTCGGCGATCCGGGCGCAGATGCACCCGGCCGTGCAGCCGGAATATGCGGGTTACGTGGTCTGGCGCGCGCTGGCCCGCGAAGCCGACCTGCCACGCGATGTGCTGGACAGCACGTTTCCGTATTTCGCCCTGTATCTGCCAACCGGGTTGCAGATCGTCGGCTATCCTATCGCTGGGCCGGGCAACGACCTGCGTCCCGGGCACCGGCGCTACAACTTTGTCTGGTATGTCCCCGCGGATGCGGCGCAACTGGATGACATGCTGACCGATGCCGGGGGCACACGGCACAGCCTGTCGATTCCGCCGCCGCTGGTGCGTGACGACGTGGTCCGCGGCGCGCTGGATCTGGCGGAACGGGCCCTGCCGCCACAGTTCCGCACCATTCTGGCACGATCGGAACAGCCGTTTTTCACCCCGATCTACGATCATGTCGCGCCCGGCTTTGCTGATGGGCGGGTGGCGCTGGCGGGTGATGCCGCATCGGTGGCGCGGCCGCATATCGGCATGGGCGTGACCAAGGCCGCATCAGACGCCGACGCTCTGGCGCGCGCGCTGGATGCGGCCGCCGTCGTGCCCGCGTTGGCGGCCTATTCGGCGGAACGCCAGCCCGCTGTGGCGCAGGTCATGAATTTCTCGCGGCATCTGGGCGCGTTGATGCTGGCACCCGGAATGAACGGCCCCAGCCATGATGGCCGGGGCAATCCGCATGCCGATTTCATCCTGCACAACACCGCGCTGGTGCCGGTTTTCGAACAGGCCTGAGTTCGAACAGGCCTGAGTTCGAACAGGCCTGAGCCCGTCATCCCGGCAGGTCACCGCTGACCGGTTACTTGATCGCCTGCGGGTTCGCGGGCGATCCGGCCCCGCCCGGCAGGTTCAAAGGCGGCGCGCAAAAAAAGAATTCATAGACGCCGTCCGCCGCGCAATCCTCGGCCAGTTCCTTGACGTAATAGATTTCGCCCATGGCGATGCCGATGGCGGGGATCACTACCCAATGCCACGGCTGGTTGGCCTCGGTCGTCTCGTTCGGGCGCACCTCGCAGCCCCATGTGTCGGCGCAGATCGCGGCGATATCGTGCTGGCGGATCCAATAGCAGGTTTCGAACGCCAGACCCGGCGCATCGCCGCCCGCATAGCCGGTCCAGTCGCCTGCGGTCAGGCACGCCTCTTGGTGGCCGGTGCGGACAATGACGAAATCGCCCTTGCGGATCGCAACGCCCTGCGCGACCGCACACCCATCCAGATCGGCATTGGTGATCGCATAGCCGGGCGCCAGCATATCCACGCCTTTCCAGCGCGCAACGTCCAGCAGTACGCCGCGGCCAACGCATTTGTCGCGGTAATTCTCGATCCCGTTCTTTTTCGCGCCCTTGGCATCGACCAGCGCGGCAGGATAGCCGTTCCACATCTTGTCATCGAGGAAAATATGCGCGAGCGCGTCCCATTGGGTGGACGCCTGACAGGGCATGTTGATCGAATCATCAGCATAGCGCAGGAATGCGGGGCCCACATCCTGAACCCCGGCGGCGGCATCGGTGCCGGTGGCCAGCATGGTGTGGATCGGGTTCCAGCGCCCGCCGAACAGGCCGGACTGGATTTTCTGGTCCAGCGCCAGACCAAGGGCAAAGGTCTTGCCGCGCTTGATAAGTTTGGCCGCGTCCACCACATCCTGCGGCGTGACGTTGTTCAGCGTGCCGATCTGATCATCCGGCCCCCAGCGGCCCCAGTTCGACAGTTCCTTGGCCGCAGCATAGATCGCCGCGCGATTCACCACCTTGGTCATCCTGATCTCCCGGTCAGAGTGTTTAATTATCACATGATAAACGATAGCGGGCCCGTCGCCGTCCCGCAAGACGGCGGGCGCAAGACCCTTGTGCCGTTATTTATCAGTCGATAACGTAACGGCAGTCGTTCTTAGCAAAAGGCATGATCATGGCCCGTCAAGGCAGCTATCCTTTGGTTTTCGAAGCCCGCGCGCAGGCCGTCGGCAAGATGCGCAACGAAATCGCGGTTGATTGGCGCGCGATGAAACAATCATGGGAATTTGCCACCGACGAGGCCCCGAACCTCGGCGGCGAAGATACCGCGCCGCCGCCGCTGGCGTTTTTCATCACCGCCCTGGCGGGCTGCGCGATGACCAACATCCGCATGATGGCGCGCGCGCATGGCATCAAGATCGATGCGCTAAACGTCGATGTGCGCGCCGAATGGGTGCGCGAAGTGCCCGAGGTCGGCACGCATCGCGCTGACACGCGCGGGTTCGATCTGGATATCCGCATCGAAAGCGATGCCTCGACCGAGGCGCTGGTAGAGTTGATGAAAGCGTCGCAGATCGGCTGTTTCGTCGAACACAGTCTGGGGGTGGTGGCGCGTTTGAACCACAGGCTGCAGCATGGCGGGGCCGACTGGATTGCCGTGGATGCAACTTTGACGTAATCACCGGCCATGAAAACGAATGATCCCGCCGACACCGGAGAGCCGCAGGCCACCGCAAAGCCAAACCCGCGACGCACGGTGCGCATGGCTCCCGAGGATCGCAAACGCGATCTGGTCGAAAAGGCCGCTAATTTCTTTTCCGAAGAAGGCTTCGAGGCCGGGACACGGCAACTCGCGCGGCAACTGGGCGTCACGCAGCCCCTGATCTTTCGCTATTTCGCATCGAAGGACGATCTGATCAACGAAGTCTATCGCAAGGTCTACGTCGGGCAGTGGCAGGATGGCTGGAACCGAACGATCTGCAATCGCGGCCGCCCGATGGGTGACCGGCTGCATGATTTTTATCGGTCATATTGCCCCGCGATCTTCAACCGGCGCTGGATGCGCATTTTCTTTTTCGCTGGGCTGAAGGGGCTGGATATCAATGCCCGCTACCTGGACAAGGTGCGCGACGAGCTGTTGTTGCCGATTGCCAGCGAAATGCGGGTCGAACTGGGGCTGCATTGCGATCTGCCGATCACGTCCGAGGAAAGCGAACTGGTTTGGCTGATGCATGGCGCAGTGTTTTATCAGGGGATTCGCGAACAAATCTACCGCAGCGTGGACGCGGTGGATTATGATATGGCGTTGAACGCGTCGATCGACCTTTACCTGCAAAAAGCCTCGCAGGTGATCCCGGACGCCGTTGCCCGCGCCGAGGCCGCGCAGGTCCAGAAGGCGGTGCCGCGGCTGGGTCTGATTACCTGATCGCGGCCAAGGTTCCCATCCGGCCCTGACAATACACCAGCGTTGCCGCCGTCGTGTGCGCGCAGGCGGTGACCTCGCCCACCATGATCTCGTGATCGCCGCCGGGATAGCGGGCCCAGAACCGGCATTCGAAACTGGCCACGGTGCCCGCCAGCAAGGGCAGCCCGTCGCGCCCCGGCGCCCAGTCGATCCCGGCGAACCGGTCGTCGATGCGGGAACTGAAATGGCGGCACAGCGGTTCCTGATCGGCGGCCAGAATGTTCACCGCGAAACTGCTGGCGGCGCGCCAGATCTGCAGGCTGTGCGCGCGCAGCCCGATCGACCACAGCACCAAAGGCGGGTCCAGCGACACGGCGTTGAAGGAATTGACCGTCATGCCGAACGGGTTGCCCTGCGAATCAAGCGTCGTGATCACCGCCAGCCCGGTGGCAAAATTTGCCAGCGCTGCGCGCATCTCGGCGGGGGCGGGGGTGGTTGCGGCGGTCATGGTCTGGGCACTCATGGTCTGGGTGGTCTGCATCACGGACATCATGACCTCTCTGGTCGGAGGAAAGGCAGCCCGGTCAGGGCACAAGATAGGCGCGCAGCGCGGCGTTGAAGGCCGCAGGCGCATTGATATTCGCGACGTGCGCCGCGTCCGGGATAAGGACAAACGCGGCGTTCGGTGTCGCGGCCGCCATGGCGCGCATGACGTCGGGCGCTGCGCCCTTGTCTTCCGTTCCACAAACATAAAGCGTCGGCACGGTCAGACCACCCAGATCCTTGAAATAATCCAGCGACTTCAACGCGGCGCAACAGCCGGTATATCCCACCGGGTCATTGGCCAGAACCATGGCGCGGACGCCATCAACCACATCAGGGTTGGCGGCGCGGAAATCGGCCGTCAGCCAACCGTCCAGTGTGGCGTCGATGATGGCTGGCAACCCGTGTTCGATGACGCGGGCAATACGGGCATCCCAGTTGGTGCGGAACGTCTCGGGCGCATCGGCGCGCGCATCGGCGCAGACCAGACGGTGCAGCCGGTCGGGATGCGCCAGCGCCACGCCCAGCCCGGTCATACCGCCCATCGACAGGCCGACAAAATCGGCCCGCGCCACGTCATGCGCGTCCATCACCGCCACCGCATCCGCCACCAGATCTGCCATGGTGAACGGCGCTGCAACCGTCGCGCTGCCGCCATGGCCGCGTGTGTCATAGCGCAGCACGCGGTGCGTGGCGGTGAGCGTCGCCATCTGCGCGTCCCACATCGCAAGGCTGGCGCCAAGGCTGTTCGACAGCACGACCCAAGGCGCGCCTGCAGGGCCATCCACCTGCGTATGGATCGCGCCCGCCGTGCCTGCCACCATCATTGTGCGGCCACCGCCGTGGTAGCCCCGATGGCGGCGTTTACCCGCGGCATCACCTGTTCAGCGGCCAGGATCATCGAGCGGCGACCGAAATGCGGATCGGCCCAATCCTTGCCCGCGTACAGCAGCGTGCCAAAATCGCCGACCTGTTCGCGGAACGCCAGAATGTCATCCGCCACCTTGTCCGGCGTGCCCCAGAAAATCAGCCGGTCGCAGACGTAATCCAGCGTCACCTCATCGTCGTGCATCGACTGGTCGGCTTTGAACAGGTTCAGGCGGTTATGTTTGCGCATCTTGGTCAGCAACTGGTTGTAATAGAACCGGTAGGGGCTGTCGGGGTTGGTGGCATAGGCGCGCGCGGTGTCCATGTCATCGGCCACGCAGATGCTTTTGGCGACGCGCCAGTTGGCGGCATCTGCCGGACGACCGCCCTTTTCACAGCCCGCGACATAGCTGGGCCAATGTGTTTTCACCCATTCCGGCATCAGGAAATTGGCGCTGATCGGTTCCCAACCGCGCGCGGCGGCCTCGGTCACGCCCTTGGAAAACGGCGCGACGGCGGTGACGACGATGGGGGGGTGCGGGCGTTGCAACGGTTTCGGCATGATGCCCTGACCGATGGCGGTCAACTGGGTGCGTTCGGTGGTGACGTTCCAGAACTGGCCCTCGATGTTGTAGGGCGCCTCGGATTCCCAGATTTTCAGCACCATGTTGATTGATTCAAGGAACATCGCGGGGCGATCCTTGTCCAGATTGCCGAACACCTCGGCATCCGATGCCAACCCGCCCGGCGAAATCCCGAAGATGAACCGCCCATCCAGCATGTGGTCCAGCATCGCCATCTGCGCGGCAATCGCCGCCGGGTGGCTGTTGGGCATGTTCACGGTGCCGGTGCCCAGCTTGATCTGCTTGGTCGCAGCCGCAATCCACGCCACGAACATCGCACAGGACGTGATGTTTTCGGCGGAATCGGTGACGTGTTCGCCGACATAGGCCTCGGAATAGCCCAGCTCGTCGGCCAACAGAAACGCCGCGCGATCCTCGGCAAGGCTGGTGCGCCAGTCCTTGTCGACGGGGTGAATGGGCATCGTGAAAAAGCCGATCTGCATGGCAGCCTCCCTATATCATTGCCAAACAGTGTAGGGCGACCGCGCGGCCAGGGAAAATGATAATATCTTACACTTGCCATCAAGAAATGTAATACTTGCCGCCATGCTGAACCTGCGCCAGATCCGGTCCTTTATTGCGGTCTATGAAGAAGGATCGTTCACCCGCGCCGCGGCGCGGGAAAATGTCACCCAATCGGGCGTGTCGCAGCATGTTGCGGCACTGGAACACAGCCTCGGCGCCCCATTGTTCGACCGTGGCGGTGGCAGCGTGGTGCCGAACCATGCCGGCAGGCTGTTTTATGCGCGGTCGATTGCGGCCTTGCGCAGTCTGGACGCCGGCGTGTCCGAGGTGCGCGCCGCCCGCGGCGGCTTGTCGGGTCAGGTGCGGGCCGGGCTGATGCCCGCCTTTACCCGCGCCGCGCTGGCCCCCGCGCTGGAAAGCTTTGTCGCCGAACATCCGCAGGTCCGCGTCGAGGTCATCGAAGGTTATTCCGGTGCGCTGTCCGACATGGTGCGCGCCGGCAGCATCGACTTTGCGCTGGTGCCGGCCGGAGCGGCGCTGATCGGGCTGGACCAATCGCCCATCGCGCGCGACCGCGAGATGCTGGTGACCGCCGCCGGTCATGCCGCGACCGCCGGCGTGCCGCACATGGCGCCTGTGCAACTGGCTGCTCTGGGTCCGCTGCGTGTGGTGGTACCGGGAAAGGCCAATGTGCGCCGCGCCCGGCTGGATGCCTATTTTGCGGCGCAGGCCGTCGCCGTCACCGATGTGCTGGAAATGGATTCGATGCTGGGCACGCTGGAACTGGTGGCGCGGTCCGACTGGGTGGCGGTGCTGCCCGGTATCATCTGTGCCGGCGACGCTGATGGCCGGACGCGGCGGGTGCACCCGCTGACCGCGCCCGACCTGCATTCGGATTTCGTGCTGATCGAACCAGCGCGGGGCGTGCTGTCATCCGCCGCGCGGGCCTTTGTCGCCGTGCTGCGCCGTGAAATCACGGCCCTGATCGGCTGATCTATTTGCCCAGGCTGGGCAGCCAGTTCGCCAGCGCCGGAAACAGGATCACCAGCGCCCCGGCCGTGACGATCATCAGCGTGTAGGGCAACGCCCCGCGAAAGATCTCGCCCAGACGCACGTCCCGGTCGGTGACCGCGCCCTTTACGGTGAACACCAGTAACCCGAACGGCGGCGTCAGCAGGCCGGCCTCGATGATCAGGATGCCGAAGATCGCAAAGGCGATGGGATCGATCCCCAGCGTCAGCGCGATCGGGGCAAAGATCGGCACTGTCAGCAGGATGATCGACACAGAATCGATCACCATGCCCAGCAACAGCCAGATTGCCGCCATGACCAGCATGATGACGACGCCGCCGCCGCCGATCCCCAGCAACAGGTCCTGAATGTAATTGACCGCGCCGCCCATCGCCAGCAGGCGCGAATACATCGTCGCGGCAATCAGCAGGAACATAATTGGTGCGGTCGTGCGGCCGGCGGAATAGATTGCCTCCATGATGTGTCGCCCGCGCATGCCCTTGACCACACCAAGGACAAGCGCGCCGATGGCCCCGAACCCCGCCGCTTCGGTCGGGTTGAACAGACCACCCCACAGACCGCCGATCACCAGCAGCACCAGCGCCAGAATACCGGCAGTGCCCAGCGCTTCGCCGGGGGCCGGCGGCGCTTCGGACCGGGTCGGCCCCGCGGGGGCAATCGACGGGTAGATATACGCGGCAATCACGCAATAGCCGGCGAACATGCCCGCCAGCATCAGCCCCGGCACCACACCCGCGATGAACAGCGCGCCGACCGACATTTCGGTCAGCACCGCCCAGACAATCAGCAGCACCGACGGCGGGATCAGCATCCCCAGACAGGCCGACCCTGCCACGGCGCCCAGCGCGAATTCCTTTTTGTAGCCCAGCGCCCGCATTTCC
>JBBRCF010000055.1:0-22279 GCA_038205135.1 Rhodobacterales bacterium
TTCCAATTGGCGAAAAGGCAGGATCGTTGTATCTTCATTCATGGCGTATCGCTCCTCGTGAGGTTCTGGCTGGCTTGATCACCTGCCACGATACGCCGCCTTTCAAATCACGCCATCACCCAAATTCCCGCATAGCTCCGCCCCGCCGCCAGCAGGTTGGTGGCGCGGGCGAACATCCTGTCATAGACAGCGCCGCGCGCGGGCGGCGCATAGTCCACATGGCAGGCTTGCTGCTTGGGTTCGGTATCGGTGCGCAAATGCACTGCGCCCGGACAATGCCCGATGTCTGCCGCCAGATCGCGCGCCAGAACCGTCTTGCCGGTGCCGGACATCCCGCCCACGGCGACAAGGACCGGACGCGTGGCGTCCAGAGTTCCGATGGCCTGCGTCAGATACCGCCTCGCTTCAATGATAGAAGCCCCGGTCTGGCCCGTCGCCTGATCCGTCTGCAGCAGGACCATGGCCCGAATGGCGGCACGGACAGACAGGAACAGCGGCAACGCGGACAGCCCGGCATCCTCGGTCCCGGTCGCGGCCAGCAGATAGGCGTTCATCGCGCTGTTGGACTGCCGCGCAAATCCGCGATGGCACAGGTCCATCAAAAGAAACGCCAGATCGTGCAGCACGTCGCAGGTTGCCAGACGTTCATCGAATTCCAACGCGTCGAACAGCACCGGCTGCCCGTCGATCAGCAGCAGATTGCGCAAATGCAGATCGCCATGCACCCGTTTGACATGGCCAAGCGCCGCGCGTTCCCGCAACAGCGGGGCAAGGTCGGACAAATGCTGCCGCGACCGACCCAAAAACGCGGTGACCATCGCGCCACCGACAATCCCATCAAGCGGGGTCAGCACGCGGCCCAGTTCATCAAGGATGTCGCGGATCAGGTCATCGCCCGGGTCTGTCAGTACCGGACAGGTGGCATGAAACCGCTGGACCGCCTGCCCCAGTGCATCGGCCACCGGATCGGTCAATCTGCCGCTGGCGGCGACCGCTGCCATTTCGCAATCGGCGGCAAAACGATGCATCCGCAATGCCCATTCCACCGGCGACCCGCGCCCGTCGAGTTGAAGACCCCCATCGGCGGCGCGCGTCACAGGCACCACGTCACGATAGATCATCGGGGCGGTCGGCCGGTTCAGGATCAATTCGCGGTCCAGCAGGGCATGACGCAGGTCCGGTGTGGACTGGTCAAGATAGTCATAGCGGACCGCGCGTTTGACCTTTAGCGCTATCGCACCGCACAAAAACAGATGCGCGCAATGTGTCTGCACGTGTTCGACCGCGCCCGGTTCCGAAAACGCCCTGCCGGACAGCAGAAAGGCGATCACCTCGTCCTGCGCGTTGTCAGTGGTATCGGACATCCTGGTTCTTGCGTTTCTGACGGGCCCAAGGGCGACATTCCGCCCATTCTGCAGGCGCTGCCATGACACATGTCAACGGATGATCATCTGACAATGGCCCGGCGATCCGGGCAAACCAGGCGGGATCATCCGTGATGCAGGCAGGCCCGTTGCGGCACCAGGTTGTTCCGCCGACGAAGGGGACAACACCTGTTGATCAAGGTCGGTCGCGCCCGGTGCGGGTCTGCGGGTGTGTCATGTCAGGCTCAGGGCCGTCATCAGGACCACGATGGCCACCCGCGCCAAATCCGCATGCAGGGCGGGCCCGTCATATCGTGCCGCCGACCGCCACACGCCACACGCCGCCACGATGTTGTAGGGCACCGAACACCCATAGCCGAAAAGCAGCGCCAGCCAGATCTGGTCGGCGGCGACAAACGTCAGAAACAGTGCGCTGGTCGTGACATTGACCACCACGCCGACCACGACGGCCCAATTCCAGAACGCGTCGCCAAGTCTCAGGTCGCCCCGCCACAGGGATTTCAGCTTTTCCATGGCTGATATGTGGGACGGATTCCGGCGCCGCGCCAGCCCCTTTTCCCGGCCAATGTCCGCCATTTGCCGGACGCGATAATGTCCCTGGCCGGGGCGTTGGCGTTTCGATCAGTGGCGATCCCCGCCGCGCCCCTGCAATGCGCTGCCGTCCAGATTGTTTGCCGCCAGTCCCATCTGACTGCGCCAACATCAAAACTGTAGCGCGCGACACCGGTCGTTACGACATCAGATCAGAATAAATCTTCAAGCCGGTCGCTCACGCCTTATCTCCTTAAAATTCAATCTCTAAGCATCTTATTATTCTGTCTATTTCAGCAATATCCGAAAAACCGATGGTGAATAATTCGTCATCGTTATTGAAGACCAGCCTGTTGGATGATCTATGATGCCTCATCCCCTTTGGGCTGTATCATGAATTTCCCTCCCTGGCATAGTCAACCATGTTCTTCCAATTACCAGCGCGAGTTGGAAAATTTAAATCCTGGGCGGTATCTGCCCAGTTCAGTTTTTTTCGAGTCTTTCAAATTGCTTCTCAGAAAGACTCAGCAAATCGCGCCATTGCGCTCAATAATAAACTCTGCGACCATGCCGGATGGAAGTTCGACCACCATCGCACGGGCGTCAAAGAGCGCTTTTTTATAGGGATGAATAGATATCTAATGTTTTCTTGATTCGTCATCTTTCACTGAGTGGCGTTTCCAGATAGAGGTTCCAACCTACATTACACCTTAACGATCTGACCAACGCGGTTTGCGGCGCGTGACCCATGACCGCACAACATCACAGAAAAATCACCTGAACCAGTCATAGCAACCTCTATACAAAAGAGTGAATTTCGCCAAGCCGACAAGGATTGAAAGCAATACATTAGTGACACCTACCACCTTCAATGATCCGATTATTTTGAACCCGTTCTCATCATCAAAACCCAGTGCGACGCCGTATCCGAATATTTCACCTTATACGTCATATCACTCATGCTTATATCTATTGCCAATCAGAAAACATCTCTAATGTTCGTGAATTCAAGGGGAACTGATCCAGAAAGCCGGGCATGTTGCTATGGAGGTAGGTCACGCAAAGCGGGCCAATCACTCGAAACAACAGAAGGAAAAGTCCAATAAAGATGACCAAGTTGAACAACTACTCAAAGTCAAAATTGTCTCGAGATAGAAAATACAAAGGGATCGACACCAGAACGCACGCCGCTCCAGCGACAATGTTCCGCCGAATGTCTCGTCTTGAAATCATCAATTTACACCGCTTGCCCTGCCTGCACCGAAACAAGCATCGATTAATGTCCACGACAGGCCGCTCAAATGGCACACCCCGCGCAGCGCTATGTGCACTGGACACCTGCCACCAAGCCCGGCCCGCTTGTTCCGCCAAATACCCCGGCCAGATTCTCTGCCGCCCCGCCGTCCGCCACGCCCGCGCCATCACCTTCCAACTGGCCGAGGTGGCCTTCACCAGCCCGATGATGCGCGCCATACTCGCCGCGATCCGTCGTCTTCGAGCGCCACCTTCATGCGCGTGACCGCGATTCAGCCCCAAACAGAACGAATGCGGCTCGACAGATCCGTCAACCGCGGCCGTCAGGCCACGGTCACACCGGTTCGCGGCTTGATCCGACCAGCTCCGGGCATCTCTTCGACCACGGGCACCAGGCGGGGCCGAAAAAGCTTGAGCAGCGGGCAGACCCAGGCGACATTGTTGTAAAGCGGCAGGCAACTTGGGGAATTTCGGTACTATGGCGATAGCTGCATGAAGGGATAGAGTGGCGATGAAAATTCATACTATCAATAAGAAGTATTCATTGATTTCTGCAGCACTACTTTTCGGCCTATCGGCTGGCCAAGCTGCTGCTGACGGAACCGACTGTGTTGGTATCGCGAGCGACCTTGCTCGTCTACAGTGCTTCGATGCTGCTTATGAGGGTAGTGCACGTCCTGTACTAAGCCCTCAAGAGGCTGTTCAGAGCTTGATTGACATCACTTCCTATCACGGCCCAGATGAATTTGTCAAAATCATTACACTCTCAAATCCTTGTCATATTCAGGCAAACTCGGTTGTGTTGTCGGGTCGAGATATTCGCCGGGTGTATATCTCAAGAAATGACCTATCAACTGTTGAGCGTGTCGGTGAGTGGGGTCCATATGACGATAGGCTGGGTTTGCAACTATTCAACGAGCGAGGAGCCGACGGATACTTTAGCTATAACACAGGAACACTTACCGCAATGATAAATTTTCTTGACGTCGTCGTGCCGTCAGAATTAATTGGTATGAGGGAATTTCAAACCTATAATGGTAGAGATATTAAATTTCATTTATTGGCTACGAATTATCGCCCGGATACGGCGCTTATCCGAGACGCCATGGTAGCGGCAGTGGAAGCCTGCCAGTCGCAGTAACCCGTTATCCACACCAGCGAACCGCCATCACTAAGCAATAGCTTGCTATAGCGAGGGTGCAACTATGCGCAGCCGGTACAGCATCAACGACATTCAACTGTCACTTCACAAGATGAAAGTGGCCAAGTGTGAATTGTCGATCAAACATGACAAGCGCCGCTAAAAACGCCGCAACAGGATCGAGACCATGTTCGGTCGACTGAAAGATTGGAGGCGCGACGCCATCCGTTTGCGATCGATGCCCAAAGGTATTCCTCTCCGCCCTTGCCATCGCCATCGCCGCAACCGTCCTGTTTTGGCTATGAAACGAAAACCAGTCGTGACCCTAACAGGTGAGGATTTTCATTCCTTGCCTTTCCGCTGGTGAAAAAGGGCCCGGAACGTTTTTTGGGTTTCGGGGCTGATGAACTGCGTCAGGTTTCCGACAACCCTGTCCCGTTCTTCGATCTGTTTGTGATGCAGTACGGCTATCAATGCGGCGACACTTTGCGCCACCGGCGGGCTCACGACATGGGGCGTATCGCCCCGGCCCGAAAGAAACGCCTGCAGGCTGATCTGCTGGACCGAATAGTCATTGAAAATCCCGAGGCTGTCCTGAAGCGTCTTCAAGCGCCCTACCAGTTCCTTGAACGCCCGTCGTGGGAAAAGTGCGCCGAAAAATTCCATCAGATAGCGCAACTTCTTGCACTGGATGCGCAGCAGATGGATCTCGGTATCCTTGGTGTCGGCGTCGATCGCTTTGGCGGTGTCACAGATTTGTCGGTAGCGTTTCCAGATCAGACGGCCCGCATATTCGTACGCCGCCTGATCGGCATTCGGGCCGCGTCGCAGTTTCTTGCGTCTGTCAAACAGGTTTGTGAGGCTGCCAATTTCGTCTTGATAGGCCGCGCTTGTCAGATGGCGCGCCAGTGCGATCCTTTCGGCCTGTCTTTTTTCGGTCAACACGTCGAACAGACCGTCCAGGCCGGCCTGCAAGGAACTGGGCAGCAAATCGTGAAAATCTTGCCGCCCCAGAAAATACACATCCAGATCCCGCAACGGCCCGGTCGGCCGCATCAGGGCAGAAAACCGGGCCTTCAGGTCAAGCGTCTGATCTTCGCGGTACACCGCTTTGAACAGGCTGAGCACCGAACGGATCTTTCGTCCAGCAACGCGGTAATTGTGCAGGAATTCGGTATCATGGTCTTCGACGATGCCATTTTCGTTTCCCCGCATCACGGGGATGTGGGCCGCAATGATAGCGGTGGCCGCCGTGAACGAGGTTTCTTCCGGCTTGATGATGACGTCGGGCTTGGCATCGAATGCGCGATGTGCAGGGATCAGGTGGGGTATCAATTTGCCCAAGTCGAGGGTTTCGCCGCCGCAGTCCTCGATTTGCTTGCGCAGTTCGGCGAGCGACCTGTCATAGCCGCGCAGCCCCTGCAGTGTGACGATGGCGGCCGCAATGCCTTCGTTCATCGTCAGAACGCGCAGGCTGGCGCGGCAATGGGTCTTTTGCTTAGCATCCAGCAGCGCAAGCGTACCGTGACGCAGGGTCCCCGATCCGATCGGTTTCAGGCTGCGCAGGGGCGAAATATCCGCAAGGCTGCGCTTGATCGCCCCGTCCCGGAAATCGGCGACGAAATCGCCGCGCCGTTCCGCCGGTTGGGATAATGTTTCACCGTCAGTTGTCAAAAGCTCGAACGCCCCGCCCGTTTCCAGAAGCACCCGTCCGGACCGCCACAAGGCTTGATCAAAGCTATCCAGTATCGCAAAGGGCACGGCCGCTTCGTCAAGCGCCAGAACCGGCTGCAATTCCCCGACCGCCGCCTTGGCCAGCCCGCTCAGACCCATTTGTGGCAGATAGTAGGAATTCTTCATGGCTTGCGTCATCAACCGTTCTTTGCGGGCGGCGCTGATAGCCGGCCAGTTTGGCAAACGGGGCGAAAAGTCCGACCCTTGAGGTGCTGGCGGGGTCCGCCACGTTCGGGGCGCCACCAAGATGTGTCAGCACCCCGTAGCGAATTAAGCACGATTCCGCTGGATCATGTCGAAACGTTATGGCGCTGCCCGTTTCTGTTTCTTCTGCGGCTTTTCGGTTTCGACCGCCGGGGCGTCGGAAACAACATCGGTTGCGGCGAGGGTCAAAGCGGGCGCCGCTTCGGCGATTGCGGGCGCACCATCAAATGCGTCTGCGACCGGCGGCATTCCGGTTTCGCCGGCTGCATCTACGGTGTGCTCGGTGACCCGTTCCCGCATGAAGCGGCGGATTTCACGCGCGGCGCTGGTGTCCAGCCGGTTGCACAATGCGACAAAGGCGTCGCGCTCGGCCTTTTCCACCCGGATAACGAGTTGGCTGGCCTTCTTCTTGTCTTTGCCTTGCGTCTTGTGCTTGCTCATATTTCGGCCCTATAATGTATATACTTTGTATATGCTGAACAGGCTTCAGACAAGCGAAAAGTCGGAAAGCAGCTGTCATGAGGTCGCGGCGCTGGGTCAGTCCCGCGTTTCTGATCTGGTGGATGAAAGGGCCGCGGATGCCGGATGTCGATCATCTTTCGCGCCTTGCAGTGGCGTTGGCCATCGGCCTGATGGTGGGGATCGAACGTGGCTGGCGCTATCGGGGCATTCAGCCCCATGGCCGCGCCGCAGGGCTGCGTACCTTTGGCCTGTCGGGCCTGATGGGCGGAATCTGTGGCATGCTGAGCATTCAGGTCGGCCTGCAAATTGTTGGCATCGCATTTCTGGCCTTCAGCGCTGCCCTGGGCGCATTTTCCTGGCTCGAGGCAAAGGCGCACGGCAGCCTGAGCGCCACGACCCTGATCGCGGGGATGCTGACATTCCTTCTGGGGGCCATGGCGGCGGTCGGCGATGTTACGGTGACTGTCGCGGCGGCGGTCAGCGTCACGGTGCTGCTGGCGCTGCGCACCCAGCTGCACAGCTGGCTGACCCGGTTGACGTGGGAAGAGATCCGCGCGGCGCTGATCCTGATGGTGATGTCGTTCCTGTTGCTACCGATCCTGCCGAACCGCGCGATCGACCCATGGGGCGCCGTCAACCTTTACGAGGTCTGGCTGCTGACCATCATGATGGCGCTGATTTCCTTTACCGGCTACGTGGCGGTGCGGGTGTTTGGCGAACGGTTGGGGGTGGTTGTGACGGCGGCAGCGGGCGGACTTGCGTCTTCGACCGCCACCACGCTGACCTTTGCCCGCATGGGCCGCGATCATCCCGGTGCGATCAGTCTGCTGGCCGGCGGCATCTTGATCAGCGGTGCAATCATGACGTTGCGCGTAGGCGCGATTGCCTCGGCGTTGAATCCGGACCTGTTTGGCCCGCTGGCTGCGACCCTTGGCAGCGCGGCAGCCGTTCTGGGGCTGTCGGGTCTCGCGTTCATTCTGCGGGAGGATCGCGCGTCTGCCGACCAGGCCAAGCCGAATTTGACAATTTCAAACCCGCTGGTGCTTGGCACATCCATCAAGCTTTCGGTCTTCATCATCGGGGTCATGCTGGCGGCGGAACTGGTGCAGCGTGTCTGGGGTAACGCCGGCGTGCTGGCGGTGGCGGCGGCGTCGGGGATTGCCGATGTGGATGCGATCACCCTGTCGATGGCCCGCATGGACACAACGGTGCAACTGGCCACAGAGGCCATCCTGCTGGCCGTCGCCGTCAACACGGTGTCCAAGGCCAGCATGGCGGCCTGGGTCGGCGGCAAGGCCATCGGAATGCGGGTCGGCATCGCCAGCATGGCCGCCATTGCGGCGGCGGGTGGTGTCTATCTGTGGTTCGGGTGACATATGCAGGGCGCCCCTGCCCACGCCATATGTGACGGGATTTGCAGGGGCAACCGCTTGTTATCGGTTGGTAATTCACTATCAGCGGCGAGGCCATCTTAGGTAACGATGCGCGCAGCAGGAGCGGCGAATGCAAAGCACGGATCACGGGTTCGGGCGCGCATCCACCGGTGCTTTGTCAACCACGGCATTCAGCGGCGCGAACACCAACGGCGCGGTGGCCAGCACGATCCCACCAGCCGCATCCGGGGTGACGGGCCGGGCTAGCCCGCCCGCCTCAAGGATCATCAGAACGCCCGCCAGACAATCCCAGGGGTTCATATGCGGCTCGTAATAGCCACCCAGCCGCCCCGCTGCGACCTGTGCCAGCATCAGGGCGCCCGACCCGTTGCGATAGAACATGCCACCAGCCTGCATCAGCCCGGTCAGCACGCCCGCCACATGGTCCGGGCTGGTGCGATGGCTGGCCCCGAGGGCGATCAGGCTGTTGTCGATCCGGTGATCCGGGTTGCAGCACAGCGGCGCGCCGTTGACCCAGGCCCCCTGCCCCTTGATCGCGGTGAACACCTCGTGGCCCAGCGGATGGGCGGTGACGGCGGCCACGGTGTCGGGGCCCTGCAACAGCGCGATCACCACGCACCAATGCGGCAGGCCCGCCAGATAGGCCGATGTGCCATCAATCGGGTCGATCACCCAGGTGAACCCGCTGTCGCCCGCTGTGGCGCCACCTTCTTCGCCCAGGATCGCGTCATCCGGAAAGGCGGCGCGGATCCCGTCGCGGATCAGGTCTTCGACCTCGCGGTCGGCGCGGCTGACGATATCCTGCGGGGTGGCCTTGGCCTCGATCACCAAGGCGTCGCGGTTCTGGTAATGCGACAGCGCCAGCGCGCCACCGTCATTGGCAAGCCGACAGGCCAGATCGAAACGGGCGCAGATATCCGGCATTTGGGGTCCTCAGGCGACGCGGGATACGTCGGTGGCGGTGATGTGCAGCGCGACGTCCTGACCGGCGGTCAGGCGCGGTTCGTGGATCGGGCGGGACACCAGCATCTCGCCGACCTGACCGGCGACGGTGTATTCCATTCGGCTGCCGAGATAGGTGGCGGTGATCACGCGGTCGGGCCCTCCCGCCATCAGTGTGATCCGTTCGGGCCGGATCGACAGGGTCGCGGGGCCATCGGGGCCGGTCACGTCGATGCCCATGCCGGGCGCGGTGAACCGGCCTTGCATCACATCGCCCCGGATCAGGTTCGCGTCCCCGATGAAATCAGCGATGAACGGCGACGCGGGGCGTTCGTACAGATCGGCGGGCGTGCCCACCTGCGCGATGCGGCCCCGGTCCATCACCACGATGCGGTCGGATACTGCCAGCGCCTCTTCCTGATCATGGGTCACGTAGACCGCCGTCAGGCCGAACCGGCGTTGCAAGCTGCGGATTTCCTCGCGCACCTTGCGGCGCAGTTTCGCGTCCACGTTCGACAGCGGTTCGTCAAACAGGATGACATCGGGCTGCTGCACGATGGCGCGCGCCACGGCGACGCGCTGCTGTTGCCCGCCGGACAGTTCGGCCGGCAAGCGCTGATGCAAGCCGCCCAGCCCGACCTGATCCAGAATTTCGCACGCGCGGGCCTGCGCCTGTGCCTTTGGGGTGCCGCGGATCACCGGGCCGTAGGCCACATTGTCCAGCACATTCATGTGCGGAAACAGAGCGTAGGACTGGAACACCATGCCGACGTTGCGGGCCGAGGCGGGGTCACGGCTGACATCGCGGCCGGCGATGAACACCTGCCCCTCGGTCGGCAATTCAAGCCCCGCGATCAGGCGCAGCGACGTGGTCTTGCCGCAGCCGGACGGGCCAAGGAACGTCACCAACTCGCCTTTGGCAATCGCCAGATCGATCCCCGCCACGGCAACCGCGTCACCATAGCGTTTAACCACGCCACGAAATTCGATCGCTGTTTCGGTCATGTCATCCTCATTCCGCCGGTTGCGCGGTGCCGGTCACCGCCGTCCGCCGCCCCAGTTTCGCACGGCCGACGGCCAGGTTCATCAGCGCCACGCAGGCGATCATGACCAGCATCAGCACCGTCGAATAGGCAATCGCCAGCGCATATTCGCCGTTTTCCACCCGCCCCATGATATAGGCGGTCGCCATGTTGTGCCGGGCGGATACCAGAAACACCACCGCCGACACCGCCGTCATCGCGGTGACAAAGGCATAGACCAGCGCGGTGAATATCGCGGGACGGATCAGCGGCAGCACCACATCGCGCAGCACGCGACCGCCGCCTGCGCCCATGGTCTGGCTGGCCTCTTCCATGCTGCGGTCGATTTGCGCCAGTGCGGCGATGCCCGCCCGCATGCCCACCGCCATGTTGCGGAACACAAAACAGATCACCAGAATCCACAGCGTACCGGTGATGTCGATGGGGGGCACGTTGAACGCCGCAATATAGCTGACGCCAACCACCGTGCCCGGAATGGCAAAGGACAACAGCGTGCCGAATTCGAACGCGCGCTTGCCCGCGAAATCCTGCCGCGCGATCAGCCATGCGGTCAGGATGCCGATGCTCATGGTCAGGGGCGCCGACAGCGCCGACACCCACAACGTGGTGATCAGGCTGTTCCACGCCGACCCGAACAGGCGCAACCCGCTGTCCCCGATTTCAAACGAAAATGCCGTCCACAAATGGTCTATGGTCGGGGTCATTTCCAACCGGGCGATATCCTTGACGAAGCCGCCGATCAGCACAACGACATAGACGCCGACGGTAAAGGCCACAAACGGCAGCACCGCCGCCACCGCCAACCATTTGATCAGGGGCGGCACGGGCGCTGTCAGCCCTGCATCGGATTTGCCGGTCACGGTGACGTAACTGGCGCGGCCCAGCCAGCGGGTCTGCACCCAGAACGCCGCGATGGTCAAGGCCAGCAGCAGCACGGCCAGTGTCGCGGCCTGACCCAGATCGTATTGCGCACCAACGACGGCGAAAAAAATCTTGGTGGACAGCACATCGTAACTACCGCCCAGCACGATGGGGTTGCCGAAATCCGACAGGCTTTCGATGAATGCCAGCAGAAACGCCGCCGCCAGCGCCGGGCGCAACAGCGGCCATGTCACAGTGCGAAACGTGGTGACGGGGCGCGCGCCGAGCGTGGTTGACGCCTCTTCCAGCGTCGGGTTTATCGCGTCCAGCGCCGACAGGATCACCAGAAACGTCACCGGCGCAAAGGCCAGCACCTGCGCCATCAGAATGCCCGGCAGCCCATACACCCAGCGCGACGGGCGCACGCCCAACAGGTCCGCCACCTCGACCGTGACAAACCCGGTGCGCCCGAACAACACGATGATCGCGACGCCAACCACAAAGGGCGGCGTGATGATCGGCAGGATGGATATTGCCCGCAACACGCGTTTCATCCGGAAATCCGTGCGCGCCACCAGCAGCGCCAACGCAAGGCCCAGCGCGGTGGCAAACCCCGCCGACAGCACGCCCAGCACCAGCGTGTTGATCACCACACCGCAACGGCCCGTGCCGGTCAGACAGCCGATGGACCACAGATCAGACGCGGTGATGCGGGTCAGGAACGGCATGGCCGACAGCGTGCCATCGGGGGCGATGAAAGCCGCCGACAGTAATTTCAGGATCGGAAAGAACACGAACAGCGTCAGCGCCGCCACGATACCGACGATGGAAAACGCTGCAAACCGTTCGCCCCGGCAGAACCCGCGCGCCGCAAGCACCTCGGCCAGCGCGCCGATCAGTGCGACGCCCATGCCAAACGCCCCCCAGCCGAACCCCGGCTGACCGGCCAGTGCCGCGGGAAACAGCAAACCGATGCCGGGAAACGCCGGGCCGCGCAGACCGATGCCGAAGCCTTGCAGGATCAGCCAGATCAGCCCTGCGCCCACCAGCGCCGCACCCATCGGGTGAACGCGCCAGTCCCGCACCAGCAACGCCAGTGCGGCCAGCGCGACCGCCACCGCCACCAGCGGCAACAGCCACACCCGCCCCGCCAGCCCTTCGGTCAGCGCAGAGGCGAAAACAGCCCCGCCCTTGAACCAGGGCAGGGCCAACACGGCGGCCAACAGAAGGCCGGACCAGATAAGGCCAATCCGGCCTTCCGGCGCCTGCATCACTTCGGCAATGCGCCGATTTCGGCATCCCAGCGCGCCAGCAGTGCGGTGCGCACTTCGGACGAGCCGTATTTGGCGAAATCATAGTCGATCAGCTTGATATCCGCCAGCTTCGGGGCCTCCGGCGGGGTGGCGGCGCTCAGGTTCGACGGCACCTGAAAGCTGCTGACCGATGCGCCGATTTCCTGCGCCTTGGCCGTCAGCGCCCAGTCATACCATGTCTTGGCGGCGTCGGGGTTCGGGCCGCCCTTGATGATCGACATCGACCCGACCTCGTAACCGGTACCTTCGCACGGTGCGACGGTGACGATGGGTCCGCCGGTGACGGCAGCCTGCACGGCGTCATGCATGAACACGATGCCGATGGCGGTTTCACCGATGGCGGCCGCGCGGATCGGGGCTGACCCCGATTTGGTGTACTGGCTGATGTTGGCGTGCAGCTGTTTCAGGTAATCAAACGCCGCATCTTCGCCCATCAACTGCACCAGCGTGGCCAGCATGGTATAGGACGTGCCCGAGGAATTCGGGTTTGCGACCTGAATGTCATCCTTGAACCGGGCGTCCAGCAGGTCTTTCCAGCAGGCGGGCGGGTTTTCGATCACCATGGTAGAGTTGTAGCCATAGCCCAGCGCGCCGGCATAGATGCCGACGGTCTTGAACCCGGCGGTTTCGGCCTGTTTCACTGCCCAGGGCTGTAATTCGGCCAGACCAGCGGATTTGTATTCTGCGGTCAGCCCTTCCTGGGCGGCCTGCAGATGGGGGTCGCCGGTGCCGCCCCACCACACATCACCGCGCGGCTGGCCTTCTTCGGCCTTGATCTGGGCAAAGGTTTCGCCCGACGATTTCCGGGTCATCAGTACGTTGATGCCGGTTTCGCGGGTGAATGCCTCGGATTGCGCGCGGCACCATTCTTCGCCGACCGAGCAATACAGCACCAGTTCCTTGGCTTGGGCAAACGCAGTCACGGGCAGCAGCGCAAGCGCGGTCGCACCGATCAGGGTAAAACGTCTGGTCATTTTCAGTCTCCTGTGATGGCCACGCTAAACGATGTGGCGGGTTGATCAGATGATGGCGCTGCGCACCTTGGCGGACACCCATTCGGACAGAACGACGGTGGCGAGGATGACCAGCAGGATCATGTTGACCTGCGGCCAGGCCAGCACGTTCAGCGATGCCTGCAGTTTCAGGCCGATCCCGCCCGCGCCGACCAGACCGAGGATCGCGCTTTCGCGGATGTTGATGTCCCAGCGGAACACCGTGATACCCCAGAACGCCGGCAGAACCTGCGGCACGATGGCGTAATCCAGCACCTGCGCGCGGGATGCGCCGGTGGCGGTTATCGCCTCGACAGGGGCAGTATCGACCTCTTCGATGGCCTCGTACAGCAGCTTGCCGATGAACCCGATCGACCGCAGCCCGATGGCGATGATGCCCGCCAACAACCCTGGCCCCATGATCGCGACCAACAGCAGCGCCCAGATCAGCGAATTGATCGACCGCGACGCCACGATTATGAACAGCGCGATAGGCCGCAGCACGGCCACCGATGGCGAAGTATTGCGCGCGGCCAGAAACGCGATCGGCACCGCAAGGATCACGCCCAGCACCGTGCCCAGCGTCGCCATGTTCAGCGTGTCCCACAGCGGCCACCACAATTGTTCCATGTAGGACCAGCGCGGCGGGAACATGCGGCTGCCGATGTCGGCGGCCTGTTCGGGGGCGTCCAGCACAAAGGCCCAGATCGTGCCGCGGTTCATCACCTGCCAGCAGAACACGAATAACACCACCAGCGCGAACCACGCCGCCCAGATGATCAACACGCTGCGGGGAGTGCGTTTGCGCCAAATCGCGGGATGATCGGGGGCGTCGGTCATTGCAGGAACTTTCGCAGATAGGACGACGCGTACTCCGACACCATTACCAGCGCGATGATGATCAACAGGATCGCGCCCGCGCTGTCGTATTCATAGCGGTCGATCGCGGTGTTCAGCGTGGCCCCGATGCCACCCGCGCCGACGATGCCGATCACCGAGCTTTCGCGGAAGTTGATATCCAGCCGGTACAGCGACAGCCCGATCAGGCGCGGCATCACCTGCGGCTGGATCGCATAGTTGATCATCTGGCCCCAGGATGCGCCGGTCGCGCGGATCGCCTCGGCCTGCGCCTCGTCGATATCCTCGATATCCTCGGCCAGCAGTTTCGACAGGAACCCGATGGTGCCGAACGCCAGCGTCAGGAACCCGGCAAACGGGCCAAAGCCGAACATGGCGACGAAAAAGATCGCCACGATAATTTCCTGCAAGGCGCGGCTGGCGGCGATGATGCTGCGGCAGATATAATAGATCCACGCCGGCGACACGTTGCGCGCCGCCCCGATACCGATGGGCACCGAAATGATGATGCCGACCACGGTCGAGGTCAGCGTCATCGTCAGACTTTCGATCAAACCCTTGCTGATATCGGTCCAGCGCGTGGTGAAATCGGGTTGCAGGAACCCGCCTGCGAACCGCATGCCGCGTTCCCAGCCTTCGGCGATCCGCGCCCAGTTGGCGTCGATGGTCCCCAGCGCCACCACCAGATAGACAGCGGCCCCAAAGAAGATGATCCGCCGCCACAGCGGATCGGTAAAGATCTGCGGCGGGCGTTTCCAGCGCGTCGGATAATCGGCCCCCGACATCAGCGGATCGCGGCCATGCGGCGGGCGGCGTCGCGGTCGGCGGCGTCGTCTTCCTCGTTGCCCTTGCGCATCGCGTCCCAGTCTTCGGCGCCGTAGATCGTGGTCAGCGCGTCTTGTGTCAACTGATCCGGCGTGCCGTCAAACACCACGCGGCCCGCGCGCAGCCCGATGATGCGGGCGACGAATTGCTGGGCCAGCGGCACGTCATGGATGTTGACGATGGCGGGCAGGCCGGATTCGGCGCAGATCTCGATCAGCAGACGCATGATCTGGCGGCTGGTTTTCGGGTCAAGGCTGGCGGTCGGTTCGTCGACCAGCAGCAGTTCGGGTTCCTGCGCCAGCGCGCGGGCGATCCCGACGCGTTGGCGCTGGCCACCCGACAGCGCATCGGCGCGCTTGTCGGCCTGTTCCATCAGCCCGACGCGGTCCAGCAGGCGGTAGGCGCGGCGGATATCGTCGGGCCCATAGCGCCGGGTCAGCGAGGTCCAGAACCCCACGTAGCCCAACCGCCCCGACAGCACGTTTTCCATCACGGTCAGGCGTTCGACCAGGGCGTATTCCTGAAAGATCATCCCGATCCGCCGTCGCATCCGGCGCAGATCACCGGTACCCAGCCCGGTGATCGGCATTCCTGACAGGGTGATGGTGCCGGACTTCGGTTCCACCAGCCGGTTGATGCAGCGGATCAGCGTCGATTTGCCCGCTCCCGACGGGCCGATCAGGCCGACGACCTGGCCTTTGGGAACCGAGAACGACACATCCGACAACGCCTTGTCGCCGGTCTTGTAGGTCTTGGTCAGGTTGGCGATATCCAGCATCCGTCCTCGCATAGGTCAAACGCGGGCAGGCATCGGCCCGCCCGCGTCATGTCAGTCAGGTGCCGTTACTGGCAGGCGTAGGATACGCCGGTCGCCGCGTCGATCTGGCGGATCACGGTCCAGTTGTCCTTGAAGGTGATCGGGATGAACTGCTCTTCGCCGGATTTGCCGAACTCGGCAGCCAGCGTCGAGCCTTCCCATTTGAAGCTGAAGAAGGCTTCCTTGATCTTGTCCTGCAGGGCGGGCGTCAGGTTGTGCGCCGTGCCGTAGCCGGTGGTCGGGAAGGTTTCCGATTTGTAGATCGTGACGATCTGATCGGCCTTGATCACGTCGCGCTCGATCATGCGGGTCATCACCGAGTTGGCGATGGCCGCAGCAGGATAATCCTTGTTGGCGACGCCAAGGATCGAGTTGTCGTGCTTGCCCGAGAACACCGGTTCGAAATCGGCACCGGCCTTGAGGCTGTAGACCGAATCCAGCAGCGCCGACGGTGCCTTGAAGCCCGAGTTCGAGGTCTCGGAGGTGAAGGCCAGCTTCTTGCCCTTCAGGTCTTCGACCTTTTCGATGCCCGAACCGGGATAGGTGATGATCTCCATCTCGTAGCCAAAGCTGCCATCCTTGGCGGCCATCATCGCAAACGGGCGGAACCCGGCGCAGGCGACGGCCAGCGGGTTCGACCCGGTGTTAAAGCCCGAAATATGCAGACGGCCCGCGCGCATCGCCTCGATCTGGGCGGCATTGCTGTCCACCGGGAAGAACTGGACCTTCTTGCCGGTCACGGCTTCCATATGGGCGATGAAGTCTTTCCAGGCTTCGGCATAGACGGCGGGATCTTCGACCGGGGTATAGGCAAAGATCAGCGTGTCGGGATCGGACAGCGCGGCGGTATCGGTAGGGATGTCGGCGATCATGTCGCCGTCGGCGTCCATGTAACGGGCGTCAAGCTTGAATTCGGCCAGCGCCGGGGCGGCAATGCAAACCAGAGCGGTTGCGGACAAGAGATTGCGCAGCATAGGGGTCTCCATCAATATGAGCGTGATTTTCGCCTATCGATGATTTGTGACAGTCGCGCGACACAGTGGCAGTCGCCGCTGGGGGTCAGAATGTCGCAGACGTTTTTTCGCCCATCGGCAAAAGGCGCGGCGGCGAAACGGCGGTGCCGGTCAGGCGTCGGGTCAGGTGGCCAGACAGGCCCCCGCCCGTTCGCAAGCGCAGCTCTCCAACTGGACCGTGGCATGGGCGATGGAGAAATCATGTTCCGGTTCGTCTGTCACATGATCCAGAAACGCGTCCGCATCCGCGCCGTCCCGGATCAGATGCACCGCCAGCGCCGTGCCGGTGGTGGACAGCGCCCAGAAGTTAAAGTCGTGCACCTTGCTGACGCCGTCCTGTGCGCCCAGCCAGTCGGCCACGGCCTGGTGGTCGATCGCCGCGGGCACACCGTCCAGACCCAGCCGCAGCGCGTCACGCATCCCCCCACGCGGTGAACCCGATCACCACGCTGACCGCGATGGCCACCCATGCATCCAGCCAGTGTCAACCGGTGATCATGCTGCCCGACCGCCCAGCGCAACGCAGGGCCCCGATCGGCGGGGGCGGCATGGTTGAGGGTGTGATCATGGGGCAAGGGCGGCGTCCTTTTGGCGGCAAAGCCCTAGTTGGCAGGTTTGGCGGCGGCAGGCTGGGCGGCGGCAGGCTGGGCTGAAATGTGTTGCAGCGCGATGAACCCTTCGAATGCGGGCGTGCCGCGATACAACTGACGCGTCTCGCCGGCACGGCCATGCGCCGTGCGGAACTGGTCGCTGCGGGTCCAGGCGCGAAAATGCGCTTCGGATTCCCAGACGGTATGCGAGGCGTACAGGATTGAGCCCTCTGACTCTGGACCTTTCAGCAGGTGAAAGGCGACAAAACCGGGCAGTTCGGTCAGTTTGCTGTCGCGCGACAGCCACAGCGTCTCGAACGCGGTGGCATTGTCCAGCGGCACGTGAAATCGGTTCATCGCCAGATACATCGGGGGTCCTTTCCGGGGCTGATTGCGCGGTTCGTCGCAACATCTATCGCAACAGGGCTGTGGTTTGTAGCGGTCACGCCGCGCGCCGGATCGCGCCCGACACAGTCAACGCCGCCGCCAGCGTATTGTAGATCGTGCCGTATTTCTGCAGATTGCGGTGCAACAGGTCGATCCGCTGATCGGATTCCGGAGTATCCACCGTGATTTCGTAGGTGATCTGCACCAGTTTCGGCGGGCTGTCCTGCCGCACGCACTGCAACGTCACCGCAATGCCGCGCAGGTCGAATTGCAGCATCGGGATCATCCGTTCCGTGCCCTTCAGGATGCAGGCGGCAAGGCTGGCCAACAGCATTTCCGCCGGGTTGAACGCGTCGGGCCGCCCCGCCATGTCGGTATCCAGCGCAATCAGCGCGGCCTTGGCGGTGGCCTCGGACCCGTGGCTGTCGATGCGGCGGGCGGCGACGTGATAGGTCTGGGTCATTGCAACTCCCTTTCTTCGAAGGTGGACCGGGCATTTCGCCCGGCCAGGCTGTCGCCCAGAAACTGTGCCAGCGCGCTCAGGTGCTGGCTGGCCAGGTCGCGGTGATCGGCCACCGCCGCGTCGGACGCGATCGCGGTCGCGCCCTGCGCCTGCCAATATCCGTTGCCCAGCCAGCGGTGATCCTGACCGCCGGTGTCGATCACGTATTTCACCGGTTGATCGGTGATGGTGCGGATCGTTTCAAGCCGCATTTTCGCGCCTTGCCATGACCCGCCCGGGTCCATCAGCACGGCGCCTTCGTCGGTCACCACCAGCCCGAAAGTGGCGTTATCGGCCAGGTTGACGCCGTCGCGCTGTTCCGTGGGGCCGACGATGGCCCAGACGTTGTCGGTAACAGGCTGCACCGTCAGCACCTGTGCCAGAACAGGCAGCGGCAGTAGGGCAGAAAGCGTGGCAAGGATCAGTCGCATCGGAAAAACCTTTCAAGCGCCACAGCAGGATGACGCGCCAACAGACGCGGCCATGCCAGCGGCGGTGCCGGTGATCGGAAACCCGCGCTGCACCCAGCGGACTATGCCGGGGTTCATGTCCATCACGCGTTCATAGCCCTGATACATCAGGAAATACGTCGCCTTCAGGCTGCGCTCGCCTTCGGCGCAGGCCATGATCACATCGCGGTCACGCGGTACTTCGGCCCGGCGATCCTCGAATTGCGACAACGGAATCGTCGGTACATCGCAGCCGGCAAAGCCCGGCTGCGCCACCTCGTGCGGTTCGCGCACATCGACCAGCAATCCGCCGTCGGCCAGCAGGCGCTGCGATGTCGCGGGACAAATCTCGCGCGCGACGGTCAGGTCTTTCGGTGTCATCTCCTGCATTACGCAGCCCCCTCAAGCCAGCCCATGACCTGATCATGCGTCGGCACGGACCCCTTGTGGACCACTTTTTCTCCCAGCACGACGGCAGGTGTCGTCAGCACGCCAAATCCGACGATCCGGCGCATATCCTCGATCTTTTCGATCTGCACGGTCTTGCCGGCCTCGGCGGCCGTCCGGGTGATCATGTCGGCGGTCGCCTTGCATTTGGCGCAACCGGTTCCCAGAACCTTGAACTCCATCATATGTCTTTTCAGAACAAAATGTTGAACAGACAGCCGACCGCCAGAATTCCGGTCCCGACCACGCCGACGAACACTGCGATCAACCGCAGCGTCAGCACCTGTTTCAGGATGATCATTTCGGGCAGCGACAGGGCGATCACGCTCATCATGAAGGCCAGCACGGTGCCCAGCGCCGCGCCCTTGCCCAACAGCGCCTCGACAATCGGGATGACGCCGGCGGCGTTGGTATACATCGGGATGCCGATCAGCACGGCAGCCGGCACCGACCACCACGCTTCCGCCCCCATGATTCGGGCCATCAGGTCCGCAGGCACATAGCCATGGATCAGCGCGCCGATGCCGATGCCGGCGATGATCCACATCCAGACCCGGCCAAAGATTTCGCGTACCACTTCGATCCCCTGCCGGTAACGATGCAGCAGCGTTATGCGTTCGCCCGCGACGGCCTCGGGCGCGGTGGCCCCGAAATGAATGTCGCGCACCCAGTCCTGCAACCAGCCTTCCAGTTTCAGCTTGCCGATCACCCAGCCCGCCACGATTGCGATGGTCAGACCAAAGGCGGCATAGGTCACGGCAACCTGCCACCCGACCAGCCCGAACAACAGCGCCAGCGCCACCTCGTTGACCATCGGCGCGGCGATCAGGAACGAAAACGTGACGCCCAACGGCACTCCTGCCGACACCAGACCGATGAACAGCGGTACCGCCGAACAGGAACAGAACGGCGTCAGCACGCCCAAGCCCGCCGCCATCGCATTACCCACACCCTCGCGTTTTCCGGCCAACAGCGCCCGGGTGCGTTCCAGCGAGAAAAAGCTGCGCAGCACCCCCATGCCGAATACGATCGGCGTCAGCAGCAGCATCACCTTGGGCGCGTCATAGAAAAAGAACGCGATCGCCTCGCCAGTATGGCTATGACGGTCGACCGGGAACAGCGCGGTCACCAGTTCGGAAAACGGGATCAGTTGCTGATACACCACCCACCAGACCACGACAAAGACCACCAGACCGACATGCCAGATCCAGTCGGGCCAGATCCAGTCGGGCCAGATCCAGTCGGGCCAGACCCAATCGGAGCGGGGCGTCGGTTCGGTCGTAGTTTGCAAGGTCATGCGGCTTTCCTCTGGTCGGCGGCGGCGGCGGCCGGCACGGCGTCCAGAATGGCGCGTGTGGCGGGGGGCAGATCAGGGGTCAGGCGATACCGCACCCATTGCGCATCTCGCCGGTCCACCACCAGACCCGCCTGTTTCAGGGTTTGCATATGCCGGGACATCCGGCTTTGCGTTGCAACAAGACGCGCCATCAATTCGCAAACACAATGTTCGCTGCCATCTGCCAGCACCTGCATCACGGCAAGGCGGGTCGGTTCGGCCAAGGCAGACAGAACGGCAAGCGGCATCATCAGCTCCTGCGCATATGCGTTAAAGCAAATATCCGGCGGGGCTTCGTATTAGTAAAACGGAATGTGACTATGCTGCACCAGGGACCGGGCCAATTGCCGGGCCCGGCTGGGCCCGGCCAAGGCGGAAAAGCGCGCCTGGCCACCGTTTCAGGCGTCGAAAGGGTCTATCGCCACGATCATGCCGGGCCGCACGGCCCCCACGCCTTCGTCGATTTGCGCGATGCCGCGCGCGACCGCGAGGGGTGACATCCGCGCCGATGCCCCGCGCCCCAGCAACGTGACCACCGGACGGCCAAAGCTGTCGCGGCGGTCCCAAGTGACGGGAACGAATTCGCGGCGTCCCGTCTGCCGGTCCAGCGCGAAATCCGCAACGGCCGGCAGCCACGGGTCCGGTGTTTCCGACAACCCCGCAGCATGACGCAGCGCGGGGCGCGCGATCTGGCTGAAGGTGACAAAGGCCGCGAACGGGTTGCCCGGCAGACCAAAGAACATCGCCCCGCCGATCCGCCCGACGGTCAACGGTTTGCCGGGGCGGATGGCGACCTTGAGCACCGCCAGTTCCGCCGCCTCGCGGGCCAATGCGTCCAGCACGTGATCCTCTTCGCCCGCCGGCACACCGCCCGAGGTGATGATGACGTCATGATCAGCGGCAGCCTCGCGCAGCGCCGTCCGGATCGCTGCCGGATCGTCGCGCAGGATCCCCAGATCGGTCAGGTCGATCCAGGGGTCGGCCAACGCCGCAGCCAGCATAACGCGGTTGGAATTGTAGATCTGCCCGTGCTGCAACAGCGCGCCGGGGTCGCAAAGTTCATTCCCTGTGGACAACAGTGCCACGCGCAACCGCCGCCGCACCGGCACCGTAGCCAGCCCCGCCCCCGCCAGCAGGCCCAGCCGTTGCGGGGTCAGCAGAACGCCCGTGGGCAACAGGTCAGCGCCCAGAGCGCAATCTTCGCCACGGCGACGGATATTCATGCCAGAAACCGGGCGATCCGTGATCGCGATGTGGCCCCCGTCACGACGGACACGTTCCTGCATCACGACCGTATCGGCGCCGGCGGGAATAGGAGCCCCCGTCATGATCCGGGCGGCGGTACCCGGGCGCAGGACATGACGCGCGGTATCGCCGGCGATCACGCGCAACGTGACCGGCAAGGTCCATGGCCCCGCGCCAGCCAATGCAGCAGACGAAAACGCATAGCCGTCCATCGCGGCATTGTCGAACGGCGGCAGGGCGGTCGTTGCCGTCGCCGGACCCGCGAACACCCGCCCCCGGGCTGCTACGGCCGACAAAACCTCAGTCTCGGTCACCGGCCGGGCTGCGGCAATCGCACGTAACCGCGCGGCATCGACACTCAGCGTGACACCCGGTTTGCCCGCCGCACAGATGGCGTTCTGCGACATCATCGCCCCCTGATCGGAATGGACCGGCCCGCCCCGCTGCCGGGACGGGCCGCGAGGATCACAGCACCACTTCGTGCGATTTGAACGAAATGTTCGCGGTCGCCGCGGTGGCATTGGCGATCTTGCGGATATCGCCCCAGCAATGTT
>JBBRCF010000056.1:0-22214 GCA_038205135.1 Rhodobacterales bacterium
GTTCCAGAACGTGGCACTGGATCATGCCGTGACCGAGGCGCTGATTGCCGCGCGGTCGTTCGGGTTCGTGAATTTCACCGGGTCGGTCGCGGGCGGTGTGGCAATTGAGCGTGCGGCGGCTGGCACATTTACCGGCACCGGGCTGGAACTGGGCGGCAAAGATCCGGGCTATGTCCGCGCGGACGCCGATATGGATGCGGCGGTGGACAGCCTGATGGACGGCGCGATGTTCAATGCCGGGCAATGCTGCTGCGGGATCGAGCGGATTTATGTGCACGAAACGCTCTACGATGCCTTTGTGGAAAAATCCGTCGCCTGGGTGTCGGCGCTTAAACTGGGCAATCCGTTTGATGCCGATACCACGCTTGGTCCGATGGCCAATGTGCGTTTTGCCCGCACGGTGCGCGACCAGATCGCCGAGGCTGTGGCGGCAGGCGCGGTGCCCCTGATTGACCCCGCGCTGTTCCCGGCGGATGACGGCGGCGCTTATCTGGCACCGCAAATCCTGATCAACGTGGACCATTCCATGCGCGTGATGCGCGAGGAAAGTTTCGGCCCCGTCGTGGGCATCATGAAGGTGCGGGATGACGCCGAGGCCATCGCGTTGATGAACGATTCGCCCTATGGCCTGACCTGTTCGATCTGGACGCAGGACCCGGATGCGGCGGCAGAAATCGGCGGACAGGTCCAGACCGGCACCGTGTTCATGAACCGCTGCGATTATCTGGACCCGGCGCTGTGCTGGACCGGGTGCAAGGACACGGGGCGCGGCGCGGCGCTGTCCGCGCTGGGTTATCAGTCGGTCACGCGGCCGAAATCCTATCATATGAAAAAGGTGACCTCATGAACGTGCCCAACCGCAATTGGTCCTACCCGACCGCGATCAAGTTCGGCGTTGGCCGGATCGGTGAACTGGCCGACCACTGCAAGGGGGCAGGCATCCTGCGGCCCTTGCTGGTGACCGACCGCGCGCTGGCAACCTTGCCGATCACCGCACAGGCGCTGGATGTGCTGGACGCGGGCGGGCTGGGCCGCGCGGTGTTCAGCGCCGTCGATGCCAACCCGACCGAGGCGAACATGGTCGAGGGGATCGCGGCCTACAAGGCCGGGCATCATGACGGCATCGTGGCATTTGGTGGCGGGTCTGCGCTGGATCTGGGCAAGATGATCGCCTTGATGGCGCATCAGCGGGCGGGGCTGAGCGTCTGGGATCTGGAGGATGTGGACGACTGGTACACCCGCGCCGATGCCGCCGTGATAGCGCCGGTAATCGCGGTGCCGACCACGGCAGGCACCGGGTCAGAGGTGGGGCGCGCGGGCGTGCTGACCAATTCAGGCACCCACAAGAAAAAGATCATCTTCCACCCCGGCCTGATGCCAAAGGTCACGATATGCGACCCGGCCCTGACGGTGGGGATGCCGAAATTCATCACCGCAGGTACCGGCATGGATGCGCTGGCGCATTGTCTGGAGGCGTATTGTTCCCCGTTCTATCACCCGATGTCGCAGGGCATCGCGCTGGAAGGCATGCGGCTGGTGTTCGAAAACCTGCCCATCGTGCAGGCGCAGCCCGACAACCTGATGGCGCGCGCCCATATGATGTCCGCCGCCGCCATGGGCGCTGTGGCGTTCCAGAAGGGGCTGGGCGCGATCCATGCGCTGTCGCATCCCATCGGCGCGGTCTACAACACCCATCACGGCACCACGAATGCTGTGGTCATGCCGATGGTGCTGGACATGAACCGTGCGGTAATCGCGGACCGCATCGCCGCCGCCGCCGCCTATATCGGCCTGCCGCCCGGCTTTGACGGGTTCCGCGCTGCGGTGATGGACCTGCGGGCCGCGCTGGACATCCCGCAAAACCTGACGTCGCTGGGGGTGACGAACCCCGATCTGGACACGCTGACCGATATGGCGCTGGAGGACCCGTCCTGCGGCGGTAATCCGGTGGCGTTGACCCGCGAGAACACCCGCGCACTGTTCGAGGCGTGCCTGTAGCACGGCCATGACGGATTTTGGATGCGCCGGCCTGCACGACCTCAGTGACGGGCTTGCGCATGATGCGTTTTCGGCGGTCGCGTTGCTGGAAAATGTCATCGCGCGCTAAACCGCGCCGGAACCCCGGCTGAACATGTTCGCCCATGTCCCTTTCGACGCGGCTCGGGACAGCGAAAAGGCCAGCGACGACCGCGTCCGGCGCGGCGAATGGATTGGTGTGCTGGATGGCATCCCCACGTCGATCAGGATGTTATCGCGCTGAAGAGCATTCCGCAGCGCTACTGGTCGCGTTCGGTGTCGGACGCGCCGTTTGCCGCAGACGCGCCGACGGTCGAGCGGAACAGGGCCGGGTGGTGGTCGCACAGGGATCTCCCGCCCCTCGCTGCTGTCTTTGAAGATTCGAACCCGGATTTGCCGCTGCTCGCCCGGGAAATCTGCCGCGAGCTGCTGGATCGGGACGTGCACCTGACCGGCCGAACCAATGCCATAAAGAAGAGGATCGACGCGATCACCAGGGAAGGCGAGACATCCCGCCGCCTGCAGATCATGCCAGGTGTCAGTCCGATCAGTGTAAGCGCTGTCCTGACCCCACCTTCCTGCTGAATCTGCAAGCTGCGATGCGGCCCGTGCGGAGATTTGCACGGGAGGTGTCAGTGGTGGTCCATCGGGAGCGCAGTACGGAGGCCGTTGGGTTTGTGGAGCTTTTGGCGGCTCCGGCAGCCAAGCGGCGTTGGTCGAAGGAGGCGAAGGGCCGGATCGTGGCGGAGACGCTGGTGCCGGGTGTCACGGTGAACCAGGTGGCGCATCGGCATGGGGTGAAGGCCAACCACCTGTCCTCGTGGCGGACGTTGGCGCGGCAGGGCAAGCTGGTTGTGCCAGAGGTTGTGGGGGCCGAATTTGGCGGGCCTGTGCCGACGGCGCAGCCGATGGATGCGTCGTCGGCGACGGCGTCGATTGATCTGATCATCGGGCCTGTGACGGTGCGGCTGGACGCTTCCACGCCTGCCGCGCGGGGTGCGGAACTGGCCATGGCGCTGCGGGCCTGCTCGTGATCTTCCCGTCTAACCGTGTGCGGATCATGGTGGCGACGAAGCCCATCCCTCGCCATTGGGCTTGAACCAATGGCGCCCATGGCTCGATCCGCAAGGGCCACAACAGCCTGGCCGCGAAGGTCAAGAACGAGTTGCGCAAGTATCCGTTCACCGGCACTGCCTTCGTGTTCCGGGCCAAGAAGCCGGATCGGCTGAAGCTGATCTAGTGGGACGGCACCGGGCCGGTGATAGCCTGCAAGCGGCTGGAGGAACATACCTTCACCTGGCCCGCGGTGACGGATGGGCTGATGCTGGTGAACCACGCTCCGTTCGAAACGCTGTTTGCCAGGCTGGACTGGCGGCGAGTTTGGGCCATCAAGGCAAAGGCCCCCGAAGCCGTGGAATGACGGGTTCAGCCTGCGGCGGGATGACCCGGCCGGTGCTTTCCACAGCCATCCCTTCTGGCGATTTGGTAAAAGCCGGACGTGTCGAACACCGCTGATTTTTTGAGGAAATCGCCACGCTGAAGGCGATGCAGACCGCCGCGGAAGCGCGCGACCGGCGCAAGGACGAGCGGGTCGAACACTTGGAAAAGCTCGTCGCCGCCTTTAGGCAGGCGGTCTTCGGACGCCGGTCGGAAAAGAGCGATCCGGACCGGTTCGAACTGGCGCTGGAGGATCTGGAAACCGCCATGGCGGTGATCCATGCCGAAGAGGATGCCGAGGATCGGGCAGCTAGGCGCCCCGGCAAACCGCGTGCCACCAACCGTGGCGCATTGCCCGAACACCTGCCGCGCGTCGAAGAGGTCATCGAGCCAGATAGCCTGATCTGCGCCTGTGTTGGCTGTTTGAATTGCATCGGCGACGACGTCTCGGAACGGCTGGACATCGTGCCTGCCCAGTTCCGTGTCATCGTCACCCGCCGCCCGAAATATGCCTGCCGGTCCTGCACGGATGGCGTGGTACAGACACCGGCCCCCACGCGGCTTATCCCGGGCGGCATGCCGACTGAGGCGAAAGTGGCGTATGTGCTGATCAGCAAATATGCCGACCACCTGCCGCTTTACCGGCAGGCCCAGATCTACAGCGGCCAGGGCGTTGACCTCGACCGCTCTACCCTTGCGGACTGGGTTGGTCGCGCCGCCTTCGAACCCCGCCCCGTCCATGACGCGCTGACGGCCAACCTGAAGCGATCAACCAAGCCTTTCATGGACGAGACCCGCGCCCCGGTCCTCGACCCCGGGGGCCAGAAAAACCAAGACCGGATACTTCTGGGCGTTGGCCCGCGATGACCGACCTTGGGGTGGCACGGCACCACCGGGTGTGGTCTTCACTTATGCCCCCTTCTCGGCGTGTAAACACGCCTGCCAGGCAACGGGTCGGGGCAGGCAGCATGCAGAACGGATATTGCAGGGCTTTGGGGGTATTCTGCAAGTCGACGGCTATGCCGGCTACAACTGCCTGATCGCAGCGGGCCGGAGCGGTCCGGGCATCCAACTGGCGCATGGCTGGGCCCATGCGCGCCGCAAGCTGATCAAGATCACCCGCACCGGACCTGCGCCGATTGCCGAGGCGGGCGTGGCCCTGATCTGCGAGATCTATGCCATCGAGGCCGATATCCGCGGCAGCGACACTGATGTTCGACTGGCCGTCCGACAGGAAAGCGCCGCCCTGATGCTCGCCCGTATCGACGGCTGGCTTGCCCACCACCGCGCCCGCGCATCGGCCAAAACGCCCTTGGGCGAGGCACTTGCCTACATCCGAAATACCGCGACGGCCTTGGCCGCTTTCTGACCGAGGGCCGCGTGGAAATCGACAACAACACCGTCGAACGCACCATCCGCCCCATCGCCCTGAACCGAAAAAACGCCCTCTTCGCCGGCCACGATGCCGGTGCCGAAAACGCGTCCGTCATCCTCTCGCTCATCGAAACCAGCAAGATGAACAGCGTCGACCCACATAAATGGCTGTCAGAAACGCTCACTGCCATCGTCAAAGGACACAAGCAGAACCAGATCGACGAACTGCTACCGTGGAAATACGCCGCCAAGGTGTGATCGGGACACCGCTTACCGATCAGCGCTCTGGCTGTCGAGAATTTTGCGCCACCGATGGGGCAGTTCTAGCGCGGCCGCGATTTCGCGACCTGGCTTGGCTTGGTCCCGCGACAAGCCTCGACCGGCGGCCAGCAGAAGCTTGGGAAAACCGCGAAGATGGGCCAGCGCGGCATTCGCCGTCTGTTGATCACCGGTGCGATGGCCGTGATACGTTGGGCGCTGCGCCATGACGCGCCGCGGAACCCCTGGCTGGCACATCTCCTTGAACGCAAGCCACCCACGGTCGCGGCCTTCGCGCTGGCCAACAAGATGGCGCGCGGCATATGGGCGATGATGCTGCGCGGCGAATACGCTCGCGGCCCGGAGATCGGAAGCGCTGCCTGATCCGGCAGCGCAATTCGAACCGGACCGCCGAGTTGTGAGGAAGACATGACCCGTATGGGCAAACGATCGACATGATCCGGGTTGGGCGAACCAGAAACCTTCTCTGAGCCTCGGGCTTGCTTTCAGAGATCTGGCCCCGGTCGGCGCATCACCATCTCGGCCAGCGGCGTCTATCAGGACGCACGAACAGGCCTGACAAGAGTCCGCATTCGATCACATGCCTAAGGTTCAGAAGCCCCTTGCAAATGAGAGCGGCATCCACAAGAGAAGGTTGCACCCCGGTCACACTCCCTCCGCGAAATATCTTGTCTAAGTATTAGCTCTCATTCAGATATATGTTTTTTAGCCTTAATCTTCCCCCCAAAATTCCCCCGAGTAACGTCGGATGCCCCCGGAATGAAGCATCAAGGGGCGTGGGTGCTTTTGGGTGAAGCGTGGCCTCAGGCGGGCAGAATTCTGCGGCTAATCGCGCGCGCGCATCTGCCTCCGAAACCCGCTTTGGGAATGCTGACTGGCCTCATGCGCATAGCTTGTGCTGCCCGCCCTGATACGGCCCTGTTTTCAGCACAGACAGCGACCGAGTGGCAGCATGGCGCCAAATTTCCCGTCTATAAAAAGTCCTTCGTTAGCGCGTATTGACTGCGTCTGGCAGCATTACAGCTACTTTGCGCATTCGGGGTCGGGGGCGTGCTATTTGTGCTAATCAGATGGGGGCTTTGGGTTATGTGCTGGAAGGGGACAAATTGCCCCCCTCGAAATTTGAAAACGTCCTGTGTGGCATGCAGCATGGTTTTTGACCATTACTGGTTTCGACGTGTATTCTGGTGGCGTGAAGAGAAAGAGCGAAACGCTCTGAGAAAATTCGCAAAACTGTCGAAAGCAAGTGTGATGGTTAAGACCGGATTCGTGCAACAGATCCAAAGAAGACACGAATTGGTCGGCAAAGTCGCCGAAGATAAAACTCAACCGAGAAAATATCTACCAGCGCTTCGACATCACATCCCGATAATTTCTTAATGTAAGCATGTGATTTTGCAGATGTGCCGTGCTTTGTCCACTCGACTGAAGGGCTCGAATAAGATTATTGGTAGCATCGATAGAGTTCTGGAAAAATCGTGCAAGGGTGGCTTCGGTCATCCATCCACGTTGCGTGTAATACCAGCGTGTGCGCGAAGAAACATCGTACCAAGTCCAAAGGTTAACGGCATGGTCATATTGGTAATATTCCCTTCGCTGTGAGTCGCGCCCGGGCAGGGATCTTGGTTTTGCCTGTATACTACCCGAGGAAGCGAAATGATTTGCGTTGACCGAAGTGGGCAAAGCCATCACAAGCAGGAACGCCGAAAAAAGGGAAAGCGCAAATTTTGCTAGCATCGTGCTCTCCCCAAGCTCCGGTCAATGCATCATCAATTTGCGTACCACAGATATTGCCCAAAATCAAGCAAGAGACGAGCTCCGCTTCAGCCGACGGTTCTCGTCCTCGATGGCGCTCGCCATTGTCCTCGAACCAATAGCGCCACAATGGCTCGTTTCGCCCGCCATTTGTAGAACGAGGCGTTCTTCATGCCATGCTCGCGGCGCAACTCGGCTACCGGCACATCGCCTTCGGCCTGTCGCAGGATCGTGGTGATCTGCGCCTCAGTGTGTATGCTTGTCTTCATTCAGAATTTCCTCGTTCATCCTGCCGAGAAAATTCCGCTGATGCAGCCCGTTACTTTCGGGGAGGATTACCGTAAGATCTCGCGAATGGGTATCTTGTCTGGCAGCGCCCATTTCCTGATAACCCTCAAAAATCCCGTGTCGATCACTCCAATTGCCCCCAACTGGTTCAAGCCGGGGCAAGGCTGCACAAGGGTCAATTCTTAGTGGCAATCAACACCCGGTGTTTTCCACCGATGGAAAAGGGTTGGAAGGGCGTACCGCTGGACACCAGGTCCAGACCTTTGGCGACCGCACTCTATTCCAGCGACCGAACATCCCTGCACAGCACCCATAGGCCTTTCACGCCGGGGTAGACGTGGTAGCTGCGCGCGCTGTTCGCGCCGTGAGTCTTGGACAAACCGCGTCTGCGAAGCTTTCGCGGCAGCCGTCTTTAGAAGCCTCGCGAAGTAGATCGTTTCATTTTTCGAGAAGAAGGTTCTCGCAGCCTGCCGGTTCCCACACGCCTCCAATCATCCCAAAATGATCCGGCGACAGTCACTGCGCCAGACCGGCGACATCGCCTAGGGGAGGAATGACATGCGCGGCACGCAGATACAATTTCCACAGGAGCGTGTGATTTTCGGGTCGCCGCTTGCCGAAGCCCTTGAGACCGAAATGGCGGCGCTCGGGGTCGCGCGAGTTTTTGTAATGTGCTCGGGAACGCTCAGCCGGAAAACGCCAGTCATCGCCGACCTGAAAAAGGCGCTGGGTGCGCGGTTTGTCGGCCTGTTCGACCAGATGCCGGCCCATTCGCCACGCAGCGCGCTGTTGAAGGCGGCCGCACTTGCCCGCGCGGCAAAGCCCGACCTGATCTTGTCGGTCGGTGGCGGGTCATCCATCGACGGCGCAAAGATGATCCAGTTGATGCTGGCCGAGGACATCCACGCCCACGCAGATTTCGATGCATTTCACATGCGGCTTGGCGACGGCGGCGGTCTGGTCAATCCCGGGTTCCGCGCAGGCATGATCCGGCAGATTGCAGTCCCCACCACGCTGTCGGGCGCAGAGTTCACGACAACGGCGGGGTCGGTGGATGACATGGCACACAAAAAAGACTTGTATGTCGGGCCCTATCTGGTGCCAGTAGCGGTGATCCTCGATCCGGCGATCGCGCGGCATACCGATGACGGGCTTTGGTATTCGACCGCAGTGCGAGCCATCGACCATGCGGTCGAATCGATCTATTCTCCCAAGGCCAACCCTTTCACTGATGCCACCTGCATGCACGGCCTGCGCATGATGCAGGAGGCATTGCGCGGAACACGTCGCGACGGTGACGATCTGGAGGCGCGCCTGAACGCTCAGATGGCCGTCTGGTTGTCCACCACCGGCATGGGACGTGGCCAACACGGCGCAAGCCACGGCATCAGCTATTCGCTGTCCGCCATCGCCCATGTCCCGCACGGGCATTGTTCCTGCGTGCTGCTGCCTGCGACGCTGCGGTTCAATGCAGGCTGGACCGGCGAACGTCATGCGCTGATCGCGGAACTGCTGGGTCGCCCCGGCGTCGATCCCGCCGATGCGCTGCTGGAACTGCTGCATGAACTGAGCCAGCCCACAACGCTGCGCGAGGTCGGCGTGACCCGCGACCAGCTTCCCTGGATTGCGCGCACGGTCGTGGCCAGCGGTCATGCCTCGGGCAATCCGAGGCCTGTCGAGCGGGAGGAGGATATCATGGCGATCCTCGAAACCGCATGGTGAGCGGTTGGGCGTTGCCTTTCGGAACGGCTGGGGTCTCATGGGACTGTGTCGCATGAACCTGCATCCGGATTCTGAGAAACTGTTGGAAATCCTGAGGCAATCCGGGTGCCCCCCTTACGAGGACATGACGGTCGCCGAGGCTCGCGCTGTCTATGCCGCCGGTCGCAGCGCAACGCAGGGACCGCCACAGCCTGTGCATGCGGTCGAGGAAATCACCCTGTCGGGTCCGGGGGGCCCGTTGCCGGTGCGGCTTTACCGTGCGCGACCGCGTGAGGCGGGACCTGCGCCGCTGCTGGTCTATTTCCATGGTGGTGGATGGGTGCTGGGCGGGATCGAGTCGCATGACGGCCTGTGCCGCAGGCTTGCCGCAGCTTCTCGATGTTCCATCGCCTCGGTGGATTACCGGCTTGCCCCGGAACATCCGTTTCCGGCGGCCACCGACGATGCGACAGCGGCCCTGCTGGGCTTGGCTGCGATGTCGGAAGCCATGGGCTTTGACCCGGCCCGGATCGGGGTGGGCGGCGACAGTGCGGGCGGCACCTTGGCCGCCGTCGCCGCCATTGCGGCGCGTGATCAGGGCGGACCCGCGCTTGCATTCCAGATGCTGCTTTATCCGGTCTGCGACATGGCGATGGATACGCCGTCGCATGAACAGTTCGCCACGGATCACCTGCTGACTGGCGCCACATTGCGGTGGTTTGGCCAGCACTACCTTGCCGGAGCTGCCCCGGACAACTGGCGGGCGTCGCCGCTCTGCGCGGCCCGTTTCGACGGGTTGCCGCCAGCCTTCGTGCTGACGGCCAGCCATGACCCGCTGTGCGACGAGGGCGAGGCCTATGCCCGCTGCCTTGTCGCGGCAGGCGTTCCCGTCACCACATGGCGCGTGCAGGGAATGCTGCATGGCTTCATGCCCATGGACAAGCTGATCGCGGCGGCGGCGCCCGCCACCGATCTTGCGGCACGATACCTTGGGTTCGGTCTGCGCGATGCCGCTGCCGGACCCACAGACAGAAGAATGGAGATGCCAGAATGAACGAAGCTTTGAAACCTGTCCCGACCCGCCCGGCAGCCCTGCCGCCCGTCATCGCCGCGCAACGCTGGCTGCAAGCCTTTGAGGCGGCTCTGCCATCGGGTGACCCCGCGCAGATCGCGGTCCTGTTCGAACAGGATTGCCACTGGCGCGACGTGCTGGCCTTCACATGGGATTTCGCCTCAAAGCAGGGGCGCGATGCTGTGGTAGCCGGGTTGGCCGCCGGTCAGGCCGATACGCATCCCGTGGGCTTTCACATGCCCGAGGGCCGCAGGGTGCCAAGCGTGAAACGCCGTGTCGGGCGCGACTGCGTCGAGGTGGTCTTTGCCTTCACCACCGATATCGCCCGCTGTTCCGGCATCGTGCGACTGTCGCCGACCGAGTCGGGCATCCCAAGAGCGTGGCACGTCTCGACAGTGATGGACGAACTGATAGGCCATGAGGAAAACATCGGTGATCGCCGCCCGACCGGCGCGGCCTATTCGCGCAATTTCGGGGGCGACAACTGGCTGGATGCCCGTCGCCGGGCCGCTGCATACGAGGAACGCGAGCCTGTGGTTCTGGTCATCGGCGGGGCGCAGGCCGGCCTGTCCATCGCGGCGCGGCTGAACCAGATGGGGATCGACACGCTGGTGGTCGAACAGTCCAAACGGATCGGCGACAGTTGGCGCAACCGCTACCATTCGCTGGCGCTGCACAACTCGATCCACCTCAACCATCTGCCTTACATGGAGTTTCCACCGACATTCCCGAAATATGTGCCCAAGGACATGTTGGGAAACTGGTTCGAATTCTATGCCGATGCGATGGAAATCAACTGCTGGACCGACAGCGAATTCGCCGCCGCCGACTGGGACGCCGCGACCGGGACTTGGACCGCGCGCGTCAAGCGGGGCGACGGGTCCGAACGCGTGGTGCGGCCACGGCATCTGGTGTTCGCCAACGGCGTCAGC
Source organism: Rhodobacterales bacterium (assembly GCA_038205135.1). Taxonomy (GTDB): domain Bacteria; phylum Pseudomonadota; class Alphaproteobacteria; order Rhodobacterales; family Rhodobacteraceae; genus UBA9554. Next base: position 10,855 of record JBBRCF010000056.1, read on the forward strand.
AGCTATCCCTACATCCCCGAATTGCCGGGCCTTTCCGACTTCAAAGGCAACGTGATCCATTCGGAAGGCTTCCACAATGGCGCCGCATGGGCTGGCAAGCGCGCCTTCATCCTTGGCACCGGCAGCAGTGCCAATGACATCGCGCTGGACCTGCACAGCTTCGGGGTAGACACAACGATCATCCAGCGCGGCTCGACCACCGTTGTATCCATCGACCCCAGCGCCCGGCTGAACGAGGCGATATGGGACGAGGGCGGGCCGCTGGACGATTGCGATCTGATTGTCGCATCGACCACGCCTGCTCTGCAGGTCGAAGGTTACAAGCTGGTGACCAAGGTCATGCTGGAACTGGACAAACCCATGATCCAAGGGCTGAAAGACATCGGGTTCAAGTTCGATATCGGCGAGGACGAGACCGGCCATCAGATGAAGTACTTTCGGCGCGGCGGCGGATACAACCTTGATGCCGGCAGTTCGGCCCTGATGATCAAGAACGAAATCCATCTGCTGCATTACGAACGCATCGACCGTTTCGTGGCCGAGGGTGCGTTGCTGGATGACGGGACGACCGTGCCGGCAGACCTTCTGGTGCTGGCCACCGGTTATCTGCCGCAAAAGGAACTGGTCCGCCGCGCGCTAGGCGATGCGATGGCCGACAGCATCGGTCCAGTCTGGGGGTTGGATGACCGGGGCGAGTTGAACAACATGTTCCGCCGCACACCGCAGCAGGGATTGTGGTTCATCGCAGGTGCGCTGCCGCATGTCCGGATCAATTCGCGGTATCTGGCCTTGCAGATCAAGGCGACCGAAGCAGGGCTGCTGGGCCCCCGCCTGGCCTGACGTGGGTGCGCAAGACAGGGCCGCAACGCTGTGGCCCGCGTCTGTGGCGTGATCAGCGCCAAGGGTTCAGGTCTGCGGCGACTTGGCGGTTGCGCGCGACCGCATTTTCCCAGGCATTTTTTCAGGCACGTTTTCAGGCACGTTTTCAGGCGCGGTGGCTGGCAAGGGCATTGCCCCGCCCTGAGGCTTAAACAGGCTTTCCGACCCTGCCAGATAATCCACAAAGGCCCGGACCTTGGGCGACACATAGCGCGATTTCTCGAACACGACGTAGATGTGATGGTCGAACGTGCTTGGTGTTACGGCGTAACTGGTCAACAGCGGCACGATGCGGCCCTTTTCCAGGTCATCGTCGAAACACCACAGCGGCAGCAGGCAGATCCCGGCCCCCGCCAGCGTTGATTGCCGCAGAACCTCGGGGTTGTTCACCTGCAAGGTTCCGGTGACACGCACTTCGGTATCCTCTGTGCCCTTCTTGAACCGCCAAAGCGCGCGTCCGTCGTCGAACCGTCCGTCCAGATAGGTCAGGCAGTTGTGCCGTGCGAGGTCCGAGGGATGGGTGATCGGTGGATGGCGCGCGATGTAATCCGGCGATGCCAACAACATGCGGGGGCTGCCGTCCCAAAGCCTGCGGACCGCAAGTGACGGCTCGTCAAGGTTGCCCAGGCGGATGGCCACGTCGATCTTGTTCTCGATCAGGTCCTTGTGATCCTCGGTCAGCCAGAGCTTGACCTGCACCTCGGGGTAGAGGGCCTGAAACTCAGGCAACAGTTTCGCCAGAAACTGCACCCCGATGGTGACCCGTGTATGAACATGCAACAAGCCGCGCGGGCTTTGCTGGTATTCTGAAATCACCGATTGCAGTTCATCGACCTGGTTCAGGATCTTCACGGCGTTTTCGAACAGGGTCTGGCCGGCTTCCGTCAGGGTCAGCTTGCGGCTGGTGCGGTAGATCAGGCGCACGCCCAGGCTTTGTTCCAGCATCGAGATGCGCCGGGACACCGCCGCGGGCGACAACCCGCACTGGCGCCCGGCGGCAGAAAAGTTGCCGACATTGACGACCCTTGCAAACAGGCGGACATCACGCAAAGATTCCATTCCGCCCTCCGGATTTCTGGACAATGTCATGGGACTGCCTGTCTTGAAACTGTCATAATGGGCGGCTGATCGCCGGTGGCGGTGTCGCGCCGCAGGGGCGCTGTTTCGGCGAAGATGTGCCGGATCACGATGTCGGCGATGGCGTCGGACCCGTGATCCATCATCATCATGTGCGAATGGCCGTGCAATCCGCGTGACGCCAGATAAATGACCTCTGCCGGGCTGCCGGTTTGGCGCCAGTCGTCAGCAAGGCGCAGCGTCTTGCCATGCAGGTCGGACCAGACGGCGCTGGTGTCCAGGTAGTCCCCCATCACGATCACAAGTTTGCCCGCCGGTGTGCAGGGTTCACTGGTGCCGAAATCGCCGCCATGCGGTTCAAGCGCAACCACATGCGGCACAAGATCAGGCCGTTCCGCCCCCAGCTGCACGGCAAAGCCGCCGCCCTGACTATGCCCGATCACCACGCAGGGGCCGATGCGTTCGACGATGCGCCGCAGCCCTTCCATCTGCACGGGCGCTGCGGAGGGCCAGCGGGGAACGGTATAGGTCGCGAAAGCATCAAGGGCATCGACCGGAAAGCGTGAACCGGGAAATGGGCGCCGTGAGGCGAAATCGGCACTTTCGCCAAAACGGTAGAGGTCCCACGCTTCTTCAAGGCTGCGCGTGATCGGGTGCGTCGCCTGATGGCCTGACAGGGCGCAGAACCCGGCCCGACCGCGTTCAGCAATATCGACCACATGCGTTTCAAAGCCCGCCTGAACGAACCGCTGCAACCAGCCCGGTCGCCCGTCCGGCGTCGTTTCCCAGGTGCGCCCGGTCATGCCGCCGCCGTGGATCATCAGGACCGGCAGCGGACAGCGCCGCGCGATGGGCACAAAATACTGCACATAGGCCTGATCAATCCAGAATGTCCCGTTGGGGTCATGATCGAGGGACAGCGCGGATGACAGGCTGACCGCCCGCCTGTCTGCGCCGGTGACCTGCACCTGTCGCCCGCCCGCCGCATAGCTGCCCATCGCCGCAAGGGCGATCACCGCGGTGCCGGGCAACGGCGGTGCCGCAAAATCACTCATCCTGCGCCCTCCCTTGCGCTGCTCCCTCCCTTGCGCTGCGCCCTCCCTTGCGCTGCGCCCATCCCTTGCGCTGCGCCCATCCCTTGCGCTGCGCCCATCCCTTGCGCTGCGCCTTGTCTGACAATCGCCGTGCATCGGCGGGCCACAGCCGTCAGAGATAGCTTGCCGATAGGGTCTCGGCGACGCCTTTGGCCAGCAACGCCCGGCTTTCGCCTTCTACAACCACCTTGCCGCCCCGCAATACATACCCGTGCGCGGAGACCTTCAGTGCCATCTTTGCCATCTGTTCAACGATGACCACCGTCGCGCCGGTGTCCCGGGCAAAACCCGCGATAAAGTCGTAGATCTGCGTCACGATGATCGGTGCCAGACCAAGCGAAGGTTCGTCCAGCAGCAGATGCGTGGGATTGCGGATAGTGGCACAGGACAGGATCAGCATCTGTTGCTGACCGCCGCTGAGCAGTCCAGCCGCTGTCGCGGATTTCTCGCGCAGGATCGGGAAACGGTCATAGACCTCGCGGATCCCGGCATCAAGGTCGATCCCCCGCGCGCCGAAACTCCAGGCCAGTTCGAGGTTCTCCTGCACAGCAAGCTGGCGGAAGATACGCCGCCCCTCCATCGCATGGGCAATGCCAAGTCTGGACCGCTTTTCTGGCGGAACTGACTGGATCGGCTGCGAATTCAGCAAAATCTCGCCGCCCGTGACCGGCGACAGCCCGCTGATTGCCCGCAGCAGCGATGACTTGCCTGCCCCGTTGGCGCCCAGGATGGCCGTTGTCTGTCCAGGATGTGCGGTCAGCGTGACGCCCCGCAGCGCCTCGACCGCGCCGTATTTGACCCAGAGGTCACGGATTTCGATCATGCGGCATCCTCCGCATCGTCGCCCAGATAGGCCGTGATGACGGTTTGATCTTTGCGCATCCCTTCCAGATCACCCCGGTAGATTACCTGCCCACTATCCAGAACGACGACGTTGTCCACCAGATCGGCCAGGAAATCCATGTGGTGTTCGATCAGCATGATGGTCAACCCGTGTTCCTTCATCTTGCGGATGATGGTCCCCAGCATCACCATCTCGGACTCTGACAAGCCCGCCGCCGGTTCGTCCAGCAGGATCGTGTGAGGGCGTGCCATCAAGGCCCGGGCGACCTCTGCCATGCGGCGATAGCCGTAGGGCAAGGAATTGACCGGTGTGTCGGCAAAATCGGACAGACCCGTCAGGCGCATCACGGCGTCGGTCTCGGCAAGGAACGCAGCTTCCTCCTGCAAGGCGCCGGGTAGGGCAAAGGCGGCGGAGATGCCAGAACGCCGGATCAACCCGTGCGCCCCCAACAGCAGGTTTTCCCGGACGGTGAAGTTCGGCACGAGGCGCGGATCCTGAAAGGTGCGGACCACACCCATGCCAGCGATCTTGAAATCCGGCAGGCCCGAAATCACCGTGTCGCCAAAGCTGACACGGCCCTCGGTCGGCGCATAGATCCCGCAGACCACGTTCACCAGAGTGCTTTTCCCTGACCCGTTTGGCCCGATCAGTGCCGTGATATTGCCGGGGGTCAAGGTCAGCGAGACGTTGTCCAGGGCAGTCAGTCCCCCGAAGCGCTTGGTCAGACCCTCGACCTTGATCGCGATGCGCCCGGCGCTGGCATTCCATGTGATATCAGACGCGTGCGCCTTATTTGCGGACATGGCCGCCGGACGAACAAACCGCGGCGGATCAAAGATCAGACCCGCGATTCCCTTGGGCAGCACGATCAGCGAAAAGGTCAGGATCACGCCATAGACGATGAACTGGTATTCGGCGAAGGCCTGCAAAGCCTCTGGCAGGTAGGTAAAGACGGCCGCGCTGATGATCTGCCCAGCAATCGAGCCAAGCCCACCAACGATCGATATCACCAGCACCTCGATCGAGCGGTGCACGCCAAAGCTCTCCGGGCCGATGTAGCCGACCAGATGCGCGTAGAACGTGCCGGCAAGCCCGGCCAGAACGCCGCTGATCGCGTAGGCGGTGCGCTTGGTCGCGGCGTTCGAAATCCCGAGGCTGCTGGCCGCCGTTTCGTTGTGGTGCACCGCAAACAGTGCACGCCCGACATGGCTGCGGGTCATGTTGGACAACAACCCCACCACGACCACCGTGGCCGCAAGGACAACCCAGAAATAGCTGACCTGGTTTAGCGGGATACCTGCAATGCTCGCGCTGCGCAGCGCCGCCGATGAAACGCCGCTAAGGCCCATTGTGCCGCCGGTCACCGACACCCATTCGCGCACGATCTCGTAGAAGATCATGCCGAACCCCAGCGTCATCATCGCAAGGTACACCTCGCGCACGCGCCCGGTCGGAAAGGACAGCAGATACCCGACCGCACCTGCCAGCGCGCTGGCCAGCGGGATCGAGATGATCATGTCAAGGTTGTAGGTCTTGGTCAGCACGGCGGTACCATAGGCGCCGATCCCGAAGAACCCGGCGTGGCCCAGCGAAATCTGGCCGGCAAGGCCAGTCAGCACGTTGATCGACTGGGCGAAGATCACGTTGATCAGGATGAAGGTCAGGATCTGGACGCTGCCGGTCGTCATGCCCGGCGCTGAAACGGCCAGCAAAACTGCCAGCGCGACAACAAACAGGGGATGGGTGATCAGCCCGGTGAAACGGGTGCGCAGTCTGGTCATGCCTTGTTCACCTCTGGCTGGACGAAGATGCCTTGCGGGCGAATGGCGAGCATGAGCATCAACAGGCCAAAGGCCACGGCGTGTTCCGCCGCCGATGACACGTAGCCCGCGACCATTTTTGACAGGATGCCCACGACAAGGCCGCCGACCAGCGCGCCCAGAGAACTGCCCATGCCGCCGATCACGGCAGCCACAAAGCCGAACAGCACGAGGTTGAAGCCGAAGGCCGGATCGACAGTGCCGCCAACCTGCGCCACCAGAAGGCCCGCGACCGCTGCCAGCACTGCGGACAGGACGAATGACATGGTGATGATCAGCTTGACCGGCAGCCCGTTGACCACGCCGAGTTCCGCATCCAGCGATACTGCCCGCACAGCGTGGCCCCAGCGCGTCTGGCGCAGGAAGCTCTCGATGAGCAGCAGCAGAAGGATCGATACAACGAGCACAAGCAGGTACTGGTATGCGACGAACACCCCGCCGACGATAAAGAAATCATCCGCTGAAAACAGGATTGCCGGAAAGGCGACGGCCTGCGATCCGAACTCGCGCGCCGCGATACCCTGCAACAGGATGCCGAAGCCAAGGGTCGATACAACCCAGCCCATGCTGCCGCCGCCGCGTAGGGCAGGGCGCGCAATGCGTTCGACGCAAAGACCCAGCAGCACCGCCAGCGCCAGCGACCCCAGCAACAAGAGCGGAATAGCAATCCCGGACGATGCAAAATATGCAACGACGATGGCGCAGATCATCATGACCGAGCCATGGCCGAAATTCAGCGTCTTGGTGGTGAGAAACGTCAGGTTCAGACCCAGCGCCACCAGCGCATAGATTGATCCGACACTGATCCCAGCCAGCAATAGGGACAGAAAGAAGTTCATCGCTCACCCTCCGGAACGGCGCAAGGCACGATGACGGGCACGACACGCCCAGGATCCGTCATCACGTTGAAATTGGCGCGGGACGGCCAAAGTGCCGACCGTCCCGCCTTATGTCGAGGGTTCAGTTGGCCGCCGCCAGCGGCACCAGCGACGGGCCCGATGGCGTGGACTGCATTTCATAGACCGCAAGCCCGTCCGTGGTCAGCGCATCGTGGTTGGTGGCAGAAAACGAGATGTTCTCGTTGGCTGCGCCAGTAAAACCGGTGATGCTTTCCATGGCTGCGATGATCGCGGCGGGTTCGGTCGAACCGGCCTTTTCTATCGCCGTGGCCAGCAGGTTGATGCAATCGTAGCCCGTCAACACCGTCGTCGCGATGGCAATCTGGGCGCGAGTCTCGTCCGTGCCCCACCACCGGTCCCGGCCATGCTTGGCGACATAAGCATCCAGCACCTTCTGGGTCATCGGCGGATAGGGATTGGCGGCCATCACCGCCGAACTTGCGGCGCGCGTGCCCACCGCCAGTTCGCCCGCGCCTTCCAGATAGGGCGCTGTGACCCCGCCAGCCGTGGCAAACAGCGGGATGGTCAGGTTGAGGCGCGCGATGTTGCGGCGGATGACGGCAAGATCCGCCCCCAGACCCACGACAACCAGCACATCCGAACCCGCACGTTGTGCGCGGGCAAGCTGCGCGGTCATGTCTGGGGCGCGCTGGTTATAAGCCTCGACTGTGACCTGCACGTTCGCGTCCAGCTCGGTCAGCCGCGCTTTCAGGATTTCGGCCCCGGTCACGCCGTAGCCGGTGCTTTCATGCAGGATGCCGACATGCTTGAAATTGCCCGACAGCGCTTCGCCCAGCTTGGCGGCCTCGACCGTATTGCTGATCGAGATCGAGAACACGTTCTTGCGCGGCGGCTGATCCGCGCCATTTGGGTAAATGATCTTGGGCGTCTGGGCCTGCGTATTGCACATCGGGCGACCGTCCGCCTCGACCATGTCCACCACCGCCAATGTCGGGCCGCTGCCCGAGGGTGCGATCATGGCAACGATGTCGGGATTGTCGAGGATGCGGCGCATGTTCTGCACCGCGCGATCCGGCACAAGCTGGTCATCCAGCACCATGCCAAGCTCTAGAGGGCGGCCAGCGATGCCCCCCTTGGCGTTCCATTCCTCGACCGCGATTTCGGCACCGCGGCGATAGCCTTCGCCGAATTCGTTGAACGGCCCGGTGATCGCAGTGGTGAACCCGATCTGGATGGATTGCTGCTGTGCCGTGGCGGGGCCAGCAAGCAAAAGTGCCGCGACACCTGCAAGCAGGGCGCCACGCGTTAATCTGTAGTCATGGCTCATGGTCATTTTCTCCTCCCAAAGAAAAATGCGTCCGGCGAAAGATTTCGACGGTCCGTGCGATGCAGCGGCGCCGGCTGACTTACTCTGCTGCCTTGTGCGCCAGCGACTGTGCGACAACCTGTTCCATGATTGGCAGGCTCGTCGTGATGGTGTGCACGCCCAGCACGCTGATCAGCTCGAAAACTTCCATGAGTTCCCGGGCCGTTGCGCCGTGTTTCAGGGCGTTGCGGACATGCAGGCGGACGGCAGGTTCGTGCAGATGCGTGGTCGCCGCGGCGATCGCCAGGTAAACGATCTCGCGCACCTTGGGCGACAGGCTCCCGGACTTCCAAGGCGCATCGACAAAATTCAGCGCCGCAACGAAGTAGTCGGGCGAAATGCGCAAGATGCCGTCCCAACGTTCGTCCCAGTATCCGCGTGCGGCCACGAATTGTGCCTTGAGCGCCTCTTCATCGGCGCTGAGCGCACGGGCCGCCGGATCGTCATGACCTGCCGCCGCCAGTTCCTCCATCAAGATGGCGGCGCCGACGGTGCTGGAATGCAAGCCCTGCATCGAAACCAGTTCCAGCACTTCCAGCATTTCGGCGGCCGTCGCACCGTAGCGCAGCGCGTTCTCCATGTGGATTTTCGTGCCAGGATCGTAAAGGTGGGTCGTCGACGCATCTATTGCTATGTACACGAATTCTCGCACCTTGGGGTCAAGCCCTTGGCGCAGCCAAGGCGCCGAAGAAAAGTGCATATAGGCCTCGAAGAACGCCGGATCCCGGTCCAGAAGGCTCGACCAGAGGTCGCTCCAGTAGCCACGTTGACGCGTAAACGTCTCTTTCAACTCACGCTTGCGTGCATCACCCTCATTCATGATTTTCCTCCCCCCAGAGGTTCGTCGCCAGCACCTATCTGTCGTTTTTGCCGATGTCCTGCGCATCATTCGATCAGGGTAGACAGGTCGGGATAAGCGAAGAAGGGTCGCCGGAAGAACACCATCTGTGCAAAAAGCGTAAAGATGACGTGGTCGCACCAGCCCCTGTCGGCTGGCGCATCAATTTACAGAATCTGCCTAAATCTTCGAATTCTACGAGCAAGCAAAAAATTTCGGCGTCCCGCGCCCGAAGAAGGTTCGCCCGCAGTCCCATCCCCTCTGCCACTTGCCCTCGCGAAAGCGTTCTGCCGATCCGGCTGCGGCGGGATATTTTTGTTTGTTTAACGGGTAATGCGGGAGGGGCCGCGCACCCGCCTTGGCGCCGGAAGGTCAGGATGCATTCTCTTGGGGCCGACATTCGCCGCCTGTGAGATTGCATCCGCCTTGGAATTCCGGCATAAGTATATGAAATAAAACAGCATTTGAGGTCGCGAACACCGAGCCTTTTTACATTGTTAACCGCGCGGCAGACGAGAAAGAGGCTGAACGATTTACGGGGTCGCGACGGCCGCAGCTTTGCGGCCCTCCGGGTGCGTGTGCTAATGCCCGGCTGCGGGATGTGCAGCCGCCATCTGGGCGCGCAGCCGGATCAGCGACAGGACGGTGCTGATCGACGGCGTCGGCGTGTCGGTCAAAAGGCCCAGCTCGGCGACCGATCCGACCAACGCCTCGGTTTCCATCGGGCGGCCGGCCAGCAGGTCCTGAAGCATCGACGTCCGGTGCGCGCCCACGGCGGCTCCACCGGCGATCCGGCGATCGACGTCGACCGGAAAGCTCACGCCCAGCTTTTCGGCGATGATCTGCGCCTCGACCATCATGGCACGGGCTACGGCCCTGGTGCCCGGATCGGTGCAAAGCACGTCGAGCGTCGCATGCGTCAGGGCCGAGATCGGGTTGAACGACAGGTTGCCCCAAAGTTTGACCCAGATCTCGTCGCGCAGGCGAGGTCGCACAGGCGCCTTCAGTCCTGCCGCCGTCAGCGCCTTGGAAAGCGCCTCGGCGCGGGCAGATTTCTCGCCGGACGGTTCGCCCAGCGAAAAGCGGTTGCCCTCAACATGGGTGATCGTGCCCGGCTCCGACACTTCGGCGGCGGGATAGACCACGCAGCCCAGAACCCGGTCAGGGCCGAAACCATCCCATTGCAGATTGCCGGGATCGACCGAGGCCAGTTTTGTGCCCTCGAACGGGCCACCGAGGCGGTGAAAATACCACCACGGCACACCGTTGACGCCGCTGACCAGCGTGCTGTCCGGGCCCAGCAGCGGGGTGATCTGCCCGACCACGGCCGGAACGGAATGGGCCTTGAGCGTCAGGATCACGTAATCCTGTGGCCCGAGGCTGCGGGCGTCGTCAGTGGCGCGCACCTTGTAGGTGTGCGTTTCGCCCTCTTCGATCAGGGTAAGGCCCTTGGATTGAAGCGCCGCAAGGTGCGGACCGCGCGCGACCAGCGACACGTCGGCACCGACAGCCGCCAGTTTCGCGCCCATGTAGCCACCGATGGCGCCAGCGCCGAAGATGCATATTTTCATAAAGCCTCCAACAGGATTGGTGCAGATGACCGGCGCCATGATGGCGCTGGCAATCCGGCGACAAAAGATGCGCGCAGTGCAGCGGTCAGGATGCCAGGCCCAGTTTCTGGGCCAGCCCGATGCGTTGCAGCTTGCCGGTGGCGCCCTTGGGGATTTCGGGCAGCACGATCACCCGGCGCGGCACCTTGAAGGCAGCCAGCCGCGTGGCGGCAAAGGCGCGGATCGTGGCTTCGTCCGCCTCCATGCCTTCGCGCAGGACGACGGCCGCGGCGACCTCTTCTCCCAGCTTGTCATGCGGCATGGCAAAGGTCACCACCTGCTGCACCGCCGGATGATCCATCAGCACGCCATCCACCTCCAGCGGGCTGATCTTTTCGCCGCCACGGTTGATGATTTCCTTCAGCCGGCCGGTCAAAGTCAGATAGCCTTCGTCGTCCAGCGAGCCCTGATCGCCGGTGCGGAACCAGCGCAGGCCCTCGGCCATGAAGAACGATTTGGCGTTGGCGTCAGGATTTCCCTCATAGCCCGGCGTCACGTTGGGCCCGGAAATCACCACCTCGCCGATGCGGTCCTCCAGCAGGTGATCTTCCGCCTCATGCGCGATCCGCAACTGCGGGCCGGCAGCGATGCCCACAGCGCCGGGTTTCTGCGCGCGGGGCGGCAGCGGGTTCGACGCCATCTGATGCGCGGCTTCGGTCATGCCATAGGCCTCGATCACCGGGGCCTTGAAAGTGGCAGCCAGTTCCAGCATCACCTGAGCGGGCAAGGACGCCGAGGAAGATCGCAGGAACCGCAGCGGCGCGCGGGCGATGATCTCGGCGTTGCGGGCGCTGCGCTGCAGGATGGTCTGGTGCATCGTCGGCACCGCCGAATACCAGCTGGGCCGCGCCATATCCATCCAGCCAAAGAACCGCACCGCATCGAACCCCGGTGCGCACCAGACGCTGGCCCCGGCGGCCAGACTGGCCGACACAGCGGCGATCAGGCCATGGATGTGAAACAGCGGCATCA
>JBBRCF010000057.1:0-22187 GCA_038205135.1 Rhodobacterales bacterium
CAATTGGCGAAAAGGCAGGATCGTTGTATCTTCATTCATGGCGTATCGCTCCTCGTGAGGTTCTGGCTGGCTTGATCACCTGCCACGATACGCCGCCTTTCAAATCACGCCATCACCCAAATTCCCGCATAGCTCACTGACAGATAAAGCCAACCTTCATGCGTCTTGATGTAGGTGATGTCTGTCACCCAGATACTGTCGGGCGCATCGACATCGAACTGTCGATCCAGTGTGGTGTCTGCGACCACCGCGGGCTTGCCACCATAACGACCGGGACGACGCCCATAGCCGATCAGTGCAGCGATGCCTGCCACGTTGGCCACGCGGGCCAAGCGGTTCTCTGCGCAGATCTCGCCCTGGTCTCGCAGATCATCATGCAGTTTGCGGTATCCCTACACCTTCCCGCTATCGGTCCATGCCTGGCGGATCAGCTCGATCTGGCGTGCATCTTCAAGCGCTCGTCGGCTTAACGGTTCTTTAAGCCACGCGTAGATCCCGCTGACATGAACCATCAGCACGCGGCACATCGTCCGAACGGAAAACACTGTCCGATGATCCCTGATGAAACCGTACTTCACCGGGACTCGCGCGCGAAGTACGTGGCGGCCTTTTTTAGGATGTCGCGCTCCTCGGTGACGCGGGCCAGTTCTTTCTTCACCCGACGGAGCTCGACGGCTAAATCCGCCTCGGCTTCTCGAACCTTGGCAGGCTTCGCAAACTGAGCCTTCCACGTGTAGAGCGATTTGGTGCTGATACCGAGCCGTTCAGCCACCTCGCTGACCGCGTAGCCACGATCAACAACCTGCGCCACTGCGTCTATCTTGAACTCGTCCGTAAACCGATTTTGCGATGACATCCTCGCTTCTCCTTGGTTCCAAAATTACCAAGCAAAGCATCTACAAATCTAGGGGCACCTCAGTCAGCCGAACGGTTTCGTCCGGTAGCCGGGGCGCCCCCGGTGTCCAAGGCATGCCTTGCGCGGTATGGCAGATCGCAAGCTGTGCCCGCGAATGCCGGGCCCTCAGGTGTCAGGCAGCAACGCGGTGCTGGTCGACTGGGCGCAACAGTTGCCCGCCCACACGGCAACTTTGATCCCAATGATCGCATCTGACTGCTGGTCCCGCTCGCCGCCCGCATCATTTTCGACAACGTGCCGTACCCGCCCAAGAACGCACATTTGACGAAGTCGCAGCATCGGCCGCATCTGCCGGTTCGCGCAAGAGAAACCCGCGTGGGGCTTGCCATGATCTGTGGCACGAATGGGCACCCCCCCCCGGCGACGGATCGCAATTGGGCCGATCTCATTGACCCTGCAAACGGCCTGCAAGGCCGAAGGCGCCGCTTTCGATGTTTTCGCCGGGTGAAAATAAACGTGGTCACGCTGATGCACTTTCCGTAGCCTGTATTCCGTGATGAGGGCGTGCTCCGGACCGGGGGGCATGCCTCCGGGCTTTTGCCCTGGTGGAGGATCCATCCATCACCATTCAGGAGGAACATTCTTGAGGCATCAGGAAAGACAGATTTTGAAACGGGCTTTCGGCTTTGCAATGGCTATCCTGGCGGTGCCCGCTTTGGCACAGGAACCTGGTGGCGTGTTCACGGGGTCGCTGAACGGCACCGCGGTGACTTGCCGGATCTGGCCAATGCAGTCGGATTTCGGCAGCTTTGGCAATACCGTCACGGTCAGCATCGTGACCAACCCATGCGAAGGCGATGCGGGCCTTGGCCAGATTGCCCTTAGTTTCGAGCAGACCGGCGCGTCTATCGACCTAGTGGAAATCCGCCTGCGCGGCCAAGGCGGCAGTCCCGATCTGTATGGCGGGACCGATACGGGCGCCACGCTCGAACTGCTGTCAGCCAGCGAAGATGGCGGCTTGCTGGCGTTGTCCGGCAAGGTGTCGGCGCAGGTTGGCCCCTCGGCCAATCGTGGTCGCACCATCGACCAGTCCGCGGCACGGAATCTGGAGATCAGCTTTTCCGGCGTGATCGACGGTCTGCGCCAGTAAAACGGCATCCGACAAGGACATCCGCACGAAACGCGGTCCAATTTCCGCCTTGGCAATGGCCGTGGCACAGGCTGCGTCCGGGATGGCGCAAGGCCGGATGCGGTCATTCCCCTATTTTCGCCTGAACGAGAAAACTTGTGGTCAGGCTGCCGTACTTTCCATAGCCTGAACACAGTAATGTGTATGTGCGATGAGTATGTGCCCCGCGCCGACGGGTATCCCGCGCAGATGTTGACTTGCGGGAGGAGCCACGCGGCACCATTCAGGAGGATGCATTATTGCTGAAATTCACCACAGCCATTCTTGCGCTTTTCACGACTGCGACACCGGTTCTGGCTCTGGATCTGGAAGAGATCGGAACGATCACGGCGACGTTTGATGGTGAAACCATCACGCAGCCGACAGTTCTGGTACGCGACGCAAATGAGGCCACGGCCTTTCTGTTCCTTACTGGCGGTGGGTTTTCGGCTTTCAGCATTGCCGGCTTCAGTACAGACAACAAACGCCTGAGCCTTGAAATGGGCTAAATGTCGGAACTGCCAGGCCCTGCAACCGCGCCCATCAACCTGACCGTCACCTATTCGCCAAAGGGCAACAAGCAACACTGGACGTCCGAAGATTCGCCGACGCCTGTCGGTGTGACGTTTTCAACGCTAGAGATCGCTGGCGATGAAGGCCGGGCGGTTGGCATCTTTGCGGCGATGCTGTGCTACGCCGAGGATCATGAAACTGGCGGCGATCCGGGCAACTGCCGCCCGATCGAAGGCCGCTTTGACACCCGGTTCTTTGTCGAAAAGTGATTTCTGCGGGGCAACGCTCCGGAAAGGACCATGGATGAAACCTGTGTTGCCGATGATCTGTCTGGTGGTGACAGCGTTCACCGGAACCGCAATGGCCGATCCGTCGTCCTATTGCGGCAAGTCCGGCGCAGCGAACTGGACCACGATCCGCGACACTATCGTTGGTCGCTGGGCCATCACGCATCACTCCGGCTATGCGGTTGCGGGTAGCATGGTCATACCGTTTCCAGCTGATACGGATACCGAGGTGCTTGCCATCGCCTTGCGCGGTGGCGTGCTGGAAGCGAGCCACCCTGAAATGCAGGCACCGATGGTTATGCTGCCTGCCGATGCAACGCGCTGGGTCATGGAAACCGATGACCCCACGATTCCCAAACCGACGCTGACACTTTCGGATCTCGAACTCGCGGTGGGGTGTGACCAGATGGCGCTGCCGCGCATCATCGGCACCACAAGCGCGGTGGTGGACGGCAACCGCATGGACTTTGTGAACCGGCTGATCGTCGTTGATGCCGCCACTCTGTACGGCGTGATGGAAATGACCACCGTCGCGCGCGGAACGCCGGTGATGGCGCGGCGCACCGTTTCGTTGATCCGTCAGAGCAACTAGCGCGCCCCGCCCGACAGAAAGGAGTTGCCTGTGAGACATCGGTTTGCATTTGCCCTGATCCCAGCCTTGGCGCTTGCCCCTGGTCTGGCTGGCGCGGCGGATCGCCATACCTGCAAGGGGATCGAAAAATTGCTGGAAACCACCGACAAAGGGCTGGCAGAGGCCGCCGCCGGAACCGCCGCCCGGCGGCCCGCTTGCGGCATCGCCACCTTTGCCCGCCAAGCGCAGGAATTTGCTGCGCAATTCTCGACCAAAGACCCGCTGCCGCATGATGTCAATGCGGCCTTGTCTGCGCTTGCAGAAGCGGCTTCGTCGGTGTTTTCGATTGCCGAGGCGGCCCCGGCCTTGCTGGGCCCCGCGCTGGTTGTCCATCGGGCCATGCCGCAGATTTGCCCGGCGTCAGTGGTGCCGGATCTGACGCGACATCGGATTTAAGATGTGCGGCATGTCTGGTGCCGCACCATGGATTGTCAACGTGATCCTGTGGATCACGCATCAGGAAACGACTGACGATGGCGGGTTATTCGGATTTCTCCTTCACGGCGCTCTGGGCGCGCGTGGGTGGTGCTGCGGACGCTGCTGTGAAGGCGACAGGAAACGCGCCGCGCGGGATCGTGGTGGACCTGCCCGAAGCCGAGCGGGTGGCCCTCGCCGCTCAGGTCGCGGTGTTCACAGCCGAGCTTGAAGCGCTCCGGGTTCAGACGCTGGCAGAGGTTGACCGACGCGCCCGGTTGCTGGTGCCGCTTGTGGGGGGCGGGGCGTTCATTGCCCTGCTTGTGGCGGGACAGGGCGCAGGTGCAGCCGTCATTTTCGGCGCTCTTGCGGCCCTTTCCGGCTGGTTCATTGCGATGGGCAACCGCGCCACCACCTACCAGACCGCGGTAAAGTCCCGCTTTGCCAAGATCACCTCGGCGCATCTGTCGGGCTTCGAGCATGTTGTTGCCCCCGAGACTGACTTCGAGCGGCTGCGCGGCTGGCGACTGTTTCCCAAAGTCCTGGCCGCGACCACGACCGACCGGATCACAGGTAAACGGGATGGGCGTTCCCTGTCATTGTCGGAAATGTCGATTGACTACGCCCCGAGGGCAACAGGTCGACCACCGGCTCTACAAGTGACCACGGCATAAGCGTCACGGTTGTGGAGGTGGCGTCCGGCGCTGTCGAAGATGCGCTGGTAACGTTGACGTCTCAAGATGCTCCCTGGCGGCTTCGGTCGTTGCAGGATGATATTTCCGACCTGAGTGTGGTCGCGACCGGCGATGCTCAGTTTGATGCGGTTTACACGTTGCGTCTTGGGGGGGCGACGGATGCCGGGCTTCTGACACCTGCCCTGCGAACCGCGATCCTCGGCCTCGAGAAAAACGCACTGGCCGGTCGCCCGTACCTCGTGTTCATGCCAGGATATCTCGCGGTGCTGTTTCCGAAGAAGCTTGTCGACGTCGCCTTCCATGTGCCGCCCTACTGGGTTCCGCTCGACCCGGATGCCCTGCTCGCGCAATTTGCATCCGACCTTGCCGTCAAGAACAGCCTTATCAACGCGGTATTGGCCCTGCCGGATGTCGCTGCATCCGCATGACATGCGCCGGCGTCACAAGCTGCACCAACGCGCCCGTGTCATTGATATGTCCAGCATATTGGCGAGCATCCGCAGCACCTGCAACACGCCCGCCCATGGCCTGCGGGTGACCGGTCAGGGGTGATCGACGGTTCGAGTTGCAGTCTGGCGGCACGAACGCCCCGCCTGCGCTTGGGTTGCGTTCGACCATGTTGGCTGGCGTCTGCGTGTAACGGGTCAGTGTTTGCCGACAAAGACGGCAGCCTGACCCCAAGGAACCGGCCATCAGCCCAATCGATGGGCTGATGGGCAGTAGTTCACCCCAGAATGCGCTGCAATGTCGCCGAGGGGCGCATCACGTTGGCGGTCTTGTCGGGGTCGGTGTGGTAATAGCCGCCCAGATCGGCGGGGGCACCTTCGGCGGCCATCAGTTCTGCCAGAATGGTCGCTTCGTTTTCTTCCAGCGCGCGGGCGATGGGGGCGAAATGGGCGATCAGATCGGCGTCTTCGTTCTGGTTCGCCAGCGCCTGCGCCCAGTAAAGCGCAAAGAAGTAATGGCTGCTGCGGTTGTCGGTCTGGCCCACCTTGGCTTCGGGCGATCGGTTCTGGTCCAGTACGCCCTGCGTGGCGCGGTCAACGGCATGGCCAAGGATGCGGGCCTTGTCGGCGGCAGCCTGCCCGGCCTTGGTTTCCGCCAGAAATTTCAGGCTTTCACCCAAGGCGCAGAATTCGCCCAGCGAATCCCACCGCAAATGGTTTTCCTCAACCAGTTGCTGCACGTGTTTCGGAGCCGATCCGCCCGCGCCCGTTTCGAACATGCCGCCGCCGTTCATCAGCTTGACGATGGACAGCATCTTGGCCGAGGTGCCCAGTTCCAGGATCGGGAACAGGTCGGTCAGATAATCGCGCAGCACGTTGCCGGAAATCGCGATGGAATTCTTGCCGGCCCGGATGGTTTCCAGTGACAGCCGGGTCGCGTCACGCGGGGTCATGATGCGGAATTTGTCGGTCACCCCGGCGGCTGCCAAAATGGGCTGCACATAGTTCAGCAATTGCGCATCATGCGCGCGCGCCGCGTCCAGCCAGAAAATCGCCTGACAGCCTTCGGCCTTCTGGCGGCTGATCGCCAGTTGCACCCAATCCTCGATCGGGGCCTGCTTGGTCGAGGCCGACCGCCAGATATCTCCCGCCTCGACGTCGTGTTCATGCAGGATGTCGCCGTTGGCCAGCACGATCCGCACCATGCCGTCCTGCGGAATTTCAAACGTCGTGGGGTGCGACCCGTATTCCTCGGCCTTTTGCGCCATCAGGCCGACGTTCTGCACGGTGCCTGCGGTGCGCGGGTCCAGCGCGCCGGTTTCCCTGAAATAGCGCACGGATTCGTCATAGACCGGGGCATAACTGCTGTCGGGGATGATGCAGTTGGTGTCGGCGGCCTTGCCATCCGGGCCCCAGCCCTTGCCGCCTGCGCGCAGCAGCGCCGGGATCGACGCGTCGATGATCACGTCCGACGGCACATGCAGGTTGGTGATGCCCTTGTCGGAATTGACCATATACAGCGGCGGGCGGTCGGCCATCACGGCGTCAATCGCGGCGGTGATCTCGGCGGTCTCGGGCATGGCGGCGATCTGTTGCAGCATCACGCCCAGCCCGGAGTTCGGGTTCACACCGGCGGCCGCCAGTTGCGCGCCATATTTGTCGAACACCGGTTGCAGGAACACCCGCACGGCATGGCCAAAGATGATCGGGTCTGACACCTTCATCATCGTGGCCTTGAGGTGGATCGAAAACAGGATGCCCGCATCCTTGGTCGCGGTGATCTGTTCGGCCAGAAACGCGTCCAGCGCGCGCGCCGACATGAACGTGGCATCGACCACGGTGCCTGCGGTGTATTTCACGCCGTCTTTCAGCACGGTGATGCTGCCGTCTGCAGTGACCAGTTCGATCCGCGCCGCGCCCGCCTGATCGGGGCGCAGGGTGGCGGATTTTTCGTTCGAAAAGAAATCATCGGCGGCCATGGTGGACACCACGGTCTTGCTGTCGGGCGACCATTTGCCCATCGAATGCGGGTTCGACTTGGCATAATTCTTGACCGCAATCGCGGCGCGGCGGTCGGAATTGCCTTCGCGCAGGACCGGGTTCACGGCCGACCCCTTGATCCCGTCATAGCGCGCGCGCACGGACTTTTCGGCGTCGGTCTGCGGATCTTCGGGGAAATCCGGCACGGCATAGCCCTTGGCCTGCAATTCGGCGATTGCGGCGGTCAGTTGCGGACCCGAGGCCGAGATGTTCGGCAGCTTGATGATGTTAGCATTGGGTTGCTTGACCAGTTCGCCCAGTTCGGCCAGATCGTCCGGCTGGCGCTGGTCTGCCGTCAGGTGATCGGGAAAGGCGGCGATGATACGGCCTGCCAGCGATATATCCTTGGTCCCTACCGTGATCCCTGCGGCGGCTGCAAAGGACTGGATGATCGGCAAAAGCGACGCCGAGGCAAGTTGTGGCGCCTCGTCAACCTTGGTGTAAATGATGTCGGGGGTGCTGTGATCAGACATTTCATCAACCTGTCTATTGTTCACGCGGGTCTTTACCCGATGGCAGCCGCCCTGACCAGTAGCCATGGCCCTGAAACCGCGCGGAATTGCCGCAATTGCATCCTATTCGCCGCCGAAGCGCCGCAGATCACCCCATCAGGCGGGCGGCGACCGACCGCAGATGCGCCCGCATCGCAGCTTGCGCCATGTCGGGGTTGCGCGCGGCGATTTCTGCAACGATTTCGGCATGTTCGGCAAAGCTGGAATGATCAGGCGGTGGGCAGGCCCCCGCCCGCACCACGCGGCCCCACGATACCATACGCCGCAAGGTGTTCAGCTGATCGAACAGCGCCAGCAGCGTGACCGATCCGCTGCTTTCTGCGATCAGACGGTGGAAATCATTGTCTAGCGCCTCGTATTCCCGCCACGATCCGGCCCGCCGCGCGCGTTCGACGTTCAGGCGCAGTTTGGCGATGGCGGAGGCGCTGGCATACAAGGCCGCTTCACGGGCGATGGCGGGTTCCAGCACGGTGCGGGCGCGCATGACATCGGCGGGGCTGACCTGATGCGCCAGCCGGTCGAAATCCCCGGATGGGGTCGCGGATGCGGCCTCGGTCAGAAAGGTGCCCTTGCCGACATGCCGCCATAGCCGGTTTTCGGTTTCAAGGCTGCCCAGCGCCCGGCGCAATTCGGCGCGTTTCAGCCCGAGGTCCAGACATAGGATGCGTTCGGGTGGCAGACGTTCACCGGGCTGAAAGGCGCGGTCGGCGATATAGGCGCGCAATTGCGCCAGCGCGGCTTTGTCCGAAACGCTGGCAGGATCTGCGCGTGGCAGCAGGGATGGGGCGTTCTGGTCATCCGGCATGGCTTTACCGATCAATATTGGTCAGTCTTTGATAAATTGATTTGGATTGATTGACGAGCCGGAATCTGGGATGCACGGGGCATTCATCGCATGGAGTGACCCCAGATGCCCGATTTCGTGATCAGCCCGCCGCCTGTCGTGACCCTGCCCATCTACGGGTCGGACGCGGTTTTCCCGGTGCGGCGCGTCTATTGCATTGGGCGCAACTATGCCGCCCATGCCATCGAAATGGGCCATGACCCGAACCGCGAACCGCCATTCTTCTTTCAGAAAAACCCCAACAATCTGACCACCGGTGATACCTTTCGCTACCCGGACCAGACCACTGATGTGCACCACGAGGTCGAGTTGATCGTGGCGCTGAAATCCGGTGGCACCAAGATTCCGCTGGATCAGGCGCTGGACCATGTCTTGGGTTATGGCGTCGGTCTGGATATGACGCGGCGCGATTTGCAAAGCGTCGCCAAAGAGATGGGGCGGCCTTGGGAAATCGGCAAAGCCTTCGAGGAATCGGCCCCGGTCAGCGCGCTGCGCCCTGTGTCGGATGTTGGTCATCCGGCGGCGGGGCTGGTGCAGCTGACCGTCAACGGTGTGGCGAAACAGACGGGCGATCTGAACCAGATGATCTGGAAAGTGCCCGAGATGATCGCGTATCTGTCTGATTACTTTGAACTTGCCGCCGGTGACGTGATCATGACCGGCACGCCTGCCGGTGTGGGTCCCGTGGTACGCGGCGATGTGATGGCCTGCCATGTCGTGGGTGTGGGCGACCTGACGGTGACCGTCATCTGAATGCCGTGCGCAGATCGCGGCGGCTGTCAGCCTGCAAGGGCTGGCAGCACCCGCGCACGCACCGATTCCAGATGTTCGCGCATCCGCTGCGAAGCAAGACCCGTGTCGCGCGCCGCAATCGCGGCACAGATCGCATCATGTTCGACAAAGCTGGAATGATCGCGCGGCGGCAGTTTGCTGGACCGCAATTGCCCCCAGACGGTCGACCGGCGCACAACATTCAGGATATCAAACAGGTGAACCAACAACTTGTTGTGGGTCGCCTTGGCAATTGCCGAATGCAGGTTGTTGTCCCACGCCTCATAGCTGCGCCAGTCGGTGGCGTCGCGACAGCGTTGGCTGCAGGCGTTGATTTCATCGACATCGGACCTTGTGCCATAGATCGCCGCCAGCCGCGCCAGTTCGGGTTCAATCGCCAGCCTGGCCAGCACGACCTGCGACGGGCTGGCCAATTCGCCCAGATACGCCACATCCGCAAGGTTCAGCACCGGACGCGCTCCGATGAACGTGCCGCGCCCGACATGGCGCCAGATCAGCCCATCATGTTCCAGTTGCGCCAGCGCCTTGCGCAGTTCGTTGCGGGTGACACCGAATTGCAGGCTCAGATCGCGTTCGGGGGGCAGACGGTCATTGTGGTTGAACCGGCCCGCCGCCACGAACTGCTTGATCCGTTCCGCAAGCGGCACGATGATCGGGGCATTCATTCCTGACCAATCCCTTCATTGGTTGCTTTCACATTCTAGGCACAGGGGCGAAACCTGTTTAGCATCTGAGAAAGTGCAATACGAATCCGCCGTGCCGCGCAAGGGTTGCCCACGCCAGACCTGCAACCAATCCTGTAATGGTTGGGCGCATTGGTTGGGCAAGATGGCTTTGCGACGGCCGGAAACCCACCCGCAACAGGAGCTTTCGAACCATGCGTTTTGCCACAATCTCGACCGGCGCGGTGTCGCTTTGCGCGGTACAGCTGGAAAACGGACAGTTCATGCCGGTTGCAACCGCCAGCAAAGCGGCGGGTATCACGGATGCGGCGTTGCTGGACGGGTCGATGCAGGCGCTGATCGCCGGCGGCGATGCCGCGCTGACCCGCTTTGCGCCGGTGCTGGCGCGCGCAAACGCCGGTGACGCCGCGCTGACGGCGCTGGCGCTGACCGGTCCGGTCTTGCTGGCCCCGTTGCCGCGCCCGGCAAAGAACGTGTTCTGCGTCGGACGCAATTATGCCGAACACATCGCCGAAGGCGCGCGGGCGCAGAATACCGTCATCGCCGTGACCGAAGTTCCGGTATATTTCACCAAACCGCCGACCGCCGTAATCGGGCCGGACGCCGGCATCCCGGTGTTTCCACACGTGTCCGCCGCCATCGATTATGAGGTGGAACTGGCCGTTATCATCGGCACCGCAGGCCGCGATATCGCAAAAGACCGCGCCTATGACCACATCTGGGGCTATACCATCCTGAACGACATCACTGCGCGCGACGTGCAGCGCCGTCATGGCGGGCAGTTCTTCAAAGGCAAGGGGCTGGACGGGTCCTGCCCGCTGGGTCCGGTGATCGTCACCAAGGACGAACTGACCGATCCGCAAAACCTTGGCCTGCGCTGTCTGGTCAACGGCGATCTGCGGCAGAACGGCAATACCGCGCAGATGATCTTTGACATCCCGACGCTGGTGGAATCGCTGTCGGCGGGTCTGACATTGGAACCCGGCGATATTCTGGCCACCGGCACACCGTCTGGTGTCGGCTATGCGATGACCCCGCCGCAGTTTCTGAAAGACGGCGATTTGGTTGTCTGCGAAATTGATGGAATCGGACGCCTGACCAATCCGGTTCACAACGTCTGAGCAGAAACGGCCAGCAGAGCCGGGCCCAAAGACCTGAAAAACTGAACATTCTGGGAGGAAATGTGATGCTGAACAGACGTATCTTCACGGCCCTGATGGCCAGCGCGCTTGCGCTGTCGCCGATGGGAATTGCCACCATGGCGTCGGCACAGACGATGACAAAGGTTACCTTTGTGCAGCCCAGCCCGTCGGCCATCAACTCGTTCAACGTGTTCGTGGCCATCGGCGAGGGCTATTTCGCCGAAGAGGGCCTGGAAGTGCAGGTCGAGGCGATCAATGGTTCGGGCGCGGTGCTGCAGGCGCTGTCCTCGGGTCAGGCCCAGTTCGGCCGCCCCGGTCCCGGCCCGGTTCTGGCCGCACGCGGACGCGATGTGGATGTGGTGTTCATCTACAACTTTGCTGCCAAGTCGAACTTTGGCGTCGTGGTCCCGCAGGACAGCACAGTGCAGGGCCCGAACGATCTGAAGGGCAAGGTCATCGGCATCGGCACGGCTGATGGCGCCGAAGTGGGCTTTGCCCGCAACGTGATGTCGGGATCCGGCTTGAAGGACGGCACGGATTACACGTTCCTGACGGTGGGTGACGGCGGTCCGGCGACGGCGGCGTTTGCGTCCGGCGAAATTCAGGCCTATTCCGCCTCGACTGCCGATGCCGCGATCCTGAACCAGCGCGGCGTTGCGGTGCGGGAAATCACGCCGACGGAATATCAGCGGTTCTTCGGCAACGGCTTTGTGACGATGGGCGAAACCATCCGCAACAATCCCGAATTGGTCGAAAAGTTCATCCGCGCCATCTATCGCGGCCATGTGTTTTCGCTGGACGAGGCCAACCGCGCCAAGGTGCTGGCGCATGTGGCCACCGCAAACCCGCAGGAAAGCGAAGACGCTGCCTTTGCCGCCGCCCTGTTCGATGCGGTCAAATCCAAGACGGTGCCGGTCGATATGACCAACGGTCTCGGCTATCAGCCGCCCGAAGTCTGGGAAGAATGGCAGGCAACGCAGATCGCCGGTGGCGAATTGAAAGCGCCGCTGCCCGATCTGACCGCCGCCTACACCAATGACTTCACGCTGAAAGTCAACGGGAGCAAGAAGTGATGCAGGCTGCCGCAGCCGTGCCCGGTCAGGCCGTCGTCACCGGCGAGCCTGTCTATCAGCTGCGCAATGTGGGCAAGACCTATGCCCGCAACGCGATCACGGCGTTGGAAGGGGTCAACCTGACCCTGACCAAGGGCAGCTTTTCGGCTGTCATCGGGTCCAGTGGCTGCGGCAAGTCGACGTTGTTGAAGATCATGTCGGGATTGATCCCGCCATCCACGGGGCGGGTGGTGTTGCAAAACCGCCCCGTGACCGGCCCGCGCCGCGACATCGGCATGATGTTTCAACAGGCGACGCTGTTTCCATGGCGCACCACGCTGGAAAACATCGTGCTGCCGATCGAAATCCGGGACGGCAAGGCCGCCGCCCGCGCCGCCCAGACGCAGGCTCGTGCCCTGCTGGAACTGGTCGGTCTGAAAGGATTCGAACACACCTATCCCGGCGAATTGTCCGGCGGCATGGCGCAGCGCGCGTCGATCTGTCGGATGCTGATCACCGAACCAGCCGTGCTGCTGCTGGATGAGCCGTTTTCCGCGCTGGATGAATTGACCCGCGATTTCATGAATATGGAATTGCAGCGCATCTGCACCACGCGCAATGCGACCGCGTTTCTGGTCACCCATTCGATCCCCGAGGCGGTGATCCTGTCGGACGTGGTCTATGTGATGAAACCACGCCCCGGCCGCATCGCCGAAGTGGTGACCATCGACCTGCCGCGCCCGCGCACGCTGGATATGATGACAACCCCTAAATTCGGCGCGCTGGTCGAACATATCCGCAGCCGCTTGGACAAGGAGGCGTTCATATGACCGATCTGGACCGGACCGCCTTGAATGCGATTGACGATGATCAGGATACCGTCTGGACCGAAAAGACCGGCTGGCTGGACCAAGTGCCGCGCGCGGTACAGATGCTGTTCGTGTTCGCGGTGTTCATCGCCCTGTGGGACATTGTGACCCGGTTCGGTTTTGTCAGCCGGATCATCCTGCCGACGCCGTGGGAAACCGGTGTCGACCTGATCTTTGTCGGACGCAACCTGCTGTCGGGGGGCTATATGCTGGCCGCGCTGTGGATCACCCTGCAAGAGGTGTTTTACGGGTTCCTGCTGGCGCTGTCGATCGGGTTCAGTCTGGGGGTGATCGTCGGCGAAACCAAATTTGGCGAACGTGCGATCATGCCCTATCTGGTGGCCATCGACACCATGCCCAAGGTGGCGTTTGCGCCGCTGTTCGTGG
The DNA here is from genome assembly GCA_038205135.1 of Rhodobacterales bacterium. Classification (GTDB taxonomy): domain Bacteria; phylum Pseudomonadota; class Alphaproteobacteria; order Rhodobacterales; family Rhodobacteraceae; genus UBA9554. The sequence continues at coordinate 13,332 of JBBRCF010000057.1, forward strand.
CGTGGCTGGGGTTTGACATCGACAGCAAGGTGGCGCTGGCCGCGTTCATCGCCACGTTCCCGATCATCGTCGGCACGGCGGCGGGCCTGCATGCCGCCGACACCAACAGCTGCAATCTGTTCAAGACCATGGGCGCGTCCCGCTGGCAGACGTTGACCAAGATGAAACTGCCGCTGGCCCTGCCGCAGATCTTCACCGGGTTGAAAATCGCCTCGGTCGGGGTGATGGCAGGGGCGATCACCGGCGAGTTTCTGGGCGGCGGCAAGGGGTTCGGCGAATTGATCCGCACCGCCGCCAGCCAGTTGAACACACCGCGGGTGTTTTCACTGATCCTGTATTTGTCGGTCGTGGGTCTGGGCCTGTTCGCGTTCGTGTCCTGGCTGCAGGGCCGCGTGGTGTTCTGGCAGAAAAACCGGCTGTCGTCGGACACCGAATGATCCGCAACGCGCGGCACGGCGCGTTGCCCTGAATGCCTAGCGTCGGTAGCGACGCAAAGCGGCTAGACCCGCAAGTCCTTCCGGCAGCAGCAACGCTGTCGCCGGCAGCGGCACTGGCGAAGGCGGCGGCGGGGGCGGCGGCGGCGGTGTGATCGTGGTTTTCTGGAACCCGAACGACGCAATCGACGTGAGGGAGGTCGATGTCCCGCCCTGGCCACCGCCCAGCACCGCGAATGTCACGGTCTGATTGGCCGCCAGCGCCAGGTTCCAGGTCCCGGTCGTGCCGACAGGCGACAGCGGGTTCGACAGCGACAGGGCCCTTCCCCCCGATCCGAGGCCGTCGAAAACGCCCAGAGACAGCGGAACGGACGCCGCATCCAGCGCCGCAATCGTGTTGGGCCCGCCGCCGATCACATAGGTCTGCAGGGTGACGGCCTGCGATGCGCCGACGGTAAACTGCGTCAAGGATGAGCTGGCCCCGCCAACGCGGATCCCCGTCACATCCGACGCGGCGCCCGCGATCCCGGTAAAGCGCAGATCGCCCGCGATCCGCGCCAGCGCCTGAAAGGTAAAGGTCACGCCGTCCGACACCTCGGTAAAGCTGAGGGGCTGTTGTGTCCCCAGAACACCCATTAGCTGGCTCGGCGTGACCGACGTGAAAATTTTTATCAGTTAAATCAATGCTCTCAGCGGCGGCCGTGTTCGCCGTGACAGCAGCGATCATGACGGTTGCGGTCGTCACAAAGATCTAGAATTTCGAATCCGACATCATGAATATCCCTACTCCGTGCAATTGCACCTTTACTCGACCAACGTGTCTCAGGCCTGACGACGACGCCATCCCATCAGCCCGAAAAAGGCGATGCCGGCGGCGAGTGCCGGCAAGGCGGCGGGCAGCGGTACCGCGCTCGGCTGGGGCGGCAACACGTCTTGCTGCAGCCCGGCGTAGCGTACCTGCGCCTGAGAATAGTTGTAGAACCCGAACGAGCCATCAGCAAAGGACCCGTTGACACTCAGTTCCTTTACGTTGTTGACGAACACCTCGACGAGCGATGAGGTGAATATCAGGTCAAACGTGTATTCGGTGTTTGGAGCCCAACCCGTCGAGCCGAGATTGGTTGCGCGCGCCAGTTCCGTCACATTGTTGGCTGGGTCGTGAGCCCAGGCACCACTGTTATTTCCGAGTGGCCCGGTTACACGAGAAATGGCGAGGCCCTTCAACCCCGTTCCGAAGAAATTCTGTGTCAGTTCCTTCCAGTCGATCAACAGGTAATCCGCGTCATTGTTGGTGAGATCACCGGTGTTGTAGCCGAGCACGAAACCGATGAAATCGTCATCACTTGTGGTTTGCACCTCGATCGTGCCGGACAGTGATTTGCCCTGGCTGTTCTCGTTGTTGTGGAAAATGGCGGGGAGGCCGTTTACGGTCTGTTTGACACCGTTGTTGTCGGCCTCGCGTACCCAGTTTCCGCCGCCGACCGCAAGCCAGTCGGTCAGGTTTACCGGTGCCGCTGTCGCGGCTGATGCCATTGCGGCAATGCACACTGCGGCAATTGAAGCAAGTTTCATAAAAATCCCTTTCAAGTATTTAATCGGACAACGGGCAATCCACACTACGGAGTACGACCCGGATTCTTTGCTCTGAGCCACCGTTTTCTAAGTGAGCGGTCAAAGCCAACTCTTCCATCCAGCCTGTCCGCAACATCACCTGTCAATAGAGCTGCAATAGTGGTTTTCAGATTGAAAAAACCCGAGGCGGATCAAGGCATACCCGTCGCGTTACCCGTGGCAGGCCAAATCTGCGCTGCATCCTGCGCTTCCGTGCCGCCCCTGTTGCCGCCCCTGTGGCTGACGCAACAAAGGTCCCGGCATGGCACAACCGGGGGCTTCAGAATTTTTTCAGGACGAAAATCAGTCTTGCTGCGCCCAGGGCCGGGGCCAGTCCTTGGGGCGGCTGCCTTCGGCGGCATAGAGATGGATCAGGCGGTCCACCGCGCGGCGCGTGATTCGCTTGTGGCCTTCGGCCAGCCCAAGGCTGGCGACCAGTTTCCAATGTCCGTACATCAGACAGGTGAACAGATACGATATCTCGGCGCAGTCATCGAGGCTGAGATGCCGGTGCACGATCTTGATTTCCAGCGCCAGAAGCTGTCCCAGCAGGGTATATTGTTCGCGCAGGGCGGCGCGCACCTTGGGCGAGGTTCCGGCATAGGCCATCATCGCATCATAGGCGCGGTCATCGCGCGGCTTGGCGTTGCCCTCGACCAGATCAAAGTAGAAATCCAGGATCAGGCCCAGACGCGCCGGTCCCTCCATGCCGGCGACGCCCTGCACCAGCGCCATCCGGTAGGCTTCGGCCAGCTGGTCGCAGACCGCCAGCAGCAGATCGGACGGTTCGTCGAAATAATACCGGATCAACTGGCGCGAGGTTGTGGTGCCTTCTGACAACTGACCCAGCGATGGTGCGGGCGCACCCGCCTGCGCCAGATGCCGCGCGACATCCGCCGCGATCTTTTTCCGAGCCCCGATGTCCTTATCCACCCTTTACCTCCACCTGACCGATTATGTGCCCGTTTGCCGGGGCCGGGGAATTCGTTGCAGGCCGTCATTTGGCATTCCGGACATGCCGCGCATTCAGAAAGGGATCGCAATTGGACTATGACGAAAACGCGATGTCACGCAAGTGATCTTCTGAACGGTATTCATCACGGACCCATCAATGCCGGTAATATTGAACCTGCGTGTGGCCGCAGCACCTGACGGCACATGACGGAATTAACCCGCCCGCCAGTCGATGGCGGGCGGGCTGTGTGGGGACAGGCAGGTGTCTGATCCCGGAACCGGGCCCGCTTTTGGCCCGGATCAGGTCAAATCCGGCGACGCCGCAGCAAGGACAGCGCGCCAAGTGCCGACAGGATCAGCACTCCGCCCGCCGGCAGCGGCACCGGCGACGGCGCCGCAAAGACCGAAGACCGCAGCGTAAAGCGTTCGGCACCGTTCAGGTCACCCAGTTCGATGGCAAAGTTCACGTTCAGGTTCGCCAGATCCTCGATTGAGCCGGCCGTGATGACCATCTGCGATGGATCGAAACCGTTGCCAAGGAACGACGCCACCAGATCGTCGAACGCGCTGAACGCAACCGGAGTGATCGACCCGGCAGCACCGGTCCCCAGATCAAGGATTTCGCGCCGGGCTTCCCAGGTCCCGTCCTCTTTCAGCCAGGCCATCAGCAGCGCGTCGGTCAAGGGATCGTTGTCGTTATCCCAGAACGCCCCTTGCGGCACCATATTGCCGCTGAGCCAGGGACCGAACAGAGCCCCATAAGAGCCAAAGAACCCGGTGCTCGCGATTTCCGTCGGGTCCGACAGGTCGAGCGTCAGCCCGCTGCGTTCGGAGGCGAAGAATCCATCGAGCGTGAAGTTCGGATTGCTGGCCGCGTCACCGAACAGGCCAAAGGGAAACTGCGTGCTGGCTATGCCACTGCCCGACGGTTGGGCCGAAAACAGCTGCGAAAATGACAGCCCGCTGTCCGTACCCGCGCGTTGGAAATCGTCACCAACCCCAAAGCCCAGTTCGATTGAAAAGCCCGACAGGGCCTGACCCGTCGCGTTGATCAGCCGGTGAAAGACCTGATAGCTGTTGATTTCGGTCACGTCGCCGACGTTGAACACCAGATCGACCGGACCGACATCCGTCATCTGCTGCTTGATGCGCTTGCCGCTCTGGAACGGGCTGGTGCATGTGGCAGCCGAACTGGTCATGATACAGCCGTCCAGTTCCAGCGTGCTCTTGCCACTGTCGTCGTAGGTTTCCTGCACAACCTTGATGCCGGGAGCAACGGCTTCGGGCGGGGTGAACAGGATCTGGCCATTGGTTTCGCGCGCCGGGTCCGTGGCGTCGCGGTCGTAGACGACGCTTTTCCCGGTATCGCCATCTGCCGGCGTAATGCCGACCATAACATTGGTGGTGTTCCAGCTGTCGATCGTGGCGGCCGTTGCCGGTGCTGCGGCGGCGATAACCCCGACCGACAGCATGGCAACCGTTTTTGCAAACGGCCCGGATTTGTTGATTTTCATGCATTATCTCCCGTTAAATAAAATCGAAATATGCGGAGGAACGCAGAAAAAACCGTCAAAGACTCAATCGACAGCTAAAATTCGTCCCCCGCGTTAACAAGATTGCAAATTCCAATAATCGAAACTGATACAGATCAGTATCTGAAACGTGGCTGGAAATACTCCGTTTACGATTGGTTAACAGTTCTGCCATGTTGCCGGCGGACGGGTGCGCCTTGCGGGTCGGGATGGGGGCGCAGGGCGTTCTGTTTCGGGGTTTCACGAAGACTTGCATTGTCTGTCCCGGGTCGGCACCGTCCTGTCGCGGACAATCAAATCCAAAGGCAGGCGGCATGACAGACCCCCAGATGCGCACAGCGGATGTGATCGCCCGACGGCTGTATGACGCAGGCGTGCGCCATGCGTTCGGGATGCCGGGCGGCGAGGTTCTGACGCTGATCGACGCGCTGGAACGGGTGGGGATCACCTTTGTGCTGGTCCGGCACGAGAACGCCGGCGGGTTCATGGCCGAAGGCGTGCACCATGCAACGGGCGCGCCGGGGCTATTGGTGACGACCGTGGGGCCGGGCGCGCTGAACGCGGTCAATGTGGTGGAAAATGCGCGGCAGGACCGGGTGCCGCTGATTGTAATCACCGGCAGTCTGGATGCGGCGACAGCGCAACGTTACACGCATCAGGTCGCCGATCAGCGCGCGGTGTTTGCGGCGGTGACCAAGGCCAGCCTGACCATGGTGGCGGATGCCGCCGCGGTGATGATCGACCGCGCCGTGGCACTGGCGATGGCGGGACAACCGGGGCCGGTGCATATCGACCTGCCCATTCTGGTGGCGGATGCCCCTGCGAAGCACAACCCTGCCCTGCGCCGCCGCGAAGGTCTGCCGATGGCACCGGCGCAAGGCAAAGCCTTGCGGGCCCTGCGGCAGCGGGTGGCGGGCGCTGCGCGCCCGCTGATCATCGCCGGCGTCGACGCGTTGAATGATGACGCGGCACAGGCCCTGCGCGCGGCAGCCGAGGCAATGGGCGCGCCGGTCATCACCACCTACAAGGCCAAGGGGATGCTGCCAGAGGATCACCCGCTGGCGATGGGCGGCGCCGGACTGTCGCCAAAGGCCGACGCGCTGTTGCTGCCGCTGGTGCAGGCGGCAGATGTGGTGGTGCTGGCAGGCTATGACCCGATCGAGATGCGGGCGGGCTGGCAGGATGCGGTCGATCCCGACCGGCAACTGGTGATCGACATCGCAGCCACACCCAACACGCATTACATGCATCAGGGCAGCGTCAACATCGTCGGATCGGTCCATGCGACACTGGCCGTGCTGACCGACGGGCTGGCCCCCGCGCTACGCTGGGTCGGGGCGGAACCCGCCGCCACCCGCGCAGCATTGGCGGCGGCCTTTGCGCCCGAACCGGTCTGGGGTCCGGGCGTGGTGATCGCCACCTGCCGCCGCGTGCTGCCACGGGGCACCCGCGCCAGCGTCGACAGCGGCGCGCATCGCATTCTGTTGTCGCAGATGTGGCCTTGCGACACCCCGCGCGCCTTGATGCAGTCGTCGGGGTTGTGCACCATGGGCTGCGCGGTGCCATTGGCCATCGGCGCACAGATCGCCGAGCCCGACCGCACCGTGGTGTCGTTTTGTGGCGATGCAGGGTTTCTGATGGTGGCGGGCGAACTGGCCACCGCCGCCGATCTGGGGCTGCGCACGATATTCGTGGTGTTCGACGACCGGTCGCTGGCCCTGATCGAGATGAAGCAGCGCAGCCGCCAGTTGCCGAACGCCGGTGTTGATCTGGGCGGCACGGATTTTGCCGCGCTGGCCCGCGCAATGGGCGGGGCCGGGCATCGCGTTGACAGCGTCGCCACGCTGGAGGCCGCGTTGCAGGCGGCGTTGACCTGTCCAACCTTTACCGTGATCGCTGCAACCATTCCAAGGCAGGCCTATGATGACCGGATCTGATGCACAGGAGGCGCCACAGGGCGCGCCAAAGGGGGCGCTGGACGGGTTGGTGGTGCTGGACCTGTCGCGTGTGCTGGCGGGTCCGACCGCGACACAATTGCTGGCCGATCTGGGCGCGACAGTGATCAAGATCGAAAACCCCGGCACCGGTGACGATACCCGCGGTTGGGGGCCGCCCTTTGCGCCGACCACGGACGGGGTGCGCGACCTGTCGGCCTATTTCATGGCCGCCAACCGCAACAAGCTGTCGGTGACGGCCGATCTGGCCTCGGCTGATGGTGCGGCGCTGGTGCGGCAGATCGCCGATCACGCCGATGTGGTGATCGAGAATTTCAAGCCCGGCGGTTTGGTGAAATACGGGCTGGATCACGGCACGCTGTGCGCGGCGCGGCCGGATCTGGTGTATTGTTCGATCTCGGGCTACGGGCAGACCGGGCCGAACCGTGATTTGCCGGGTTATGACCTGATGGCGCAGGGGTTTGGCGGGATCATGTCGTTGACCGGGCCTGTCGACGGCGCACCGCACAAGGTGGGTGTGGGCATCGCCGATGTGATGTGCGGCATGTATGCCTGTGTCGGCATTCTGGCCGCGTTGCGGCACCGCGACGCCACCGGCGAGGGGCAGCATATCGATCTGGCCTTGGTGGATGCGCAGATTGCCTGGATGATCAACGAGGGCACGAATTATCTGGCGTCCGGCCTGCCGCCGCAGCGGCGCGGCAATGCGCATCCGAACATCTGCCCCTATGATGTGTTCGCCTGTGCGGATGGCCATATCCTGCTGGCGGTCGGCAATGACGGGCAATTCCGCCGGTTTGCGCAGGCGCTGGATGCGCCCGACCTGATCGACGATCCGCGCTTTGCCACCAACACCGACCGTTTGACGCATCGCGACGCGCTGACCGCGCGGATATCTGCATTGCTGGCCGCGCTGCCAAACCGTGTTGTGCTGGACAGGATGGCCGCTGCCACCGTGCCGGCCGGCCCGATCCAGACCGTGCCCGAAGCGCTGGCGTCCGATCAGGCGCAGGCGCGCGGCGCGGTCGTCAGCGTGCCGCGCGATGATGTGGCGGGGGGCGCAGTGCGGTTGTTGGGCAATCCGCTGAAACTGTCGCGAACGCCGGTGCAGATCCGGCTGGCCCCGCCCCGGCTGGGTCAGGACAGTGCAGGTATCCTGACCGTGCTGCGTGATCTGATCGCGCGGCGCAGGCCGCGTTCGTGATCCGGTATCGGCCAACGAAAACATAACAAACTGTCACGACTGCGTGGTTTCGGTGACGGGTTGATGCCAACGCAGGCGAGTGTCGTTAGGATTTGATCACGGGCGCAAGGCCCAAGGTGGGAAAGCCTGATCATGACAACCGACATCTGCTGCGCTGAAACCGGCCTGACCGATCCAGCCGCGCGACTGGAATGGGACGCGATGGTGCGGGCGTTTCTGGCGCATGGCGCTGCAATGCCCACCCATCTGGGACGCGTGCTGGAACTGGAGCCCGACTCGGTGCTGCCGCTGGCGGCGCGGGGGCTGTTCTGTCTGATGCTGGCCCGGCGCGAGATGGTCGGCGTGGCGCAAACATCTGCCAATGCCGCCGTCGCCGCGCTGGCGGCAGGCGGCGCGCCGCCGCGCGCCCGCGCCTGGGTCGCGGCCTTGCAGGATTGGCTGGCCGGGTCGCCCGGCGGCGCGATCTTTCATCTGGAAGGCGTGATGGTGCAGAACCCCGCAGATACGCTGACGATGAAGGTGATCCAGGGCATCCGGTTTCTGATCGGTGACGCCGCGGGCATGCGGCGGTCGGTGGAACGCGCGCTGGCGGGTCATGGCACGGATCACCCGCTGCGGGGCTATGTGCTGGGATGTCACGCCTTTACCCTCGAGGAAACCGGTGATTATGCGGCGGCCGAAGCGGCGGGACGCGCCGGTCTGGTGCTGGCGGCGGATGATGCCTGGGGTCTGCACGCGGTGGCGCATGTGCATGACATGACGCAGCGCCCAGAGATGGGCATCGCGTTCCTGGACGCCCATGAAACCGCGTGGAGCCATTGCAACAATTTCCGGTTTCACGTCTGGTGGCACAAGGCACTGATGTATCTGGATCAGGGCGATCATTCCCGGGTTCTGGGCCTGTACGACACCTGCATCCGCGCGGAAAAGACCGACGATTACCGCGATCTGGCCAATGCCACATCGCTGCTGGCGCGGCTGGCGCTGGACGGGGTTGCGGTCGGTGATCGCTGGGCCGAACTGGCCGATCTGGCGGAAACGCGGCTGACGGACAGCTGTCTGGTATTCGCCGACCTGCATTATCTGCTGGCGCTGACCGGGGCAAACCGCGCCGATCCGGCGCGCCGGTTGGTGGGGCAGATGGCCGGCATGGGCATGGCCCCGAC
>JBBRCF010000058.1:0-21777 GCA_038205135.1 Rhodobacterales bacterium
GTGGACGGTCATGATCCTTGTGCCGGATTTCGTGACGGGCGTGCTGTTCGACGCAGCCCGCGCCGGGATGGACGCCAAACGCGGCGACCGCCCCGCGACGCTGCGGTTCGAACCCTATGCCGAAGGCTGGTCGCTGCAGACGATGCATATCGGCAAAGCGCCGGGCGGGTGAGTGGATCGAACTTGGAAAGCGGGAAATTTTCATCCACTATCCCGGCGGGATGGGGCAATCGAGGTTGCGCATTCCGGCCATGGAATTCGGCACCGCCCGCATCCCGACCTGCACCAACCGCGACGACCGTTACTTCACCGTCACGTTTCAACAGATGCCGACCGACGGCAATACGGCGATGTTCGCCAATACGCTGGATCACCCCAACATCAAGGTTGATCTGAACCGCGCATGGGACGAGGCGGCCGACCGCCCGCTGGCACGCCGGATCGTCTTTACCGGCCCGATCGATGATTACTTTCAGCATTGTTTCGGCCCACTGCCCTAACTGTCATTGCGCTTTGTGAACGAAACGCGGGATGTCGAATGGGTGCAGACGGTGGCGACGGTCAATAACCCGCAGACCGCGGAATACACCCGCATCACCGAATACAAACACCTGACCGGGCAAACCCACGCCAGGACCAACCTGACCTATGCATACCCGACCGACGTCGGCGACCCGTATTACCCGATCCCGCGCTCCGAAAATCATGCGCCGTACAAACGGTATCGCGTCGCGGCCGAACAATTGCTTGATGTGTGGTTCGTGGGCCCTCTGGACGTCTATCAAGTATCTGAACATGGATCAGGTTGTCGGTCAGGCACTTGCGACGTTCGAGCGTATCAACGGGACCCGCGACCCGACCGCCTTTTCGCGTGCCGCCGAATGATCCTGCCGGGTAAGTGCCGATCGCCCGCCGGGGCTTGCTGCTGGTGGTCCGAACCGGGGCCTGCGTGACACGGGCCTGTAGTTGGGACGCTGCAGCGCGACGCACCCCCTGCCCCATCCGGCCGACCGTCCGGTGCGCATCCTGTTCGTGTTTGCATGGCTCGACGGCGGCCCCGGGGAAACCGAGGTGCGGCGGCTGGCCCGGTCGCTGGACCCCGCGCGATACCGGATCGACGCGCTGCGCTGTCTGCGGCTGGACCACGATCCGGACCCGGCGCCTACCAGTTTGACAAAGGTCGGCATCAACGTCGACCTGACCGCCTGTGACCTGAATTTCGAAGACACCATCCGCTATCTGGAACGCAAGATTGACGGGTGTGAAATCGTTGTGTCGTGTCAGAACGTGGCGGACATGTATCCGGCAATGGAACGCCTGCATCACCGTCCGCCCCTGATAGAATACGGGCGCGACATCCACGAGGCGCAGGCCGGGCCAAAACACCTGACGACCCGTTACGTCGGGGTATCCGAACCGGTGCGGGCCGCGGCCACCTGCTGGATGCCGGACCGCCCGCCCCTCAAGACGCAGCTGTTTCGCAGTTTCACGCAGGGCGGTTTCGAATGTTCGACCCACCGCCTGTCGACGGGGCGGCGGCTGGATGTGATCGCGGCCATGGCATATGACATGCAGGCCGAAAACGATTACCGGCAACTGGGTCAGATGGGCCAGCGGACAGTGCGCCACGGGGTGCGGTGGCATCTGGTCGAAACGCAGCCGGGCCGCGATGATTTTACCAGTTTCTCGCCAATGGCGCAGGCCGCGCAGCACACCGGCACGCAGGTGATCCGGGACCTGCTGCACTATGGCTGGCCCGATGACATCGACAGCTGGACCCCCGCCTTTGTGGACCGGTTTGCGGATTTTGCCCGCGCCACGGCGCAAAGATGGCGCGAGATCACCGACGAGGTGCAGTTCTGGTGCCCGATCAACGAAATCTCGTTCTTTTCGTGGGGTGATGGCGATGTGCGATACCTGAACCCCTTTGCCACCGGGTGCGGGTTCGCATTGCAGGTGCAACTGGCCCGCGCCGGCATCGCGCCATGCATGCGTTCCGCGATCCAGACCCCCGGGCCCGCTTTGTACATTGCGAACCTCTGATCGCCATTCTCCACAGCCACGACACCGGCCTGCGCAGATCCGAGGCCGAGGGTTGGCATCAGGCGCAGTTTCAGGCCTTTGACCTGTTGTCGGGGAGGATATGGCCGCAGATCGGCGGGGACCAATCGCTGCGCGATATCATCGGGGTCAATTATTGTCCTAACCACCAGTGGCTTCATGCCGGGGTGACCATCGACCTTGACCATCCCGCCTATCGCCCGCTGGCCGATCTGCCGTTCGAAACCCATGCCCGCTATCTGCGCCCGATCTTCGGGTCGAAAACCGGGGTCGAAAACCACCACCATGCGCCTTGGCAGCGCATGACTTCGCGCTGGCGACGGCGGTCGCCGAAATCACGGCAAACCTGCACGCCGCCGGCCGGCCATCACGCATTGCCACAGCGCGTCCTGCCAAGGGCTACAGCCGGTGCGCGTGACAGCCACCTGCCCGCACGTCAAGGGCCGACATGCGGAACGGTTGCGCGCCGAGGGTGTTGTGATGGCAGGACCGGGATCACGTCAGGATGCAGACCGCAAAAACGGACCGTCCATCCGGATGCACCCCCATCCATCCCACACCAGAAAGGCAAAGACCGATGAACAACGACCAGACCAAAGACACCGGGTTTTCCACGAAAGAGGCCGGATCGACGATCGGCAGCGTGGCGTCCGACATCAAGGATGCGGCCAGCCAAAAGTTCAGCGAAGCCGTGACCGAGGTCCGCAGCCGCGCCGATGACGCCAAGGCGGGCGTGGCCGGCGAGGTCAAGGACGTGGCAAAGGCGCTGCGCCGGGCGTCCGACGAACTGCGCGGCGGGTCTGCGCAGGAACGCACGCTGGGACAGATTTCCAACAGTCTGGCCGATGTGTCTGACGCGATCCGCGACAAGGATCTGGGCCAGATGCTGCACATGGCCAGCCGGGTCGCACGCGAAAACCCGGTTCTGTTTCTGGGTGGTGCGGCGCTGTTGGGGTTTGCCGCCAGCCGTTACGCCAAAGCTTCTGGCAATCATGCGGGCGGCTCGATGTCCGAAAAGCCACGCAGTCAGAAAGCACAGGTTGACGCCTTTGTGGACGAAGGAAACCCGAACACCCAGCCGCTGCAGGCTGCCCCATGACAGGTGATGCCCCCAAGTCGACAGGCGCGATGATGGCTGACATCCTGGGGAATGTCGGCAATCTGGTGCGCAACGAGGCCGACCTTGCCCGTGCCGAAATCGCAGAAAGCCTCAAAAAGGCCGGCGGGTCGATGGCCGCAATGGCCGTGGCTCTGGCGCTGGCGATCACCGGATTGAACGTGTTGGCGGCATCGCTGGTCGCTCTGGTGATCTGGGCCGGTGTGCCATCGGAATGGGCGACCTTTGGCGTCGGCGCGATCCTGCTGCTGATCGCGCTGGCCATATTTTCATCCGCAAAAACGGCTCTTCAACAGATCGGCTTCGTGCCGACCCGCGCTGCGCGCAATGTCTCGCGTGATGCTGCGGCCATCAAGGAATCCTTCAATGACAAATGACAACCGCACTTCGGACGACATCGAACGCGACATCGCCGACGAACGCGCGCAGATGAGCGACACGATCAATGACCTGCAGAAAAAGTTCTCGGTCGATGCCATCGTCAGCGACATCGGAGCGATGTTCCGCGGTCAGGGCGATATCGTCCGGTCGATCAGCGACACCGTGGGACGCAACCCGGCCGCCGTCGCGCTCGTGGGGGTCGGCCTTGCATGGATGTTTCTGGGCCAGAACCGCGGCACCGCGGCACCTCAGACCAAGCGGTCTTCGGACAATGTGTCCCGCCGCAGCAATTCGCCTGCGTCTGACCCGTGGGACACCGCATCCAAGGGGCGCCGTGGCAACCGGCCGTTCCGCGATCACGACAGCGCATGGTTCGGCGACGATCCGATGCCTGGGGATCGTCGGTCGGACGAACATGACCTGAAAAACTGGGCCGAAAATCGGTCGCGGACCGAGAATGAACCCTCCGGCGTGATGGGGGCGATCCGCGATGCGGCGACAACCGCAGGGGATGCGATTTCCGATGCGGCAGGCAGTGCCAGCCACGCCGCAGCGAACCTGACTGCGCGGCTTTCCGGCGGCTTGGATGATCTGTCGGCTGATGCCAAGGCCCGTGTGGTCGCTGCGCGGCGTGCAGCCCATGACGCCCGTCTGGCGTCAGTGGCGGCGACAAAAACAGGCTCGCGCGCTGCAACCGGTTTCTTCGAGGATCAACCGCTGGTCGTGGGGGCCTTGGCCGTTGCGTTGGGCGCAGCGATCGGCGGGGTGCTGCCGCACACCAAGATCGAGGACGACACCATGGGTGACAGCAGCGACCAGCTGTTCGCCGATGCGCAGGCGTTGTTGCGTCACGAGCGCGACAAGGCCATGGCGACCGCGCGCACCGCCGCGACGGATGTCAAAGATGAACTGCGCGACGTGGGCGAAGACCTTGCCGACCTGTTGCCGGAGGGCAAATCCGTCGGGAACGTGATCGTTGACCGCGCCGCAGATGCAGCCACGCGGGTTGTGAGCCACGCGACGGGCAGCGCCGTCCCAAAAGACGACGCACCCAAAACCTGATGCGCGAACCGGGCGGTTCGATCGAACCGCCCGGACCCGGATTTTCAACACTGTCGCCCAGTTTCTGTCATTCAGGGGTAAGGCCATGACCAAATCGCCACGCCAGCCGACCGATTTCGCCAAGCTGATTTCCGACACCGGGTCGGGTGGCGAGGTTCATCAGCACGCCATTGACGGGGCCGACCGCCTGACGACCGCGCAAGGCGTGGTGATCGCCGACAATCAGAATTCGCTGCGGGCCGGCGCGCCCGGCCCGACCCTGCTGGAAGATTTCGCACTGCGGGAAAAGATCTTTCACTTTGACCATGAACGCATCCCGGAACGGGTGGTCCATGCGCGGGGGTATGGCGCGCATGGCACCTTTACCTGCACCCGTGCGCTGCCGGACGTCACGCGCGCCGCGCCCTTTGCGGCAAAGGACAAACAGACCGAGGTGTTCGTGCGGTTTTCGACCGTCGCCGGCAGCAAGGGTTCCCCCGATCTGGCGCGCGACCTGCGCGGATTTTCCGTGAAATTCTACACCGACCAGGGCAACTGGGATCTGGTGGGCAACAACGTGCCGGTGTTCTTCATTCAGGACGCGATCAAGTTTCCCGATCTGGTCCACGCGGTCAAACCCGCCCCCGACCGCGAATTTCCGCAGGCGCAATCGGCGCATGACAATTTCTGGGATTTCATCTCGCTGACGCCCGAGGCGATGCACACCGTGATGTGGCAGATGTCCGACCGCACCATCCCGCGATCCTTTACCACGATCGAAGGGTTCGGGGTTCACACCTTTCGCTTTGTGACTGCGGATGGCGCATCGACCTTTGTCAAGTTCCACTGGAAACCCCGCATGGGTCTGCAATCCGTGGTCTGGGACGAAGCGGTCAAAAGCAATGGCGCTGACCCCGACCGCCACCGCCGCGATCTGTGGGACGCCATCGACCGCAGTGATTTCCCGGAATGGGATCTGGGTGTGCAGATGTTCGATCAGGATTTCGCCGACCGATTTGCCTTTGACGTGTTGGACCCGACCAAGATCATCCCCGAAGAGGATTGCCCGGTCGAGATCATCGGCACATTGCGGCTGGACCGCGCCGTGGACAACTTTTTCGCCGAAACCGAACAGGTTGCCTTCTGCACCGCCAACGTGATCCCCGGCATTGATTTCACCGATGACCCGCTGCTGCAGGGCCGCAACTTTTCCTATCTGGACACTCAGTTGAAACGTCTGGGCAGCCCGAATTTCACCAAGCTGCCGATCAATGCCCCGAAAGGCTGCCCGGTCAGCAATTATCAGCAGGACGGCCACATGCAGACTGCCGCCCGCAAGGGCCGCGTGAATTATGAACCCAACGGCTGGGGGATCGGTCCGCGCGCCCATCCGCTGGAAGGCTATGTCAGCTACGCCGCCCCCGTCACCGGCCCAAAGGCACGGTTGCGCCCCGACAGCTTTGCCGACCACTACAGTCAGGCGCGACAGTTCTATATCAGCCAGACCGCGTCCGAACAGGGACACATCCTTGCGGCCTTCGTGTTTGAACTGTCGAAATGCGAGGTGCCGGCGATCCGGGAACGGATGGTCGCGCATCTATTGAACGTCGACGAAACACTGGCAAAAACGGCCGCCATGCAGCTGGGTCTGACCACGCTGCCGCCCCCTGCCCCGGCGGCGCGGCCCACCCGGACGGATCTTGCGCCGTCACCGGCGCTCAGCATCCAGTCCAACCCGCCCGGCAATTTCAAGGGTCGGATCATGGGTGTGCTGCTGAGCGACGGGTTCGATGGGACCCTGCTGGCGGCGCTGGAAACGGCGGTCAAGGACTCGGGCGGTCTGTTGCGGTTCATCGCGCCGCGCATTGGCGGTGTGATGTGCAGCAAGGACAACCTGCATCCCGTAACCGACCGGATCGGCGGCGCGCCGTCGGTTCTGTTTGATGCCGTGGCCATCCTGCCGGGGGCTGACAGCCTTGCCGACAATCCCGCCGCGACCGGGTTTGTCCGTGATGCATTTGCACATTGCAAATTCATCGGTGGGACCAAAGAGGCCGTGGCGCTGTTCGAAACCTGTGGTCTGGGCGAAGTCGATGATGCGGGCGTCTGCCGCCTGCGGGATGCAGCCACGGTCGCGGACTTTGTCGCACGCTGCAAGGATTTGCGCCTGTGGTCGCGCGAGGCCCTGTTTCAAAAATGAAGATCTGAACCATGATCACATGTGGCTGGAAATGCGTCTGGGTCTGGCCGTTTGACAGCACCGGGGGTGGGCGATGAACGGTTCCGATCTGTCGTCCTCGGCCCGGACCCTGAACCTGATTCTGTTCGTTCTGGTGACGATGGGTCTGTATTTCGCCAAGGATGTGATCCTGCCCTTGCTGATGGGCACCCTTCTGGCCCTGACCCTCAGTCCGATGGTGCGGGCCTTGCAGCGGCGCGGGATTGCGCCCGCCATTTCGGCGACGGCGATGATCACGCTGCTGGCAGCGCTTTTGGCGGCGGCGGCGCTGTTGCTGAGTGGGCCGGTGACGACATGGATCAGCGACGCCCCGCAACTGGGAGCGGAATTGCGGCAAAAGCTGCAGTCGCTGACCTCGTCCCTCGCGATCATGCAAGAAGCGTCCAGCCAGGTCGATGACCTGACCGCAGCGGCAGCCGATCCTTCGGTGCAGCGCGTGTCGATGGAACAACCCGGCCTTTTGACCATGGCAGTCAGCAACGTGGCGTCGATCCTTGCCACCACGCTGGTTACGCTGGTGCTGGCGCTGTTCCTGCTGTCCTATGGCGACCTGTTCTATGTCAAACTGATCGACGCTTTTCCCAACTTTGGCGACAAAAAGCGCGCCTTGCGGATCGTCTACGGGATCGAACGCAGCGTGTCGCGCTATCTGCTGGTCGTGACCAGCATCAACTTCGTGCTGGCGATCGTCATTGGTCTGGGCATGTGGGCCATCGGCATGTCGCAGCCCGTAGTCTGGGCCGCCCTGTCGTTCTTTGTGAATTTCCTGCCCTATATCGGGCCGTTACTGGGGGCGGGTCTGGCCACAGCCGTCGCTATCGTCAGTTTCGACAGCCTTGGCCACGCCGCGCTCGCGCCCATCGTCTATCTGACAGCCACATCCATCGAAGGTCAGTTCGTGACCCCGGTCATCCTTGGCCGACAGTTGGAATTGAACACCGTGTCGGTGTTCGTGATGTTGGTGTTCTGGGGGTGGCTGTGGGGGATCGCCGGGGCGTTGATGGCGGTGCCGTTCCTCGTGTGCCTGAAGGTGATCTGCGACAACGTCGTCTCGCTGAACACGCTGGGCAGTTTTCTGGGGGCCGAGGCGTCGCCGGTCCCGGCACCGGTGGTGGCAAAGTAATCTGGCCTTGCGGATTGCACTCAGCCCAAAAACATCCATATACCATCCACATGGATGGCTGAAGGATGGCGAACTTGGCAATAACATCAAAAAACCCGGCCCTCTCAAAGGTCCCGGAGTCTGAAAAGCTGACGATCAATCTGGGCTTTGTCGATCTGGGCCAGATCGAGCTGCTGGTGCAGGAAGGATTCTATTCCAACCGCAGCGATTTCATCCGCACGGCCATCCGCAACCAGATCGAACGTCATGCAGACACCGTGCGCCAGATCGTGGTGCGCAAAAGCGTCGATCTGGGTCTGCGGCATATCTCGCGCGATGACCTGACCACGGCGCTGGCCGCCGGTCAGATGCTGGATGTCCGGGTGCTGGGGCTGGCGGTGATCGCGCCGGATGTCACCGCCGACCTTGCCCGCAGCACCATTTCCGCCCTGTCGGTGCTGGGCACCCTGCACGCCCCCGCCCCGGTCAAGGCAGCACTTGCCGACCGCATCAAATGATCCCCCAGGACCGAAAGCACCTCATGAACATTTCCTTCACCGACGGCATGTCCCGCGCCGCAGAACTGACCCGCGCCGGAAAACTGGAAGAGGCGACCGCCTTGATCCAGTCGCTGTTGCGCGGAACGCCCGCCCCCGCTGCCCCACAGCCCCCGGATGTGGCACGTGATAACGCGTCCGCCGATGTGATCGAGGGCAGCTTTACCCGTCTTGACGAAACCACCGCCCACACCCCGCCGCGTGCCGCGCGCCAGCCTAGCAACACCCTGCGCGAAACCTTGGCCACTGTCGCCGCACGGGGCCTGCCCCATCGCGGCCCAACAGCACCTGTCGCGCCGGACCTGCCCAAGGGCGCGAAGTTCCTGACTTTGACGCACCGCAGCGCACATGGCAGCCGCGCCTATCGGCTGTACATTCCCGCCAGAAATCTCACCAGGCATCCTGACGGGCCGATGCCGCTGGTTGTGATGCTGCACGGCTGCACCCAATCGCCCGAAGATTTCGCGATCGGCACCGGCATGAATGCCCTTGCCGAGAAATTCGGTTGCCTGATCGCCTGGCCCGCCCAGCCACAGGGGGCCAATGCCCAGAAATGCTGGAACTGGTTCCGGCCCGAGGATCAGGGCCGTGATCGCGGCGAACCCGCCCTGATCGCCGGCATCGTCCGCGACATCCTGCGCGACCATCCCGCCGATCCGGCGCGGGTCTATGTCGCCGGTCTGTCGGCAGGCGGCGCGGCGGCGGCCATCATGGGGGCCGCCTATCCCGATCTGTTTGCCGCCGTCGGCGTCCATTCCGGCCTGCCGGTCGGCGGCGCGCAGGATATGGTGACCGCCTTTGCCGCCATGCGCAGCGGCGCTGCCGGCAAGGCGCACGCGGCCGCGGTTCCCACCATCGTGTTTCATGGCGCGGCCGACGCCACGGTGCACCCGACCAATGGCGCGGCGGTGATTGCACAGGCCGTTCAGGCGCATCCCGGGGTGGAACGCACCCGTGTTTCAGGGGTCGGCAACGGCGGGCGAACCTATCAGCAGACCAGCCACGCAACCGGCGACGGCCGCAGCATTGCCGAACATTGGGAAATCGACGGCGCGGGCCATGCCTGGTCCGGCGGACAGCCCGGTGGCAGCTTTACTGACCCGAAAGGCCCTGATGCATCCCGCGAAATGCTGCGGTTTTTCCTGCAACACCGCCGCTGACAGGACGTGGCGGCGGCGACCCCCGGAAAATGCGGTCGCCGGTTGGTCCTGGCGCCACGGAACGCAATCGCAGCGGCGACGTTGTGACATTGAACACTTGGAACGCACACAAGGAATACACCCCATGGGAATCATCTGGACCATCGTCATCGGGTTTTGCGCGGGTGTCATCGCCAAATTCCTGATGCCGGGCGACAACGAACCGTCGGGTTTCGTCCTGACGACAATCCTTGGCGTCGTGGGGGCAATTGTCGCCACCTACCTCGGTCAGAGCCTTGGCTGGTATTCTGCGGGCGAAGGCGCCGGGATCATCGGTGCCGTGGTCGGCGCCGTCATCGTGCTGGCGATCTGGGGTTACATGCGCAGACGCGCCTGACCCGTTCCCCCTGTTCACGCGTTTTTCAGGAGCTGTGTCATGTCGAAATCCACACCATCCCTGCTGGCCCTGCTTGGTCTGGTCGCCGTTGCCGGCTACCAGAACCGCGAACGCATCAGCGACATGCTGGACGATGCGCGTCAGCAATCCGCCGCCAACCGCAACATCAGCCATTCGGGCGGCCAATCGGGCGGCCAGTCTGGGTATGCCCCCCAGGCCAGCGGCGGGTTTCTGTCCGAACTCGGCAACCTGTTCGGGGCCGGGGCATCGGGGGGCACGCTGTCGGCGGGCCTTGGCGATCTGGTGGCCCGGTTCAGGGACGCGGGCCGCGCCGCCCCTGCCGACAGCTGGGTGTCCGCCAAAGCGAACATGCCCATCGATGTCATCGAGCTAGAACAGGCGCTTGGGGACGAAACGCTGGACGAACTGGGCCAGAAAACCGGATTGTCGCGCAAGGAATTGCTGCTGCGCCTGAACGCAGCCCTGCCCGATGTCGTGAACCGTTTCACACCGGACGGCCGGTTGCCGACCGAATCCGAAGCGCGCAATTTCAACTGAACGCCCGCGGTTTGCCGCATCGGATCAGTCATGCAGCCCGATCGCAAGTGTGGCTCTCGCGCGGTAGACCCGGCTTTTGATGGTGCCGATATTGCAACCGCAGGCTTCTGCCGCCTCTTGCTGCGAATACCCATAGGCGCCCATCATCACGAGAGGCCGCCGCTGGGTGCCCGGCAATTGTGCGATCGCCGCGATCAGTTCATGCAGCGCGAGTGTGTGATACTGCCGGGGTTCTTCGGACAGCGCACCAGCATGGACGCCATCGACGTCTTCCACTTCGCGGCGGTATTTTCGCAAACCCGAATAGAAGGTGTTGCGCAAAACCGTGAACAGCCATGCACGCAGATTGGTGTCGGGGGTATAGCTGTCGCGGTTTGCCCAGGCTTTCATCAGAGTATCCTGAACCAGATCTTCGGCCCGGTGTTCGTCATGGGTCAGCTTCAGCGCACGGTTGCGCAAAGCCGCGGCATGTTGTGGCAACAGATGATGAAACGGATGCATTATGGTCATGGTTTTCGTCTCGTTTTTGGTATGAGAGGCGGCACAGCCGACACCCTGCGGCAAAACGCATGTATCGTCCGGCAATCAGGAATGGGGGGGCAGCGGTCTTTGACGCGGGGGCCGATGGGGATTTCGTCCCCCGCGCTGCGTCCATCACGACACGGGTCTTGCGTGCGGCGCGGACGTTCCGGTTAAAGCCGTGTCATGCCATCGCCGCAGCGTTCAGGCGGTGTTCGGCCAATTTCGACAGCGCCTTGTCGGCACCGTATTCTTCATCCAGTGTGGCTTTCAGCAGCACCGCCGCCTGCGGCTGACCCAATTGCTTGGCCCAGGCCACCAACGTGCCGTAACGGGCGATTTCATAGTGCTCGACCGCCTGCGCCAGCGATATCAGGGCCGCATCCATCGTGTCGGTGTCGCTGACATCGGCCATAAGACCTTCGGCCTCGTCGATCAGCCCGACCATGGCGTCGCATTTCGCACCACGCGCCGGTTTGCCCAGGATTTCGAACACTTCTTCGAGGCGTGCGACCTGATCTTCGGTTTCGCTCAGATGCGTCGACAACGCCGCTTTCAGTTTCGCGTCGGTTGCCTTGCGCTCCATTTTCGGCAGCGCCTTGAGGATGATGCGTTCGGCGTAAAGTACGTCCTTCAGCGTATGAAGGAACAGGTCGTCAAGGGATTCGATATTCATGGTTTGGCTCCTGTAAGGGGCAAGGTCGGCAATCTCGCGGCAATCAAGCCACGAAAATCCGAATGGAAAGGGCCGGGTTGCGAACGACATTCTGTATGCTGTTCTGTCCGTCAGCCGGCGTCAGGCATTGACCCGCGCGCGCGGCTCGTCTTCCATCATTCGAACGCAATCCAGCGGTTCAATTGACGGCATGGCAAAATCGAGGTCTGCCTGATAACGCTGCCGGAGCCATTGCGCCTGGGCCTTGGACTTTTGGGCGACACAGGCGTTTCTGATCATCCGGTCGGCTTCGAGTGCTTCAGTCAGCACCGTAATAAAGTATTCGGGCAGGGATTTCTGTTCCATTTGATGTTCCTTTACTAGTTAAGTGCTGTGTGGAAGTGGTGAAAACAGGATCGCTAAAGCATCAGCGCAATGATGACGATTACAAGAAGCGGTGCTCCGAGTAGCCAGGCGATGAGTACGGGCATGGGTCTGTCCTTTCGGGATCAGGAATTGGTCGCGGCATGTCAGCGCCGCGCGGAAAAAATTTCGAAGCCCAGTCCGTCATCGCGGTGATGCCCGCCGGCAACTGCGGCAAAGAACGCCGCGAGCGCCCCGATCAACAAGGTGGCCGCCGCGATAAAGCCGAACACCACACCGGCAACCCGGGCTTTTTCGACGGCGGCAAGCGTGGTGGCGCGAACCTCGGCGACTTCGGCATTGACCTCATCGACCCGGGTGCGGGCCGCTGTCGGGTCCAGATCACTGTTCGCCGCCACAACCTGTGCGAGGTAGGCGCGGTCACGTTCCGCCATTTCGCCATCGGCCGCGCTGCGCATCAGAATGGCGGCAACCTGCTGCTGAAGTGCCGGATCGACCGCCGCAGGCGCCACCGAGCCCGGATCAGAAGTTTGGTTTTGCGCCGCAGCAGGGCTGGCGGCGTCAGACGCGGGTTGGCCAGCAGCAGTGTCGGTTGCCGTGTTGCGCAGCATGACATTGGCGAAATAGTCGGACGACGCCGCCTCGCTTGCCACATCCACCGCCCCGGCGACCGTTGCGGCACCGGCGGTCATCACGCCACCAACGCCCATCGCGGCCAGAATGGACCCGATGAGCGCGCCCGTGGCCCAGACCATCATACCGTGCGCCCCGTCGCGGGCCTCGACCTCGGCCGGGACTGCGTCGCCGGCCCGGCGGCGCAACCGCCCCGCCAGATATCCACCGGCACCGAAACCCGTCACCATGACCCAGGCAAACCAGATGCCGGCCGCCGTGGCGACCCAAGCGGCCGACACGCCTTCCCCCCGGTAGGGCGAGGTCAGCGACAGCCCGATCCCGGTGCCGAAACTGATCAGCAGAAACGAGATCGCAAGCGCGAAGATGCCCCCGGCGAGAATGGCCGCCCAATCCACATAGGACCCTTCTGCTTCTGGGCTTTTTGACAATTTGGCAGCAACCCGTGTGGTGTCGGAAATCATCATAATACTCCTTGATCCGGGACCGCAGTCAGTTGAGGCCGACAAAGCTGAGCAGTGCCATCACGATGACGATCGCACCAACGATGTAGATGATCTGATTCATGGGTAGTCCTTCTGGTTGATCGGACGCAAAAGCGACGGCGCGCCAAACGCGTTATTGCGGGTGCTGGTGCGCATGAGACTCGCGCTGGCAGACGCGCCGATTGATACGGCGCGCAGCATTTCAGAACGACGGCTGGAGGGCCGGGCTTGGTCGAATTGGCGTTTTCGAAACGGCACAAGCTTGAACCGTTATTTAGTGCCGTTATCGCCCCGGCCCCTCCAGACGCTTAAAAAGACACTCGTTACGGCTGTTACCGGTCAGCACTCGTTACACATCAATCTCAGTACCCCGACGATACGTCCGGAGGTCATCATCGCGAAGCGCCGGAATCTACTCAGACGGTCGCAATCGGCAAAAGTCTGCGGCGACTGACGTAGGTAATGTCATGTTGCGCGGAACTCTGTTAACCGCATTCAGGAATGATGCGGCTGCGGGGGAACGATCATGTTGTGTCAATGTGTTGCCACACGATCCGAACAGCCCGTCTTCACCGGGCCATCACAGTGATGGTGGCCCAGGGCGGTCGCGGCGGTCTGCCCGTGATTGCGATCGGGGCGTCGGCCGGGGGTCTTGAGGCATGCCGGACATTGCTGAAGGACATTCCGCCAGACGTGCGCGCCGCGTTCATTCTGGTCCAGCACCTTGATCCGTCGCATGACAGCATGATGGTCGATCTGCTGGCACGCCACACCCGGTTGAAAGTTGTCCAGGCATCCGAAGGACTTGCTCTGCGATCCGGATATCTGCATCTCATCCCGCCGGGCGTTTTCCTGTCGGTTGCGCAGCGTGTCCTGCACCTGTCGGAACCCGAGCAGGGCAAGGCGGTGCGCCTGCCCTTCGACATGCTGTTGCGGTCGCTGGCCAAGGATGGCGCGGCCACATCGGCTTGCATCGTCCTGTCGGGCACAGGCACGGACGGCACGCTGGGGATTGCCGAATTTTCTGCGGCTGGCGGTCTGGTGATCGCACAAGAGCCCAAAGAGGCGGGCCATCCCGGCATGCCGGACAGCGCCATCGGCGCCGGTTTCGTGGCCAAGGTCCTGCCCACGTCCCAGATGATTGCCGCGCTGCAGGAATTCCTGAAGCAGGGCACGGGCGATACGCCGGAAAACGCTGGCACCAACGCCGCCGCTACAGATGACCTTGCCGAGGACGACACCGGCGCGGATGGTCGGGTGCGGTCCGATTATGATGACCTGCTGGCCTATGTCGGCGAATTTGCAGCCATTGACCTGCCGCTTTACAAACGGGGAACTCTGGAACGCCGCATTGCGCGCCGGATAGTTCTGGTAGGTCTGGGGCCGGACGAACAGGCGCGCTATCTGGAAGTCCTGCACGACAATGCCCAGGAACGCGCCCAGCTTTCGGCCGATCTGCTGATCCATGTCACCAGCTTTTTCCGCGATTCCGCGGTGTTCGACCGGCTGGCTGCCACGGCGATCCCCAGCCTTGTGGCCAAGATGACCGTGGATCGGCCGCTGCGGATCTGGGTTGCCGGATGCAGCACCGGCGAAGAGGCCTATAGCCTTGCCATCATGTGCCTCGAGGCGATCGAAGCCGCCGGATCACCCTCGCGGTTGCAGATCCTTGCCTCGGATGTCGATCCCGACGTGATCGCCGTGGCGCGGGCGGGATTTTATCCAAAAGACATCGACGCTGTGATATCCGCCGAACGCCTTGCGCGGTTCTTTGTGGCCGAAAAGGGGGGCTGGCGTGCCACCTCGATCTTGCAGGATGTGATCGTTTTCACTGTAGCAGACCTGCTGTCGGCCCCGCCGTTTTCCAAGATCGACCTGGTGTCATGTCGCAATGTCCTGATCTATCTGGCCCCCGAGGCGCAAAAACGGGTGATCGCGCGGTGCTGCTTTGCCTTGCGGCCGGGCGGATTGCTGCTGCTGGGCGCAGCAGAAATCCCGGGCCAAAGCGATGGCTGCTTTGCCATCGAGGACAAGGACGCGCGCTTGTGGCGCCGGGTCGGGCACAGCCATCCGGGCGAATTGCATTTTTCCACCGGCAAGCGTGAAGAAACCATGGCATCCCCTGGCCAGACCCCGCTGCAACGCGGGGCGTTGGCCGACCTGTGCCGCCGCATCGTGCTGGAAACCTACGCCCCGGCGGCAGTGCTTCTGGATGTCCGGCTGGACTGCCTGTATTTTCTGGGCCAGACCGAAAAATACCTGAAGATCACCCAAGGCCACCCGGACCGGGGCATCGTCGGCATGTTGCCCAAGGCCCTGCGGCCCAGATTTCGGGCGGCGGCCGAATCCTGTACCTCGGCAAATCCGCTTGTGACCGTTTCGGGCGGGCGCATCACCGGCGTTGGCGGGTTTGACATTGCCATTCACGCGGTGTCGGCG
Organism: Rhodobacterales bacterium; assembly: GCA_038205135.1. GTDB lineage: Bacteria > Pseudomonadota > Alphaproteobacteria > Rhodobacterales > Rhodobacteraceae > UBA9554. The sequence goes on from JBBRCF010000058.1 coordinate 15,708, forward strand.
GGATCAGAGACGCTGTTGCTGGTCTGTTTTATCGACACCCCGCGCCCGACGGCCAGCACCACGGCCACTGGACAAAACGGCGGTCATGCCGGGAACATCGCCGATCTGGAAGCGGACCTGCTGGCCACGCGCAGCGATCTGTCCGATGCCCTGCGTGATCTGGAACAAGAGGTCGAGGCCCATGGTGCCGACGCCGCCGAGGCGCTGTCGGTCAACGAGGAATTCCAGTCCACCAACGAAGAATTGCTGGCCTCGAAAGAAGAACTGCAATCGCTGAACGAGGAATTGACCGCGCTGAACAGCCAGCTGCAGGAAACCCTTGAACGGCATCGCACGACTGCGAACGACCTGCAGAACGTGCTGTTCAGCACCAATGTCGCCACGTTGTTTCTGGACCTTGACCTGAACATCCGGTTCTTCACCCCTGCGGCGCGCGCGATATTTCACGTGATCCCGACCGATGTCGGCCGACCGATTTCTGATCTGGCCGCTGTGACGCGCGATGATGATCTGCCCACCGATACCCGCACTGTGCTGGCATCGTCAAACCCCGTCGAACGGGAAATCAGCGGCATCAACGACACCTGGTACCAACGCCGCATCCAGCCCTATCGCACCGAAGGCGCACGTGTGGATGGTGTGGTCATCACCTATATTGACATCACCGAACGCAAACGCACCAACGCCGCGCTGGTCGAAGCGATGTCCAAGGCGGACCGTGCGACCCGGGCGAAATCCCGTTTTCTGGCATCGGCAAGTCACGATCTGCGGCAGCCCCTGCAGGCCATGGCGCTGCTGAACAAGCTGCTTTTGCCCCAAAAGCGGTCCAGCGAAGGCGTGCGGCTGGCCCTGCTGATGGATCAGACGCTGAAATCGATGACGGCGATGCTGGATTCGATGCTGGACGTGAATCGGATCGAGTCCGGCATCGTGCGGCCAAACATGCGGCCGGTGCCGATTGCCCCGCTGATGCAGCGGCTGGCGGACGAATTCGGTCCGCAATGCGGGCTGAAAAGCCTGAAATTGCGGTCGGTGCCCTGCAATGCCTGGATCCAGACCGATCCGCAACTGCTGGAACAGATGCTGCGCAACCTGCTGTCCAATGCCATCAAATACACGCCCAAGGGCGGCATCCTGATGGGCTGTCGCCGGCACGGCCCGGTCTTGACCATCGTTGTCTGCGACAGCGGTGTCGGCGTGGCCGATGCCGAGGCCAAATCGATCTTCGAGGCCAATCATCAGGTCGACAAGTCGCCGGGCGTGTCCGGTCAGGGGCTTGGGCTGGGGTTGTCGATCGTTCAGCGGCTGGCGCAGCTGATGGATCACCCGGTTTCGATGCGGTCCAGACCCGGCAAGGGGTCGGCCTTCATGATCACGCTGCCGGTGGTTGAAGCGCCGCAGGATCCACCTGCTACGGCCACAGTGCCTGAATTTCCGGACGCCGCATCGCGGACCGGCACCATCCTGCTGGTCGAAGACGAAAGCCCGCTGCGGGAACTGCTGCAAGAAATTCTTGAAAAAGACGGCCACACCGTCATCGCCAAAGCCAATGCACAGGACGCATTGTCCTGGGCCAGTGGCGATGTGGAACGGCCTGACCTGTTGCTGACGGATTTCGACCTCGTCGGCGGGTTGAGCGGTCTGCGTTTGGCGCAGGACCTGCCGGATGTGCTGGGCAGCACCGTGCCCACCATCATTCTGACAGGCGACATTACCGCCGAAACCCTGAAAAACATCGCGGAAACGCCGCACGCGCAGGTGTCCAAACCGGTGATGCCAGAGGTGCTGCTGGAGATGGTAGCGGATCAGTTGCGCAAAATCCGCAAGGCCAGGGCCCGAACCGAACAACGCACCGGCGACACGGCTGCCACGCTGCATGTCGTCGACGACGACCCGATGATTCGCGAAACCACGCGGCGGCTGTTCGAAGCCGAGGGCTGGATCGTGGTCACTCATACCTCCGCCGAGAATTTCCTTGCCACGCCCAGATCCGATGACGCTGCCTGTCTGCTGGTGGACAACATCCTGCCCGGCATGAGCGGGATCGAGCTGATCACCCAGCTGCGGTCACAACACGTGCCGATACCCTCAGTCATGATGACCGGGTTTGGTGATGCTGCCACCGCTGTCGCTGCGCTAAAGGCCGGGGCATCGGACCTGATCGAAAAACCGGCAAGTGCCGCCGAACTGTTGGCCAGCGTGCGGCACGCGGTCGAGACGGCAAGCAGCCCGAAACCCAGAGCCGGAACCCGCACCGCCGCCGAAAAACGATTCGAAACCCTGACAGACCGCGAACGCGCGGTGCTGGCGCGGGTGCTGGCCGGAGATCCGAACAAGATCATCGCGCATGATCTGGGGATCAATCAGCGCACCGTCGAAAACCATCGCGCATCCGTCATGCGCAAGACAGGGGCAGAATCACTGCCCGCGCTGGTCCGGATGGCTTTGGCGGCCGACATCCGGATCCCGTGACGCAGGCGCGGCCCGCCGGTTGCGGTCAGGTTACGTGAGGGCATGCGCCGTTTCATGTTTGGGTCGCAGGCAACCATTTTCGCGCCGGCGCGTTGATTGTTGTCATGCGCCCGAACGCACAGCTGCCTTGCCCTGCAACGGTCGTCTTCTCATTCAAGGAACCATCATGAAACGTACGTTCGCGGCTGCGATGCGCCGGGCAAACCGGCTGCTGCTGCCGGCCAAACCGACCCGAAAATCCCGGTCGATCCAGACTGCGATGACCAACCTGATGGTGAAATCCGTACTTGCGCCGTTTGCCGCGATCAAACCGGCAAAGAAACCCAAGCCGCGCAAGCCCGCAACCCCCAGGGTGGGTGGAACGATGGGGGCCGTGCTGACGCAGATGCGCGCCGCACAGTCGCTGATGCCGGGCCGGATCTTGCGGCCGGCGCGGCCAGCGGTGGCACCCCGCATCCCGGCCGGGGCGCAGTATCTTGAACGAACCCATCGCAGCGTTGCCGGATCACGCAAGTTCAAGTTGTATCTGCCAGCCAGCCATCCCAAGCGGCCAAAGGGTCTGATCCTGATGCTGCACGGGTGCAACCAGACGCCGGACGATTTTGCCGTCGGCACCCACATGAACGCGCTGGCGGAAAAGCACGGTCTGGCCGTGGCCTATCCGGCGCAGACCCGCGGCCAGAATGCCGCGTCCTGCTGGAACTGGTTCAGACCCGGCGATCAGAGCCGCGGCGCAGGCGAACCCGCCATTCTGGCGGCGCTGGCGCGCAAACTGGCCAAAGAATTCGGTCTGGGCCGCGAGGCCGTCTTTGTCGCCGGGTTGTCAGCCGGCGGCGCGATGTCGGCGATTCTGGCAGATGTCTATCCGGACGTGTTTTCTGCGGTGGGGATCCATTCCGGGCTGACCCGCGGGGCGGCCCATGATGTCAAATCGGCCATAGCCGCGATGCGCAAGGGGGCCGTATCCGGCGGCAAGGTGCCTGACAGCACGCCGCACGCAAACCCAGTCCGCCGGATCGTGTTTCAGGGCGATCGCGACAGCACCGTGCACCCGTCCAACATGGCTCTGATCGTCGCCGCAGCCGTCGGGGTCGCAGCCGTGCCGGCCAAGACAACCAATCGCACGGTCCGTGGCCGTGACTATGCCCGCAGCGATTTTGTGGATGCAGCAGGCGTCGTGCGGCTGGAAGTCTGGATGATCAATGGCGCGGGCCACGCATGGTCGGGCGGTCACGTGGCAGGGTCTTTTACCGATAAACAAGGGCCGGATGCGTCGGCCCAGATGATCCGGTTCTTTCTGGCGAAATCCGCCTGAGGCCCGACAAGCCGGGAACGCGATTACCGCGCAGGCGTTATTTTCATGTGGCTGATTGGCTTGGCGCCTGGCCTGCCGCACGCGATCGCGGGCGGTCTGGCACAGTTTCCAGTGTCAGCCACGACCCTGCAGGGGGCCCCTGTTGCCAGTATTTCCCGGTTTTCGGGAACAAGGAGCTTGGTATGACACATTCGACAAACACGACGCAGGGCGGTGTGGGCGGTGGTGCCTATGGGTTTGTACGCAACGGCTACACGCGGACAGAAGCGCATGATCTGACGACCGCCGATGTGGAAAGCGCGACCGTTTATGGCCGCAACGACGAAACCATTGGATCGGTCAGCGCGTTGAAGGTCGGCACCGACGGCAAGATCACCGCGGCCGTGATCGACATCGGCGGTTTTTTGGGCATGGGCGCGCATTCCGTCATGCTGCCGTTCAGCCAGTTGACGGTGTTGCGTGAAAACGACGGTTCGGACGTCCGCGTGCATCTGGACACGACCAAGGACAAGCTGAAGGCGATGCCGCATCACGCCGCCTGATCCAGTCTGACCGCCACAAGAATGGGGCCACGCAGCGAACTGCGTGGCCCTTTGTCATGTCAGATCGCGCGTGATCAGTTGGCGGGGCGGTATTGCGGTTGCGCCTGGATCTGCTCTTTCGTCGCATCGATATAGACGCGCACATCATTGCGGCCATCGTTCGCCAGCACGGTCAGTTCATCGAACCCGACCTGAACCTGGCTGGTGCCCAGACCCAGAAAACCGCCGAAGTCGACGATGACGTTGGTGATCACGCCCTTGTCGTCAACGATCAGTTCATCGATCGACCCGACCGATTCGTCATTCACGCCATAGACCTCTGCGCCGATCAGCATTTCGGACGAAACATCAGTGACAACGACCTGATTGTAACCGTCACGTTCGATTGTGGGCGCGACAAAGGCCGTGCGGTCGGTCGGGTTTGCCGCCGTCGTGCCCGCTGTCGTGTCGGTCGTGTTGCCCATTGCGTTGGCCGCGGTGTCGCCGGTCATTGCTGTCCGTTCGTAACGCGGCGAGGCCTTGAGCATGTCTGCGCCAGTGTCCACGACGATGTACATTTCCGACCGATCATCCGCGTCGGATGAAAACGTGACCTGGTCCATGGTCACAGCCACGTCATGTTCACCCATCCCCAGAAAGCCGCCGATGCTGATCACGATGGCGCGGACCTGTCCGTTGCTGGACAGCACGATTTCGGTGATCTGGCCGATGTTATCCATGGCGTCGAGGTCGGTACGCTGCATCGTCGACATGGAATGCGATCCGTCCGCCTTCATGGCGCCGGCGGCCGTACCGGTCGTTGTGGTAGTGGTGGTCGTGGTGGTGCCGGTTGCGGTGGCGCCGGTTGCCGAGCGGCGCGCATAGACGTCATGGCCGATCAATTCGGACGCAAACACATCCGACTGGCCGCGCATGGCCAGAAATCCCGGGGCCTCGGATTGCATTTCTTCTGCATCCGCGGTTTTCGGGGCGTCCGCAGTGCCGGTCTGTGCAGTGCCGGTCTGTGCAGTGCCGGTCTGTGCAGAGTCGGTCTGCTTGGTATCAGTCTGCGCTGTCTGGGCCACCGACAGTGTCGGAAGGCCAAGCACGATCATCAGGGCCGTGGTTGAAAGAAGCGTCTTCATTCAGAAATCCTCCTGGGTTGAAGGCAGTCGACAGCCGACCGCTTATTCACCCAACAGGTAGGAAACGTCTGACGGCCGCGTCCGTTCCGCAGGCCGCACCGCGCAGGAGGGGCCACCGGGCGGCACCGGACGGCATAAGCAGAAATTTGCCGCACCGATCACCGACCGTTTCCGGGCCGGCCCGCATGACGCCTGCTGCCGCGCGCCGGACGACCGAACCGGGCACGCGGACCGCGTTCCGGTCGCACCGCGCTGGATGATGACCTTGCTGCCGGAATACGTCGCTGCAAATCTGAGGAATGGTCGAAACACCGGTCAAAGTGGCCGCCATTGGCCGCCGCCTGATGCCGCGCCTATTCCTTGCGTATGCGTAAACCGCCCTGCCCGGCCTCAGTCCACCCATTCCCACGGGCGGGTAAAGGCGCCCAGCACATGGCCGACTTCGTCGTCATGCAGCACGCCGGTGCGGCGCACACGGGCGACCAGACCGCGTTTCTTGTCGTCGATCACGTCCACAACCGACGCGTTCAGTTTCGCTTCAGTCAGGGCGGCGTCATAGACGCGGGTGATGGCGCGTTTCCGCAGGTCGGGTTTGAATACCTTTCCCACGGCGGTTT
>JBBRCF010000059.1:0-21723 GCA_038205135.1 Rhodobacterales bacterium
CGCACCAAGGTGGACGGGCTGCGCATGACGTCCGACCAGATCGATACCGTGATCCGCAATTACCTCGACCTCGGCCCAAAAGGCCGCATCGACGACCCGCGTATCGGACATGACCGCCAGGCGCTGATCATGTCGGGCGCAGCGATCCTGCAGGCGCTGTTGCGGCTGTGGCCCACCGACCGGCTGTCGGTCGCCGACCGGGGCCTGCGCGAGGGGCTGTTATATGCGCAGATGTCGGCGGATGGCGTGCTGGAAGACCGGCCAGATTGACCGCATCCGCGTTGCGATGTTGCAATTTCCGCCGCGATACGATTTGAGCGGCGCTTGGCCCCGAACAGACCGGCCCGGAGACGACCATCATGACCAAGAACATCTCCGGCCGCGGCCAGCGCGAGTTGCGCGAAAAGGTGAAAACCGCGCGCGGGCGCAAACTGTCGTCAACGCTGTGGCTGGAACGGCAACTGAACGACCCTTACGTGAAACAGGCCAAGGCCGAGGGCTATCGCGGCCGCGCGGCGTTCAAGATCGTGGAAATCGACGATAAGTTCCGCTTTCTGGTGCCGGGGGCGCGCGTGGTGGATCTGGGTTGTGCGCCGGGCGGCTGGTGTCAGGTGGCGGTGCGGCGGACCAATGCTCTGGCGGAAAAACCCGGCAAGAAGGTCGGCCGCGTCATCGGCGTCGATCTGCAACATGTCGATCCGATCCCGGGCGTTGAATTGCATCAGCTGGATTTTCTGGATGACGACGCGGATGCGCTGGTCAAGGGCTGGCTGGGCGGGCGGGCCGACGTCGTATTGTCGGACATGGCCGCCGCCGCATCGGGCAACCAGCAGGTCGATCACCTGCGCATCGTCATCCTGTGCGAGGCGGCGGCCATGTTCGCGTTTGACGTGCTGGAAGAAGGCGGTGCTTTTGTTGCCAAGGTGTTGGCCGGTGGCGCAGAGGCCAGCTTGCAACTGCTGCTGAAAAAGCACTTCACCAAAGTGGTCAACATCAAACCCCCCGCCAGCCGCGCCGACAGTTCGGAGAAGTTCGTGGTGGCGACCGGGTTCAAGGGCAATACCGTTGGCGTTGATCAGGCAGCGGTTGGTCTGGCAGAAGTTGGTCAGGCGCGGAATGACGCCACGGTCAGCGGTTTGGCAGCCGTTCCGGACAGTGCCGAAAACGCGGCTCTGACCCGGGACAATGATACCGTCGGAGCCCCCGCTGCGACCGCCGGCTGGGGCGAAAGCGACGCATAAGCCGCGCGCCGCATGCTGTCCAGCGGCACCGAATCAGACGTTTCGACAGACAACCGATGCTGCGCGGCGCTGCCGATTTTCGCGGCGGCGCATTCCTGATGCCACAAGGCAAACAGCCGGTCACGGCGTGGTTCCGCGCGCGGCAGGTCACGCGGCAATGTCGGAAAACTTGGGGTTAGTTGCGCCATGACGGTCCCGCGATCCGGTTGCATGGCCACGTTGGTGGCGGCGCGGTGCGGCGTTTTCAGGGCAAACCTGCGGTAATCTGAGAAATTTCGCACAAAAAACTCTACAACGACGGGACGCTTCACAAAATTATGGCAGCAATCAGGCCACCCTACGGCCGTCAACGAATGGTTACAATCACCCGCTACTCCAAACGCATCAGGTGGCTGCCATTGGGGGGAGTCCGCCTAGAAAATGCCTATGCCTGCCTTCTCCGGACGGCGCGGGACGTTTTATTTTGGGGACTGACACCATGACCGACATGCTCATCACCGGCATTATCGACGGCCCGCTGCCAGGCGGCCTGCCCAAGGCCCTCGAACTGACCGCGCTGGTCGGTATCGCCGATCTGTCGATCTACGGGATCAGCAATGTCAACAATGGCGGTGCCTCGCCGGGCGCGCCAATTTTCGCGCTGAGCGGGTCGGCAACAGCGGGCGAAAAGATCTATGTCTCCACTGAAGTCATTCAATTCAATGCGTTTTTCGGGTTTGATCCGGATTTTATCAGCAGTGTTCTGAACATCAACGGCGACGACGCGATGGAGCTGTACAAAAACGGCACGGTCATTGACGTGTTCGGCGTCGTGGGTGTCGATGGCACCGGGCAGCTTTGGGAACATCTTGACGGCTGGGCCTATCGCATCGACGGCGCAACGTCGAACGGCGGTGTGTTCGATATCGCCAACTGGACGTTCTCGGGCATCGATGCGCTGGACAACGCGACCGCGAACGCGACAGCACCCCTGCCATTTCCGATCGGTGATTTTGACATCGGCACGGACGGCACGGGCGGTGGTGATGACACTGGCACGGGCGGCGGCGGCGATGACTTGGTGCTGATTTCGGCCGTTCAGGGCAATGCAGCAACGCAAGGATCGAACGCGGTCGGGGCCACCAACAACAATGACGCCAGCCCGCTGATAGGTCAGATCGTGACGATCGAGGCGGTCGTGGTTGGGGATTTTCAGAACGGTGATGCCGACGCCGCGCGCAGTCTGGGCGGATTTTTCCTGCAGGAAGAAGATGCCGATGCCGATGGCGACGCCACCACGTCCGAAGGCCTGTTCGTGTTCGACAACAATTTCGGCACCGATGTGAATATTGGCGACAAGGTGCGGGTGACCGGCACGGTGCAGGAATTTTTCGGCGCCACGCAACTGTCGATGATTTCCGCCGTGACGGTGGTGTCCAGCGGCAACGCCCTGCCTACCGTTACCACGATCAGCCTGCCGGCCGAGGGTGTGTCGCTGGCCCAGTCGGGCCAGTTTCAGGCCGATCTGGAAGCCTACGAAGGCATGCTGGTGACGTTTGACGACACCCTGACCATCACCGAACAGTTCCAGTTGGACCGGTTCAACGAAATCCGCCTGTTCGCCACCGAAGGCTTTGAACAGACGGGACCGAATGGTTCCACGCTGACCGGCGAACGTCCGTTCCAGTTCACCCAGTTCAACACCCCCGACGCGGCCGGCTTTGCTGCCTATCGCGCCGAAACTGCCGCGCGCGGGATCATCTATGACGACGGTCTGAACCAGCAGAACCTGTCGCCTGCGTTGCTGGACGGCTTTGCGCCCTATTCCACCGCCACCGCGCCCTCGATGGGCGACACGGTGACCGGACTGACCGGCGTGCTGGACTATTCATGGGCCGGCAACTCTGCGTCGCAGGCCACCTGGCGGGTGCGTGCCACCACCGATGGCCAGAACAGCTTTGTCGACACCAATCCGCGTCCGGCCGCGACGGCCGACGTTGACGGTGACATCAAGATCGCCTCGTTCAACGTGCTGAACTTTTTCACCACGTTGGATGTGTTCCCCGACACGCCCGGTGACAACGTCGGCCCGGCCCTGAACCAGGAACCGCGCGGCGCCGATACCTCGCCTCAGCAAGCTTTGACGGGCACCGACGCAACCGCCGAATACGACCGCCAGCTGGAAAAGCTGGTGACCGCGATCCTCGGGCTGGACGCCGACATCATCGGCCTGAACGAAATCGAGAACGATTTCCTGTCGGGCGGCACGGCCCCAGGCAATCAGGCCAACCAGCTGGGCGGCCTGACGGCCATCGAAACGCTGGTGGCTGCATTGAATACCGCCGCCGGCGCGCAGGTCTGGGATTGGGTCGATCCGGGCAGCGAATTCATCGGCGGGGACGCGATTGCCGTCGGCATGATCTATCGCAGCGACAAGGTGGCGATTGCCGGTGGAACCACACCCGCGATCCTGACCGACGCCGGTGTTGCGCCCGAACTGCTGGCACAATCGACCGTGGGCGGCATCTTTGACGGCGTCAACACCAGTCGCGCGCCGCTGGCCGCGACCTTCGCGACGCTATCGGACGGCGATACGGTGACGATTGCCGTCAACCATTTCAAATCCAAGGGCGGTTTGGGCACGGGTGCCGATGCCGATCAGGGCGATGGCGCGGGGGCTTGGACCAATCAGCGTATGCTGGCTGCGCAGGCTTTGGATGCCTGGTTGAAAACCAAACCCACCGGGTCCGACACACCCAACATCATGCTGCTGGGCGATTTCAATTCCTACGGTGCCGAAGGCACGATTGATTACCTGACCGATGTAGCCGGGTTTGTGGACGTGGTCGCCGAATTCGTCGAGGCCGGCTACAGCTTTGTCTTCGACGCCCTGCTGGGCACGCTGGACTATGCATTCGCGTCGCTGGAACTGTTCATGTCCATCGTCGATGCGATGGAATGGAACATCAACGCGGACGAGGCCGACGCGCTGGATTACAATCTGGAATTCGGCCGCGATCCGGCAATTTTCGACGGCGACCTGCCCTATCGGTCGTCGGACCATGACCCGGTCGTCGTCGGGGTAAGTTTCCTGCAAGCAGACCAGCCGCTGACCGTCACCATCTATGACGGCGCGATATACGAAGGCTCCATCGACCCGACCGGGGCGCTGGAAGTTGACCACCTGTCCACGCTGACGCTCAGCGGGGCGGAAATTGCCGCCTATGCAGAGGGCAAGCTGTACGTCACCTCGACGGTTGGTCTGCAGATCGTCGATATCAGCGATGTCACGAACCCGGTGCTGCAGGAAACGATCGACTTCACGACCCTGGGCTTTGCCACCACCGACATTTCGTCAGTTGCCAGCAACGGCACGCTGATTGCGGTCGCCCTGCCCGCCAGCCCGAAAACCGACAACGGACGGGTCGTGTTCCTGAACCTTGACGGGACGCTGGTTGGGTCGGTCGAGGTCGGGGCGCTGCCTGACAACGTGACCTTCACGCCCGACGGCATGCGGCTGCTGGTCGCCAACGAGGGCGAGCCGGACGAAGGTTACCTGAACGATCCGATGGGGTCGGTGTCGATCATCGACATCTCGGACGACATGACCGTATTCACCGTTGAAACGCTGGACTTTTCCGTGCCGATTGCCAACCTCGAGGCGCTGGCCCGCAGCGCGGGCATCCGGGTCTTCGAAGGCGTCGCCTTCGCCAACGATCTGGAACCGGAATACATCGCGGTTTCGCCCGATGGTCTGACGGCGTTTGTCACGCTGCAGGAAAACAACGCGGTTGCGATCATCGACTTGACGACCAACACGATTTCCAACCTGATCCCGCTGGGTGGCAAGGATTTCTCGACCCTGCTGGCTGATTTTTCGGATCGTGATGGTGCGGGCAACAGCGCGCTGATCAACCTGACCACCGGCAACCCGGTGATCGGCCAGTTCATGCCAGATGCCATCGCATCCTATGTCGCCGGCGACGGAGCCACCTATTTCGTGATCGCCAACGAAGGCGACGACCGCGACGATTTCCTGCTGGTCGACGAAACCATCCGTCTGGGCAACGCGGCCTATGATCTGGACGACACACTGTTCCCGAACGAGGCCGCGCTGAAGGCCAACGCCGCTCTGGGCCGCCTGAACGTGGTGAATGCTCCGCTGCTCAACGGTGATCTGGACGGCGACGGCGATATCGACCAGATCCTGACCTACGGCGCGCGGTCGTTCTCGATCCTGAATGCCGACGGCGTGATGGTGTTTGACTCGGGCGATGCGCTGGAGCGGATCGTGGCCGAACAATTCCCGGCGCTGTTCGACGACGGTCGGTCTGACAACAAGGGCCCCGAGCCCGAAGGCATCACGGTCGCAACGATCGGTGACCGCGCCTTTGCGTTTGTCGGGCTGGAACGGTCCAACATGACGATGGTGTTCGACGTGACCGATCCGTCCAGTGTCACCTTTGTGACCGGCATCACCAACGCGGGCGACATCAGACCCGAAGGCCTGCTGGTGATCAAGGCCGAAGACAGCCCCACGGGCGAAGCGATCCTTGTCGTGGCCAACGAAGTGTCGAATACGATCTCGCTGTTCGGGCTCGAAGAGGCTGAAGAGAACTTCACCCTGCAACTGTTGCATTTCTCGGATGCCGAAGCGGGTCTGTTGGCGGGCGATACCGCCCCCCTGCTGGCCGCGCTGGTCGATGGGTATGACGACACCTATGCCAACACGCTGATCCTTGCGGGTGGCGACAACTTCATCCCCGGCCCGTTCCTTGCGGCCGGCACCGATGCCTCGGTCGCCGCGACCCACACCAAGGGCAACAACCCCGGCGCGGCGGATATCGAAATCCATAACCGCATCGGCGTCGAAGCCTCGACCATCGGCAACCACGAGTTTGATCTGGGCACCAATGCGCTTTCGGATGTGATCGGCGATGCCGCCTTCCCCTACCTGTCGGCCAACCTTGATTTTTCGGCCGATAGCGGGATTTCCACCCGCTATCAGGAAACCGTGGGCGTCGGCGGTCTGGAAGAAGCCAGCACGCTGGCCCGCAAGATCGTGCCGTCGGCTGTCGTGACCAAGGGCGGGGAAAAGATCGGTCTGGTCGGAGCAACCACGCAGATCGTCGAGGGCATCTCGTCCACCGGCAATGTCGAGGTCAAAGGCTTTGCCGGTGACGGCGCCGAAACCAACGACATGGTGTTGCTGGCCGCGCAGTTGCAGCCGGTGATCGACGACCTGATCGCGCAGGGCGTGAACAAGATCATCCTGATGGCGCACCTGCAACAGATCGCGCTGGAACAGGAACTGGCAACGCTGTTGACCGGCGTGGACATCATCCTGTCGGCCGGGTCGAACACCCGTCTGGGCGACGCAAATGACGCGGCGGTGGCCTTTCCGGGCCACGAGGCGAATTTTTCTGGCACCTATCCGATCGTGACGGCGGGCGCCGATGGCAAGACCACGCTGATCGTCAACACCGACAACGAATTCACCTATCTGGGCCGTCTGGTCGTCGAATTCGACACCAATGGCGACATCGTGCTGGATGCGCTGGATGACACGATCAATGGCGCGATTGCCGCGACCGCGGAAAATGTCGCCATCGCGTGGAACGATCTGGACGGTGACCTGTCCGACACCGCCTTTGCCGCCGGCACCAAAGGCGCCGCTGTGGCGCAGATTACCGAAGCCGTGGATGCGGTCATCGCCGCCAAGGACGGTCAGGTCTGGGGCTTCACCAACGTCTATCTGGAAGGCGAACGCAATCAGGTCCGCAATCAGGAAACCAATCTGGGCAATATCACGGCCGACGCCAATCTGAGCGCGCTCAGCGCGGCCCTGGGTGGCAATGGCGTGTTTGCCTCGCTGAAGAACGGTGGCGGGATCCGCGCCCAGATCGGTGCGGTCGATGTGGGGACGGGCGACAAGACGCCACCGATCGCCAACCCGGACGCCGGCAAGCCCGCGGGCGGCATTTCGCAGCTGGATATCGAAAACGCGCTGCGGTTCAACAACGGGCTGATGGCGTTGGACATCGATGCCGAGGGTCTGAAGGCCATTCTGGAACATGGCGTCGCAGTGCTGGGCAATCAGGGACGCTATCCGCAGATCGGCGGCATCAGTTTCTCTTATGACCCGGACCTTGCACCCGGCGCGCGGGTCCAGAATGTCGCCGTGATTGACGCAGACGGTAATTTTGTGGCCCCGGTGATCGTGAACGGGCTGGTCAGCCCCGACGCCCCCGCCATCATCACCATGGTCACGCTGAACTTCATGGCGAATGGCGGCGACGGCTACCCGTTCAAGGCCAATGCCGAAAACTTCCGCTATCTGCTGAATGATGGCACGTTGTCCGCGCCCGTGGACGAGGCGCTGAACTTTACCGCAGCCGGCGTGGTCCCGCTGAATATCCTCGGCGAACAGCAGGCGATGGCCCAACATGTCGCCGCGGTGTATGGCACGCCCGCGACCGCCTATGATGTGGCCGACACCGCCGCATCGGGCGACACCCGGATCCAGGACCTGAACGTTGTCGCCGACGACACGATCATCCCGACCCCGGTCAGCGACATCTTCACGCTGGAACTGCTGCATTTCACCGATCAGGAGGCCGCGACCTCGGCCATCGAAAACGCCCCGAACCTGTCTGCCGTGCTGAACGCACTGCGGGCACAGGATCTGGGCAATGACGGCATCGATGACAACACGATCACGCTGTCGGCGGGCGACAGTTTCATCCCCTCGCCGTTCTTCGATGCGTCGCAGACGCTGTACGGGTCCAAAGGCATCGCCGACATCCAGATCCAGAACGAACTGGGGGTGCAGGCGATCGCGCTCGGCAACCACGAATTCGACCTTGGCCCGGCCGTGCTGGCCGATCTGATCGACGGTTCGGCACCGGGTACCATTCTGGGTGCGGATTTCCAGGGTGCGCTGTACCCTTATCTGTCCTCGAACCTGAATTTCTCGACCAACCCCGATCTGGCGGCGCTACAAGTCGCAGGCGGCGGCGCGCCGCAGGCCAACACTGTCACCTCGTCGGTGGTGCTGACCGTGGACAGCGCGCAAACCGGTACGACCGAACTGATCGGTGTGGTGGGCGCTACCACCCCGACGCTGGGCCGCATCTCGTCGCCCGGCAGCGTCGGCATCCTGCCGACCCCGTTCGACGGTGTGCCGACATCCGAACAACTGGACGCTCTGGCCGCCATCATCCAGACCGAGGTTGACGCCCTGCTGGCCGCCAACCCGACGATGAACAAGGTGATCCTGCTGGCCCACATGCAGGTGTTGAACATCGAGGTCCAACTGGCGTCGCGCCTGTCGGACGTGGATGTGATCGTGGCAGGCGGGTCCAACACCCGGCTGTTCGACGACAACGACCGGGCGCGCGACGGCGACAGCGATCAGGGCCAATACCCGATCTTTGCCACCGACAAGGACGGCAACCCCATCGCCATTGTCAACACCGACGGGTCCTACAAATATGTCGGCCGTCTGGTGGTGGATTTCGACATAAACGGTCACATCATCCCGGAAAGCTATAACGCCGACGTGTCTGGCGCCTATGCGACCGACGATCAGGGTGTGGCCGATCTGGGCGCGGAAGCGCTCGTCGATCCGGAAATCCAGCAGATCGTCAACGAGATCGAAGCCCAGATCATCGCAACGCAGTCGAACGTGTTCGGCTATTCCAGCGTCTATCTGAACGGCAACCGGTCGGGCATCGACACGCCCACCGATCAGGACGGGGTGCGGACGCAGGAAACCAACCTAGGGACCCTGACCGCACTGGCAAACCTGGATTACGCCCAGCAGTTCGACAGCAGCGTGACGGTGTCGATCAAGAACGGCGGCGGTATCCGCGCGTCGATCGGTGAAATCGTGGTGCCGCCGGGTGGGACCGCGCCCGGACGGTTCGCCAATTCCGAACTGGTGGATGGCGACGGCAACGTCATCAAGCCCGCCAATGCCATCAGCCAGAACGACATCGCCAACGCCTTGTCGTTCAACAACGGGCTGTCGCTGATCACCATGACGGCAACCAGTCTGGTGGCGGCGCTGGAACATGCGGTCGGGCAATTGCCATCGGCCGGTGGCCGGTTCGGTCATTTTGCCGGCGTCGAGTTTTCGTTCGATCCGGCGCAGCCCGTCGGGGCGCGCGTCATGCAGGCAGATCTGGTGAACGAATTCGGCGGCGTCATTTCGCCTCTGGTGCGCAATGGCGTGCTGGTGGCGGACCCGGCGCTGGAAATCCGGGTCGTCACGCTGAACTTTCTGGCTGGAGGTGGCGATGGCTTTGTGTTCAACGGCACAGACCGGGTCGATCTGTACGACCTGAACGGCGATGCGGTGGTGGATGGCATCCTGGGTGGCACCGCAACATTTGCCGCCAATGGGACGGAACAGGACGCGTTTGCGGAATACCTCGCCGCGACGCACGGCACAGCCGATGCCGCCTTTGACGTTGCGGATATCGGCCGCGACGGCGATCTGAACATCACCAACCTCGCCTTCGCCCGCCAGACCGTGTTCGAGGACACCGCAGGAACATCGCCTGTGGACCGCATCACCCGCGCCTTTGATGGGGCGGACGTATTGCGGGAACTGGTGCGCGAAAACGACAACGGCGTGATCGTCACCCGCGAATTCGACGCGGCCGGCGTGTTGCGCATGCAGACTACATCCGATGTTGCTGACGTTCAGCGGAACGTAACTGCGGTCGTCGTGTTTGATGCCAACGGGGACCGCGCTTTTGATCGGACGGAACGCGACACCGGGATTGTCATCGAACGCGACTATGCGGGCGGTCTGCTGGAACAGATCACCGAGACCGATACCAAGGACATCGCCGGGTTCGCCGTGAAACTGCGGACCTTCGATGCCGGCGTGATCACCGCTAACAGCATCACATTCGACCGCGACACCGCCGGGCGGTCCACGCTGCTGGAAACCTATGTTGCAGGCGACCTGTCCAGCAGCCTGACCACCTTTCTGGACGGGGCCACGCGGTTGACCACCTATGATGCCGGTGTGTTCGCCTTTGAACGTCAGATCAACGCTGACGGCACCCAGAAAGTCAAAGGCGGCGCGGGTGACGACGTAGTCGCCGGTGGTGCGTTCAACGACGTGCTGTCCGGTTCAGCGGGCGCCGACACCTTTGTGTTTGCCGGTGACTTTGGCCGGGATCGCGTCACGGACTTTGATGTGACAGGGAATGACCTGCTGGACCTGACCGATTTCGGCGTCACCGACCTCGACAGCCTGCTCGACACCGCAACCCTGACGCAGCGCGGGTCCACCCTGCAGATCGATCTGGACGCGGACGCAACCATCACCTTGCGCAATGTCCTGCTGGCCGATCTGACCGATGCCGACTTCTTCAACTTCGGTTCGATCCTGCTGTGATCCTGCGAAACAACTGGAAAAGCGCCGCCCGCACGGGTGGCGCTTTTTCACGTCGCGCGGACGCCATGTAAGGTGAGGGGTTGGTGGGTGACGAGGGGCTCGAACCTCCGACTTCACCGGCGCAAACGGGCCGTTAGCAACCTCAAGACATTGATTAAATTAAAAACTAAGCCTCCATGAAACCTAACCTGTAGTGCTGTTTGGCTTTATTTTGTCTCAGGAGTCATTGATCAGATCCAGAATGTTACGATGACCGCGATGGTGAAGGCGGACATGAACGTGTGTGCGCAGCGGTTGTGCGGGTGTGGAAGCGGCCAAACACCCCCATCCCGCTCCAGCGGACCAAGCACTTCGTGCCACCGCAACCCGTTGTGGATCACAAAGATGATGCTGCTGAACACCCTGCGGTCATCCACACCAGGCACCCCATGCGACAATGGAAAGAATGGCAATATCGGTGCCATCTGGGCCTTTGACTGCAGGATCATACCGATCATGGCAGGGCCGCTTTGGTGCCGCCGGTCAATCAACGGATTGATCCGCCCAAAAGCGCATTGATGGGTCCAGAACCTGGCCGACGGCTGGCACAAAGGGCGGTCAACCGCTTTGCGGCACTGCAGCATGGCCCAGCAGTAACTCAAGGAATGCGGACATTCATTGGCAGCGCAGCAGCGAGGCTAGCGCGCCACCATGGCGGGAAAATACGACAGGGAACCAGCGCGGAAAAACGACGATGGTCTCTGATCTTACCGCAGAAGCCAGCCTGCAAAACCAATGCAGGTTGCGTTTCTGGTCATGCCTCTCCTGATCCGGAACCCGATCGACGACTTAACTTTAATGCGCCCAGCCGGAGCTTTGATCGCAGATCCAGCGATGAAATCTCTGAATGGACACTGAGGGTTCCACCCCTTTGGGCACAACGACGTGGTAGGCGAAACTGGTCGCGAACACGCTCCCGAACGGGTTCACCAAGGTGCCGTTCTCCAGTTCATCCTGAACCAGCCATGACGCGAATAATGACACGCCCAGCCCGTTGATCGTCGAACTCAGTTGGAAATGACGGTCCTCCAACATCATCTGCGGCTGCGCGCCGTCCAGTGCCAGACCACTGGCTGCAAGCCATTCCTCCCACATGCGGGTGTCGTCCACATGCAAAAGCGTGCAACGCAGAAGGTCAGTCGGTTGCCGGATCGGGTGCGCTTGCAGGTAGTCCGGACTGCACACCAACGCCAGTGTCTCGGGCCAGAGCCGGGTGACATGGAAACTGTCCCAGTTGCCCCGCCCCCACTGAATGCCCAGATCGGCAAAGCGTTCGGGATTCGACATCCGGACAAAGCTGTTATTGTGGTTCTGGATCGACAGATTCATCTCGGGATGCGCCTCGAAAAGCTGGCCCAACCGCGATGAAAGCCAGCGGCTTGCGAACATCGGCAACAGCGCGACCCGCACCGCCCCCGGCCCCTGCGCGATCCGATCAAGCCCGGTGCGGATGGCAGCCAGCCCCCGCCCCACATGCTGTGCCAAAAGGCTGCCTTGCTCGGTCGGTTGCAAACCGCTAGCGGTGCGGCGGAACAGTGTCACAGACAGATCGTCTTCCAATTTTTTGATGTGATAGCTGACCGAGCTTTGACTGACGTTTAACTCTTGCGCGGCACGGGTGACGTTTCCGAGTTCATGACAGACCATAAACACTTGTATTGAATTGATATTTCGAACAATATCGACCATCGCGTTAAGATCCCCCGCCATCATCTCACCTGATCGTATCATCGAAATATTCGATACTGTCACAGAATCTTTGAATTTTCCGGCTGCGCATCCTGCAGATAGGTTTGGCTCATTCGTGGGCGTTGCGGGAGACAGCGCCGGCGGAAGGGGGGAAGTGATGACCGACACCGTTCTTGAGGTGGACAACCTGTGCAAGTCCTTCGGGGGTGTGCAAGCGATCCGCGATTTGTCTTTCACAGTCGCGCAGGGCGAGGTGCTGGGCCTTATAGGACCGAACGGGTCGGGCAAGTCCACAACCGTAAACGCGCTGGCCGGGGTCTTTCCAGCCACCGCTGGGCAGATCAAACTGGCAGGCAAGCCGGTGCAGTCCCTCGCTGAACATACCCGCGTCGGCATGGGTTTGGCCCGCACCTTTCAGACCGCCAGTATCTTTCCCGAGTTCACCGTTCGTGAACAGATCACGCTGGGCGGAACCGTCACGTTGAAATCGCATCCACTGTCTTCGGTGTTCGGTCTGGGCCGCGACGCGTCCGAAAAAGCGGCGTTGACCGCGCGCGTGCAGGACATACTGGACCTGACCGGCCTGTCTGCCGTGGCCGACAGGACGGTGGGCACCATTTCTTCGGCCCAGCAGCGGTTCCTGATGATCGCGACCGCTTTGGCCGCAGCCCCCCGGATCATCCTTCTGGATGAACCCGCCGCTGGCCTTGTCTCGCATGAGCGCAAGACACTCTCGGACACGATCAAGGCGATCCGCGACCGGGGCACATCCGTGCTGGTGATCGAACATCACATGTCCCTGATTATGGAGGTCTGCGACCGGATCGTCGTGCTCAACTTCGGATCAAAGATCGCCGAAGGCACCCCGGCCGAGATCCGCAACAACCGCGCCGTGATCGACGCCTATCTGGGCGAGGCGGCCTGACATGCTCCAGATCCAGGACCTCAAAGTCGCCTACGGCCCCATCGAGGTGATCCACGGCATCAGCCTTGAAGTAAGAACGGGCGAATGTGTTGCCCTGATCGGCGCGAATGGCGCGGGCAAATCTTCGACCCTCAAGGCGATCTGCGGGCTGGTCCCGGCGAAAAGCGGCAGGATCACCTTTGAAGGCCGCGACATCACCAATCTCAGCGGGCACGTCGTCGTGCAGGCGGGTATCACCATGTGCCCCGAAGGCCGTCAGGTCTTTCCGCAGATGAGCACGATCAAGAACCTGCGCATGGGCGCCTATATGCGCCGCGATGCGGAACAAGAGGCAGATCTGGACCGCATGATGGACATGTTCCCGATCCTGCGTGACCGGGCGCATCAGGCGGCGGGCACACTGTCAGGCGGCGAGCAGGAAATGCTCGCCATCGCGCGCGCGCTGATGGCGCGCCCGAAACTCTGCATCTTCGACGAGCCCTCGTTGGGCCTAGCCCCAAAGATCGTGACCGAAGTCGCCGCGACCATCGCGCGGATCAAGGCCATGGGAAAGACCATCCTGCTTGTCGAACAAAACGCGCTGATGGCGCTCAGACTGGCCGATAGGGCCTATCTGTTCGAAGCGGGCGAGATCGTGTTGAGCGGCACCGGGGAGGAGCTGCAATCACACCCGGAGGTGGTGAAAGCCTATCTGGGACACTGACAAGAACAGATAAAATGGGAGGACTGACAATGA
This sequence comes from Rhodobacterales bacterium, assembly GCA_038205135.1. Lineage (GTDB taxonomy): Bacteria > Pseudomonadota > Alphaproteobacteria > Rhodobacterales > Rhodobacteraceae > UBA9554. Next base: position 14,025 of record JBBRCF010000059.1, read on the forward strand.
CAAAACACCTGAAGCTCACAACACTTACAGCGATACTGGCCCTGACCGGCGGCGCCCTCATGGCCGAGCAAAAGACACTCGACATCGGCGTTTCCGACGCGCTCACGGGCGGTGCGGCGGTTTACGGACTGCCACAGTCCAATGCCGTGCAGATGGCGGCCGACGAGATCAACGCGGCAGGCGGCATCAAGGTGGGCGCGGACACCTATATGCTCAACGTCATCGCCTATGACGACAAGGCCAACCCGACCGAAGCAACCAATGCCGTGCGCAAATTGATCGACCGGGACGGCGTCAAGTTCATCCTTGGCTTCTGCTGCTCGGGCGCGACAGGGGCGGTCGCCTCCTTCATCGCCAGTGAGGATGCGGTGATGCTGGTGGGCAATGCCGCCGAACGCTCGATCACCACGCGCGAGATTTCGAACCTTGTCCGCACCCGTCCGCCAGCGGATTACACCGGTGCCGCCGCAGGCACCTTCGTCGCACAAAAGGGCCACATGAAAGTCGCCGTGCTGGGCGCGCTCGACGTGGGCTTTTACGCCAGCTATGTCGACGCGTTTGAAGCCGAGCTGAACAAGACGGGCGGACAGATCATCACGCGGGAATCCTTTGGCCTCAAGGATCGCGACATGTCCCCGCAGCTTACCAAGATCCGTGAACTGCAACCCGATGCAATCCTTGTGGTGGGCTATGTCGAACCCGCCGCCTTCATCTATCGTCAGGCTATCGAACTGGGTATCAACGTGCCGCGCTATGGCTTTACCAGCGGGTCCGAAGAACAGTTTCTGCGCGTTGCCACCTCCGAACAGATGGAAGGCGTCTGGGATCTGCGCCCGACCGAATTGACGCTCCTTTCGGCCAGCGACAACGGCATCGCCTATCATGCCAGCTATACCAAGCAGTTCGGCATCGCCCCCTCACCCAGCTCGCCCTACGCCTATGATCAGACCTATGCGCTGAAAAATGCGCTTGAAGCGGCCGGCACGGTCGAAGATACCGCCGCCGTCGCCGCCGCCCTGCGCGAGATGCCGATCCCCGCAGAGGTGGTGATGCAATACCTGCCCGTGGACGGAAAGATGTTCGATGCGAACGGTCAGGCCTACACCTCCAACGGTGCCTTCCAGTGGCAAGGCGGCAACTGGGTCTTTGTGCAGGATCTGCCCTCGGACGCTGCGGCCTATTCCGCGTACCTGAGCACAATCGACTGAGTTCCTCCCGGCGGCGTGGGGCTTTCGGGACCCGCGCCGCCAAATTTCGCGATCACGCCGCCTGCGCGCGGCACTGACCCTGAAAGAAGACCGCATCATGATCGAGATTCTGCAACAGATCGTCAACGGCGTTGCGATCGGTGGCGTCTATGTGCTTATCGCGCTGGGCCTGACCACCGTTTTCGGTATCCTTGGCATCGCCCATTTCGCCCATGGTTCCGTGTCCATGTTCGGTGGCTATTTGACCTTCTTCATGGTCACATCATGGGGCATTCCGCTGCTGCTGGCGATCCTGATCGCCCTGATTGTGGGCTTTGGGCTGGGCATGCTGATCGAACTGCTGGCCTATCGCCCCGTCAGGAACGCCAACCATATCAACGCCTTCATCGTGGCACTTGGTCTGACCATGATGGTCGAGGGGTTGAACCTGCAATTCTTCGGACATGAGCAGGTCGTGATCCCGACCAACCTGTCCCGCGTGTTTGATATCGGCGGAGTCACGATTCCGGAACTGCGGCTTTACGTCATCATCGCCGCCGCCCTTCTGATCATCGCCATGACCCTGTTCGTCGAAAAGACCAAGACCGGGCAGGCGATCCGCGCCGTGGCCGAAAACCGCGATGCGGCCATCCTGATGGGCGTGAACGTCAAGACGATCCCGCTGGTGGTATTCGGAATATCCACTTCGCTGGGTGTCTGCGCTGGCGTCATGGTCGGCTCGCTCTTTGCCATCGCCCCCGGCATCGGGGAATGGCTGGTGGTCAAGGGCTTTGCTGTGCTGATCCTTGGCGGCCTTGGCTCGATCCCCGGTGCCATCGTCGGCGGTCTGGTCCTCGGCGTGACCGAGGCGCTTGCAGCGGGCTTTGTCTCCTCGGCCTACAAGGATGTGATCGCCTTCGTCGTGATGATCGCCGTTCTGTTGCTGCGCCCGCAGGGCCTGATGGGGAAAGCTTGATGAAACTCGGTGCGACACACATCCTCTATGCGGCAGCACTGGTGGGCTTTGTCCTGCTGCCGCAACTGATCACCGTGAAATACTACCTGCACCTCAGCGTGCTGGCGCTGGTCTGGGTGATCGCCGCACAGGGCCAGAACCTGATTCAGGGCTACACCGGCTATGTCTCAATCGTGCAGGCGGGCTTCATGGGTATCGGTGCCTACAGCACCACGCTGATGGGCCTTCATTCCGGCCTGCCGGTCGGACTGACGATCCTGCTGGCGCCATTCGTGACCGCGGTTATTGCCCTTGTGGCGGGCTATCCCAGCCTGAGGGTCAAGGGACATTACTTCGCCATCGTCACGCTGGCCTTCAACCTTGTGATCTTCATTGTCCTGATGCACGCCACCAACATCACGCAGGGCGAGGCCGGGATCAGCGGCATCCCCAAGCCGGGCCGCGACGGTGGCTGGCTCGATTTTGCCAACCGCAAGGTCTATTACTACTTCGTGCTGATAATCGCCGTCGCAATGACCGGTTTGGCAGCGCTGATCGTACGCTCGCGGATCGGCCAGACCCTGATCGCCATCCGCCAGAACGAGACGCTGGTGGGCGCCATCGGTATCGCCGCGTGGAAATACAAGCTGTTAGCCTTCGTCACCTCTGCCATGTATGCAGGTCTGGCAGGGGCGCTGTATGCTCACTACCAGAGCTTCATCAACCCCGAGATTTTCGGTCTTGCCCAGTCCCTTGATGCGATCCTTGCCGTCATCATCGGCGGCTCTGGCACGATACTCGGCCCGGTTATCGGCGCCTTTGTGGTGGTCTTCCTACCCGAATACCTGCGCTTTGCCGACAGTTTCCGCCTGATACTCTATGGTCTGCTGCTGGTGCTGGCGACGATCTTCATGCCGCGCGGCATCATGGGCGTTGTCGGACAACTCTGGACACGCATGACCGGAAAGTCCGCACGATGACGACCCGCGCGGATCATCTTGCGGCCGTCCACCGCTTTGCAACCGCACATCTTGCCCACGCTGCGGCTGGCTGGGGACACGGGGCCGGACCCGACCCCACCCTTTTTCGCGCCGCCGCGGAATTGGGGCTGTTCGGGATCGAACTCCCGAATGAGGCAGGCGGGCTCGGCTTTGATTTCGCACACAAAGCCGCCGTCTGCGCAACACTGGCCGCTGTCGATTTCGGCTTTGCCATGTCTATCGTCAACACCCAAAACGCCGCCCGGCGCCTGTACCTCAGCGCACCCACACTGGCCGCGCTTCACCTTCCGGGGCTGCTGTCTGGCCAGACCTCCGCCTGCACCGCGCTGACCGAACCGGGCGCGGGCACCGATGTCGCCGCCCTGCAAACCCGTGCGACGCAAATACCGAACGGTTGGGTGATCAGTGGTCGGAAGGACTGGATCATCAACGCGCGTCACGCGCGCCTGTCGATTGTCTTTGCCAAATGCGGCACAGGCGGCGACGCCGATGCCATCGGCGCATTTGCCGTCGACCTAACCGCGCGTGGCATTACCCGCCACGCGACAGAGGCAGGATTTGACCAGACCAGTCTGGGCACCGGCGGCTTTACCCTCGACGCCGTGACGCTCCCGCCCGAGGCGCTGATCCTGCCACCCGGCACCGCCTTCATGTCGATCCTGTCCGAGATCAACGGCGCACGCGCCTATGTCGCCGCCATGTGCTGCGCCATGCTGGGGGCCGCCATCGACACGGTCGCCGCGTATGGCCAGACCCGCACCAGCTTTGGCAAGCCCCTGATGGATCATCAGGCATGGCGTCTGACGCTGGCGCAGGCGCAGACCGATCTGGCCGCCACACAATCCCTGACGGACCGCGCCGTGGCCGCGATCGCGGTCGATCCCGCCGCTCAAATTCTTGCTGCACAGGCCAAGGTGCATGCCGTGCAGACCTGTCAGCGGCATTTACCCGTCCTGCTGCACGCGATGGGAGCCGAAGGGCTGCGTGCCACCCATGGCCTGACGCGCCATCTTGCTGCCGTGCAATCAGCCGCCCTGACCGACGGGGCCATCACGCCGCTTCTGGAACGCGTGGCGCGCCTATCGATGCCCAAACCACCAAGGGAGGACTGATCCATGCGCGTTTTCCAGATCGAGGGCGACTGGGGCCTTGCCAATCTGCGCCAGTCCACGCGCCCGAAACCGCAACCCGGCCCCGGTCAGGTCCTGATCAAGCTGCGCATGGCCGCCCTCAACGCCCGCGACCTGATCGTGCCCGACCGTGGCTATGGCCGCGCCACGGGCGATTTACCCCTGATCCCCGTCTCCGACGGTGTGGGCGAGGTGGTCGAGACCGGCCCCGGCGTCACCCGCGTCCGCATCGGAGAACGCGTTTGCCCGACCTATTTCCAGAACTGGATTGCAGGCGAGCCCAGCCCCGACGCTTTCGCGTCGGCGCTTGGCGGGCCGCTGGACGGGGTCATGGCCGATTATGTCTGCCTGTCGCAGGACGGCGTAGTCCGCGTGCCAGGATATCTGAGCGATGACGAGGCCGCCACTCTGCCCTGCGCCGCCCTCACCGCTTGGAGCGCGATTGTCACCCACGGCCAGACCCGCGCCGGCGACCGGGTCCTGGTCCAGGGCACCGGCAGCGTCGCCCTCTTTGCGCTGGCTTTTGCCAAGCTGCACGGCGCGCATGTCACCGTGATCTCGTCCAGCGATGAAAAGCTGGACCGCGTCCTCGCCATGGGCGCCGATGCCACGATCAACTACATCACCACCCCCGACTGGGCGCGTGCCACCCGCGAGATCACCGCCGCAAAGAGTGGCTATGACCTGATCGTCGAACTGGGCGGGGCGCAGACCCTGCCGCTGTCCTTGCGCGCGATCCGCCCCGGCGGGTCCATCGCCATGATCGGCGTGCTCTCGGGCCTCACAGTCGAGGCGTCGCTCGGCCCCATCGTCGCGCGCCAAGTGCGCCTTCAAGGCGTCACCGTCGGGCACCGCGCAGGGTTCGAATCGATGCTGACGGCGATGGAGCAGCACGCCATCCGGCCCGTCATCGGCACGACATTCGCCTTCGAAGACCTGCACGCCGCGCTGCAACACCAGCGCGATGGCGGCCACTTCGGCAAGACATTGATCCGGTTCTGATCCCCGATGCACGACATCTCATTCGACACACATCCCTACCAGCCCCGCACCCATGCGCGAAAAGATCCCGCAGCCATCGCCTATCTTATGTGCGCCACGGATGAGCGCGTCACCTTTGCCCAGCTTGATGCGCGGGCCAACCAAGGCGCGCATCTGCTGCGCCGGGCGGGTCTGATGCGAGGCGACCACATCGCCATCCTGATGGAAAACCGGCGCGAATTTCTTGAGGTGTGTTTCGCCGCTGACCGGGCGGGGGTCTATTACACGACAATCAGCACCCATCTGACACCCGAGGAAATCGCCTATATTCTGGTGGACTGTGGTGCGCGTCTGCTGATCACCTCGGACCGGATGCTGGACAGCCTGGCGCAGTTGCTGCCTACGCTGGACGGCACCGTCCTTACCTATGTGGTGGGCACCCGACGACCCGGCCTGCATGACTGGACTGCTACAACCGCCGCCCTGCCCGAAACCCCGATCAGTGACGAGGCCCAAGGCTCTGATATGCTTTATTCCTCGGGCACGACCGGACGCCCCAAAGGGATCAAATGGCCCCTGCCCGACGATCTGCCCGGCGGACGGACCATGTTGGTTGAACTGCTGTCCTCGCTGTTTGGCTACGCTGCCGATACGCACTATCTCAGCACCGCGCCGCTCTATCACGCGGCTCCGTTACGACACTCCATGGTCACCATCCGCATGGGCGGCACCGCCTATATCATGGACCGTTTCGATCCGCTCATCGCACTTTCCCTGATCGAGACCTTCCGTATCACCCACAGCCAATGGGTGCCCACCATGTTCGTGCGCCTTTTGAAACTCCCGCCAGAGGATCGCGCGCGTTTCGATCTGTCCTCGATGTGCATGGCCGTCCACGCCGCCGCCCCCTGCCCCGCCGACGTCAAACGCCGCATGATCGACTGGTGGGGTCCGATCATCCACGAGTACTACGCCGGCACCGAAAACAACGGTTTCACCGCCATCGACACGCCCGAATGGCTGGCGCATCCCGGCTCGGTCGGCCGCGCGAAACTGGGGGTGGTCCATATCTGCGATGAAGTCGGCCATGAACTGCCCGTTGGTCAGGAAGGCGAGGTCTTTTTCGAGAATGGCCACCAGTTTCTCTATCACAACGACCCCGACAAGACCGCGGCCTGCACCAATGCCGCAGGCTGGACAACGCTGGGTGACATCGGTCGCCTCGATCACGAGGGCTATCTTTACCTCACTGACCGCAAATCCTTTGTCATCATCTCGGGCGGGGTGAACATCTACCCGCAAGAGACCGAGGACATCCTGCTGAGCCACCCCGTCGTGCTGGACGCCGCCGTGTTCGGCGTCCCGAACGAGGATTTCGGCGAGGAGGTGAAAGCCGTGGTGCAACTTCTGCCCGGCAAGACAGCCAGCACCGCTTTGGCCGACGAATTGATCGCCACTTGCCGCGCGCGCCTCTCCTCGATCAAATGTCCCCGCAGCATCGACTTCCGCGCGACCATGCCACGCTCTGCGACGGGCAAGTTATACAAGCGCAGACTCAAGGCCGAATACTGGCCCTAAGTTGCTGATCCGAAGGCGATCCGGTCCCAGCCGGGATCACATCGCGGAAAACTCCCGCCTCAAACGGTCCAGTTCGCGGGGATCAGATCAAAGCCGGACGATTTACGGTGCATGCGCGTATAAAATTGATGCTGGGCCATCTGTCAGAACCCATGGTGCTTCACGACGCAGGACGCGCAACAGCCGAGCGATCCCAGGCGGACTCCGTCTTGCTTTTGCCTGACTTTAAGAGCCAGAGCCAACATATTGGGAAGCATGAACAAATACACTAAGCAGATACACGCAACGATGAAGTGATTTTAACATCGTGATGGTGGGTGATGAGGGACTCGAACCCCCGACATCTTCGGTGTAAACGAAGCGCTCTACCAACTGAGCTAATCACCCGCCCCCGCGATTTAGCCAATGCGCCCGAACTGCGCAAGGCCGGACCCTGACAGTCTGAGGACCGCATGACCTTTGATCCCGCTACCCATCAGATGCTGCCCACCCGGGCCTTCGCGGATTTTCATCTGGGCGAGCAATTCCGCGCGCCGTCGCGCACCCTGACCGAGGGGCATTTCGACGCGTTTCGCATGGCGTCCGGGGATAATCATCCCATTCACTACGACCGGCATTACCTGCAACGTCTGGGGCACCGCGATCTGTATGCCCATGGTCTGTTGACCTGGATGCAGGCTGCGATCGGCGCCTGTCCGTTGGCGCATGAAATGGGGCCCGCCCTGATCGGGTTTCTGGAACAATCCAGCCGATTTCTGAAACCGGTCTATTGCGGCGACACGCTGCATGTGACCTTTACCATTACCGCGCTGGACCGGGGTCGCACCACCGGCGTGATGCGGTTGGCGGTGACGATTCACAATCAGG
>JBBRCF010000060.1:0-21476 GCA_038205135.1 Rhodobacterales bacterium
TGATTGTCCTTTTTCGTGGGCTGGTCCAGACCTGCGCCATAGGCCTCGAGGATGTCGATCTCGGGTGGCCAGCCGGGCCCGGCCGATGTCAGCCAGAACGCGGGCCATCGTCCCTGCCCGCGCGGGATCCGGGCCTCGATCTCGAAATAGCCATAGGTTTGGGACCAGGTGTGCGATGTGGTGATCTGCCCGGCCGCATAGCGGATCTGCGCGGCCTGACCGCCCTGACCGGTCGCCTGCATGTAGCGGGCCAAGTCCGGTTTCGCGGCGTCAGGCAGCAGAACGGTCCGCAGCGCCAGACCCTGATCGGTGATCGCGTGCACGGGCGGCAGGATGGCGTCCACCGCATCGCCCAGAACGCCCTGATCCAGAAACACCGCTTCGGCCGCGTTGGTCATCAACTGACCGCGCCGCGGCAAGGTGGACCACAGCCCGGACTGACCGTCGAACCGGTTGACCCCGGCGCGAAAGTCATCCGTGAAAATCGGCAGCGTCTTTGTCAGGTCGGGTTGCGCCAGCGCCGGCGCAGGTGCCAGAACAGGTGCCAGAGCGCAACCCAGCAGGCCGACAGCGGCGGACGCGCAAATCCTGTGCATGACTTTTCCTATCTGTTCGCCTGGCCAACCTACAACCTAGAAAATACTTGCCACAACGCTGCGTTGTGATGATATGGGCGAAAGAGCAATTTTCCAAGTCACAACTTTCGCAGGGTCATGACGATGGCCTCCACCAACGACAGGGCAGGACCGACGGCCCGCAGTCACCAAACGGTTGCGGACCTCTGCATACGGGGCAATTTCTGGAATGTCGTACCAACAGGTCTGGCGGCGTGCACGCATCGGCCCATTGCGGGGCGGACCACCCTTGGGTGATGCGGCCGGGCATGGCCCGACAGAACGTCGGCTGGTGCAAAAGGTTGCATCGCTGGTGGGGGGCCGTGCGGGCGGCAACCTGCTGACGCTGTTTTACACCCTATTGTTGGCGCGCATCACCGAACCCGCGGATTTCGGTCTGGTGATGGCCGGTTTCGCCTGGACGATGCTGTTGTCGATCGGCCTGGCGCTGAACGTCGAATCCGGATCGATCAAATATGTGGTGCGCTATCAACAGGGTGCAGCCCCAGGTCACGTGGCCGGATTTTTGCGGTTCAACCTGTACACGGTGCTGATCCTGACCATTGCCGTGGCGTTGGCGGGTCTGCTGGTCTGGGCCAATGGCTGGGTCAACGCCGACGAGCCGCAGGTGCAGATGCTGGCGCTGGCGCTGCTGGCGGCGCCGGTGGTCGCGTTGACCCGGGTCTATGGTCGGCATGCAACGGCGTTGGGCGAGGTGTTGCGCGGCGGCCTGCCCATAACCTTTGTCCGGCCTGCGGTCATTTGTGCGCTGTTTTTTGCGGTCTGGGCCGTGGAGGTCCGTCCGGATGCGGTGATGGCCATGCTGCTGATGCTGGCGGCTTTTACGGTCACGGCGCTGTTGCAGGCCTATCTGTTGCGCCACACCTTTGCCTTTGCGCGGCGGGCCCGGCCGGATTACCGCGACGCGGCGCAATGGCTGACCACCGGGGGCGCGATGGCGCCTTTGCTGCTGATGCGGGACAACCTGAAACACGTGGTAGTTGCCAGCGCCGGTTTGACGGTGGGGTTGGCAGACATCGGCTATGTCGGGCTGGGTTTTTCGATTATGAGCCTCGTGTATTTCAGCGTCAAAGCCGTTGATATTGCGCTGAGCGCGCAATTGTCCCATGCGTTGCAATCTCGCACCTCCGTTCTGGTGCAGCGCACCCTGCAAAGCGCTGCCCGGTTGAAACTGCTGGTGCTGATCGCCGGTACGGTCGGCGTCACCGGGTTTGGCACCTATGGGTTGACCCTGTTTGGCCCGGATTATGCCGCGGCATTTGCCCCGATGGTGATCCTGATGCTGATCCCCGCCGCGGATGCGCTTTTTGGCGCCGCGCAGATCGCGCTGAATGTCGTGGGCCGCCAGAGCGCCGTTTTTTGGAGCGCCGGGGGCAGTTCGGCCATTCTGGTTGCCGCCGTGGCTTTGGGTGGCTGGATGGCCGGCGCGCCCGGTGTGGCGGCAGGGGCCGCGATCAGCTATTGCGGGCAACAGATCCTGTTATGGTGGGTGTGCCGGAAAACCACCGGGATCGATACGTCCATCCTCTGTCTTTGGCGGGCCCCGCCGCAGATGACATGACCGCCGGCTTGGCCCGCCCCGTCGCCTTCGTGCCGGTCATGCCGATGCCTGGCAATCTGTTGCCTGCGAGGATCGGGACATGAGTTTGGACCGCCCTGCCCGCCTGCATCTGGATACGACGGACCGCGATGTTTTTCTGCCGTCGATCAACCTTGGCGAGGTGCTGCGCGGCATCGGGCAGAAACTGCGGCGTCGCTGGCCGTGGCTGGCAGGGTGTCTGGTCCTGTGCATCGCCCTCGCGGTCACCTATGTCGTCACCGCCACCCCGGTCTACACCGCCAACGGATCGATCTTGATCGATCCGCGTGTTGGCAGCAGCCCCGACAACCGGGCCGACATGATGCCCGGCCTGTTGATGTCGGACGCGTTGACCGTTGACAGCGAATTGCGGGTTCTGGTGTCGCGCGAGGTCACCGCCCGCGCCGTGCGTGCGCTGAAACTGGGTGAAACGGGTCCTGTTACCGTTTCCCGGCGCAAGGCATTCACCAATTGGATCGGACTGGCCCCAACCGGTGAGGAAAACGCCAATCTGTCCGCCGCGGTGCTGGATGAACGGCACAAAGAGGCTGTCCGACGATCCTTTGTGCGGGGTCTGAAGGTAGAACGCGCGGGTGACAGTTTCGTGCTGGATATTTCCTACACGGCGCCAAGTGTCGCGTTTTCGGCTTTGGCGGTGAATACGCTGATGCAGGAATACCTGCGCCTGTCCAGCGAACAGCAGATCACACGGGCCGAACAGACCCGCCAATGGCTGTCCGCCCGCATCAACGAATTGGGCCTCAGCGTCGAAGCCGCCGAAACCGCCGTCGCCACTTATCGGCAGACCAATCAGCTGCTGGTGCCCGAAGGGGCGCTGTTGCCCACCGAAATCGCGCTTAACGCCGCAATCGCCGAACAGGTGCGACTGCGGACATTGTTGGTGTCGATGGATGTTCAGGTGCGGCAACTGACCAGTCAGATCGTCGCAGGCGAAATCGACACGATTCAGATCGCACCAGAAGAACGCACGAATGCATTGAACGATTTTCAGACCCGGTATACTGAATTGCGGCAGCAAGAGCGCGAATTGTTGCTGATGTGGGATGAAACCGCGCCGCAGGTCAAAGACCAGCGCGCCAGAATGATTCAGGCCCGCGACCTGATATTGAATGAATTCGGTCAGATCGCAGACCGGCTTGGCGCCCGCAGCCTGCACCTGCGCCAGCAGATTGCCGCAACCGACACCGTGATCGCGGAATTGCAAGATCAATACGGCAAGGAGACCAGCAAGACGGTTCAGCTGCGCAGTCTGGAACGCGAGGCCAATGCCAAGCGTGTATTATACGAACAGCTTCTGGAACAATACAACAGCACCTCGCAATTATTGACCTTCGATGCTACATCCGGGCGGGTCATTGCCTGGGCCGTGGCCCCTGATACCAAATCCGCGCCAAAATCGACCCAGATCGTCATTCTGGCTGCATTCGCCGGCATCATGCTGGCCCTGACGGCGATTTTCCTGATCGAAACCCTGGACAACAGCTTTCGGTCGCAAACGGAAATCGCGGCCAATCTGCGCGTGCCGTTCATCGGACTTGTCCCGATGTTTCGCACCGACCGCAGCGACCCGGCCACCCCGGGCCTGTTCGGACGCAGCGATCGCTGGCGCAAACTGGGGCGCGTGGCGCAGCGATATGATTTTGCGGCCGTTTCGCCGATCTCCGTCAGCGCGGAAACCGCGCGATCCATCCATGTCAGTCTGAAAATGCAAAAGGCCGGGCTGGCGGGCCAGGGTCAGGTCGTCGGTATGGTGTCATCCTTGCGCGGCGAGGGCAAGACAACCACCGCGTTCAATTTCGCCACCTATCTGGCAAAGCAGAATGAACGGGTCGCGCTGGTTGATCTGGATCTGATATCGCGGGAATTGTCGCGGCAGATCGCGACGGTCTTGCCAAAGGCGAATTCCCTGACAGATCTGTTGCAGGCCCCGGAAGACACCATCGGCCGTCTGGAAGAAGTCCCTGAATTTCCCGGACTGGCAATCATCGGCAATCTGGATCTGCAGAACCCGATCCCCACGGCCACCCGGGATTCTGCGCGGCTGAAGGCGGCGCTGCAGCAATTGCGCCTGCATTTCGATTTCATCGTGGTTGACCTGCCACCACTGCAAGGTGCCGCCGATACGTTGTTGCTGTCGCGCATGTGCGATCGCCTGCTGTTGATCATAAAGTGGGGTCATACGCCGAAACAGCAGATCGTGTCAGCCTTGCGCAAAAGCGGTCTGAGCGACGAAAGGTTTCTGGGCGTCGTCCTGACACAGGCCAAATTGCAGGACTATCGATCGTACAATCCGGACGAGGTGACGGCGTATTATTCGTGACTGGATCGCTGCACAAAGGAAAGGCGGCTGAAAAGACCATGGAAAGGCTGTATTCGTTACAATACCTGCGTGCATTGGCGGCGCTTGCCGTTGTGGCGCTGCATGCCGGCAACCGGGTCATTGATGCGCTGCCGGTGAATGTGTCCGCAGTGTTGGCGTTGGGGCATGCTGGGGTCGATCTGTTCTTTGTGATCAGTGGCTTCATCATGTGGACGATTGGCCGGACATCGTCGTATGGACCCATTGAATTCCTGCTGCGACGGGCCATTCGGGTATTGCCGCTCTATTGGCTTGCCACGCTGGCCTGGATCGCAGTAGCGATCATTGCAGACTTTCGCTGGATTATCCTGACGCCGGATCATGTGGTGTTGTCGCTGTTGCTGGTGCCGCATTTCAGCCCGTCATATCCGGGCGAAATATGGCCGGTTCTGGTCCCGGGGTGGACATTGAGCTTTGAGGTTCTGTTCTATCTGATCTTTGCGAGCATGTTGTGGGTCAGTGCGCAGTACCGTTTCATGGCGCTGGCCATAAGTCTGACCGGGTTGGTGGCTCTGGGGATCCTCCTGATACCGACAACAGCCGTGGCAATCACTCTGACCAGCCCGCTGTTGATCGAGTTTCTGGCTGGTTGCGGGATTGGCGCGCTGTTTCTGCGGCATCCCGGGGGCGTGATCCGCAACAGCCTGCTGGTATTGGCCGGGTTCGCATTGCTGGCGGCATTTGGTCCCGGGACCGATCCCGGGGACCCGTGGGCGCGCGCGGTCGGATTTGGCGGACCGGCTGCGCTGATCGTTGCAGGGGCTGCGGGGTTGGGCCGGCACATCCCGCCGCGGGCAATTCTTGTGCGCCTTGGGGACGCCAGTTTTGCGATCTACCTGTTCCATCTGTTCATTCTGATCCCGCTGACCGCGATCTGGAATTGGTTTCCCGCTGTCCATGGCCCGATGACGGCGATCCTGTTCGTCGTCATGGCGTTGGTTCTGGCATCGGCTCTGGGACAGTTGCTGTTCGATTTCGTCGAAAAGCCGCTGCAGCGGTGGTTGACGCAGAATTTCCTGACCAGATTTCGGGGGTCACATGTTGTCCATCGCTGAACTGAGGCCGCCACATCCGACCGCGCGCATTGCCGTATTCGGCTTCGACATCGCCGAGATTTCGCAGATCCGCCGCATTCGTGCCCTGCGGGCGCTGGGGCATGATGTGCACAGTTTTACGATGCGGCGGCAGAACATGAATGCGGATTTTCATCCTGAATGGGCGAATACCCATCTGTTCAGCACCGAAAACGAAAACCTGCCGCGCCGGGCCGCCGTTGTTGCGGCGTCGATCCTGAAAATGGCGGGGCACCGGGCCCGCCTGCAACAGGCCGACATCATCATCGCGCGCAATCTGGACATGCTGGCGATCGCGCATGCGGCCCGCGCCATGGCCGGGGCCGGTCGGGTGCCGATCGTTTATGAATGTCTGGATATCCACGGGGCGCTGTGCGGGCATGGTGCCCGAAACCGCGCGTTGCGTACCGTTGAACGGGCCCTGCTGGATCGCAGCCAGATGCTGGTGGTGTCGTCCCCAGGTTTCTTGCGGCAGTATTTCGATCCGGTTCAGGGATATCGCGGCCCCTCTGCGCTGTGGGAAAACAAGCTTGCGGCCGGAACCGCCCTGCCACCGCGCCCGATGACACGGCAGGTGCAGAACAGCGGCGGCCCGGTGCGGATCGGCTGGATCGGCACGATCCGCTGCGCGCCCAGTCTCGCGTTGCTGGCGGCGATAGCCGACCGGCTGGGCGACAGGGTCCGGATCGAGGTGCACGGCGTCGTGCATCACCACGCCCTGCCCGGTTTTGCCGCCACCGTTGCGGCGCGCCCGAACATCATCGTGCACGGTGCCTATGATTATCCGCAGGACCTGCCGCGGATCTATCGGGACGTCGATCTGGTCTGGGCGCAGGACCTTTGGCAGGCCGGAACGAATTCCGATTGGCTGCTGCCCAACCGCATCTACGAAGCCAGTTGGGCGGGCTGCCCCAGCCTTGCGGTTGACGGCACCGAAACCGGGCGCCGGGTTGCGGGTGACGGGCTGGGATGGGTCATCGACCGTGCCGAGCCCGCGCTGTTGTGTGCGTTGATCGCCAGCCTGAGCCCGCAGCAGATCGCCGACTGCGGACAATCGCTGCTGGACCGTCCTGCGGCCGATTTCGTGCAGTCGGGGGCAGATATTCAGGGCGTGATCGACCGTGTCCTGACCGCCGCATCCGCAACGGGCGCGACACCACCCACCGTCAGGATCAAGGGGCGCACAGGATGATGAACCGTCGCTACAATCAAGCGTCGCATGCTGTAACATTTGCCGAACCTTGCCAGGAAGAACGGTCAGCGACCGCGGTCCGGGCCGATCCGGCCACCATTCTGGTTGCGATCCCGACCCTGAACGAAGCGGCGCATATCGCCGCCACGCTGTCCGCCCTGATGACCGATGCGCCGCGCATGGCTGGGGTGCAGATCGTGGTGGCGGATGGCGGCAGCACGGACGCCACCTGTTCCATCGTGCAGCAGATCGCCGCTCGCCATGGCAATATCCGGCTGATCCATAACCCCGAACGCTTGCAGGCGGCCGCGGTGAACCGCGTGGTCAGCGATTGCGCCACATCCCGGCATCAGATCCTGGTCCGTGTCGATGCGCATGCGCATTATCCGTCAGGCTATGTGCTGGCGGTGGCGGACAGCCTTTTGGCGCATGATGTTGCCGCGCTGGCCACGGCGATGGATTCGGTCGGGTCCAGCTGTTTTCAACGCGGCGCGGCTTGGGCGATGGCGACACGTCTGGGCTCTGGCGGGTCGGGTCACCGGGGTGGCACCCGGTCGGGCTATGTCGATCATGGCCACCATGCGGGATTTCGGCTGGATGTCTGGCGACAGGTCGGGGGGTACAACACAGATTTCCGCGCCAACGAAGACGCCGAACTGGATCATCGCATAACCCTTGCTGGGGGGAAAATCTGGTTGGATGCCGAGATCCGGCTGGGTTATGTCATGCGGCCGACGCTGCGCAAACTGGCGTTGCAGTATTGGCGCTATGGTCAGGGACGCGGCCAGACGCTGACAACGCACCGCTTGATGCCGCGACTGCGCCAGATGATCCCGCCGATCAGCGTAGCGGTCAATCTGGTCGCCCTGGCGATGTCACCGTGGTGGCCTGGCCTGCTATGGTTGCCCGGATTATATCTGGCGCTGCTGTCAGGCACGGCCCTGCATCTGGCGATCCGGCACGCCAGCCTGTGTGGGCTGTGCGCGGCCCCGGCTCTGCTGGTCATGCATCAGGCATGGGGTGCGGGGTTTCTGACGTATCTGGCACTGAACAGCCGGCCTGCAGACCGGCGCGCGTCATGAAGATCGATCTGTGCATCTGTACCTTTCGGCGCAGTTTCATCAGCGAAACGCTGGCATCGGTGGCCCGGGCCCGTGTACCTCCGGGTGCGGACCTGCGCATCATCGTCATCGACAATGACGACACCCCCACGGCGCGGGACCGCGTGCTGGCCGCTGCGGCAACAATGCCGCATCCGGTGAGTTACGCGCATGCCAGCGGCGCCAATATTTCCATCGCGCGCAATGCCGCGCTGGCTTTGGCGGATGGCGACTGGATCGCGTTTCTGGACGATGATGAAATCGCCGATCCGGACTGGCTGCTGGCGCTGGTGGCGCGACAACGCGAAACCGGGACGGATGCCGTATTTGGCCAAAGCCGCGCCACGTATGGATCCGGCGCACCCGCTTGGATCGTGCGGGGTGATTTCCATTCGCAATGCGTGACCCCGCGTGGCGGTGTCGTGCAGACCGGGCACACCTGCAACGCGCTGCTGCGTTGGGGAAATGCCCCATGGCGGACCGAACGGTTTGACCTCGGGCGCGGGCGGGCCGGCGGCGAAGACACCGAGTTTTTCTTTCGGCTGCGGCGGATGGGAGCGCGCTACGCCATCGCCGATGCGTCCATCGTGCGCGAAGATGTGCCACCGGACCGTCAGCACCTGTCGTGGTTGCTGCACCGAAGGTACCGGATCGGCCAGAGCTATGCCGCGTCGGCGACAACCCTGCCCCAGCGCGGCGCGCTGTTGCTGCTGGCGGCCGCGAAATCCGCCTATTGTCTGGTGCGCGCCGCCATTGCGGCGGCAGGGCCTGAACGGCGCGCCTTCTGGCTGATGCGCGGGGCGATGCATGCCGGTGTTTGTGCGGGCTGTCTGAACCTGCGCCAACCCATCCTGTACGGAGACCGGACATGACGCAGGCGTACCCCCGGCTGACTGGACCCGCGGTGGCACAGGCCTCGGTAAAACTGACCGGGTTGCAATCCGGCCGGGCCGTCGCCGCGATCATGGTGGTGGTGTTTCACGCGAATGCGTACCTGTTGCCCGCCACGCTGTATGACGGGGTTTCGGCGGGCCAGGTGTTCAATTTCGGCTATGCGGGTGTCGAATTCTTTTTCGTGCTGTCCGGGTTCATTATGCTGCTGGTGCATCGACAGGATTTTGGCAAACCGGCCAAGGCATTGATTTTTATTCGCAAACGCATCCTGCGGATCTATCCGATCTATTGGGTGGTAATGTGCGCCCTGATCGTGCTGTACCTGCTGGTCCCGGATACCAGCCCCGACCACATGCGCGACCCTGTGGCGCTGTTGGCGTCGCTGGCGCTGTGGCCGATGCCGGACGGCCCGATGATGCAGGTGGCCTGGACGTTGCAGCATGAAATGGCGTTTTATCTGGTTTTCGCGCTGATCCTGCTGAACCAGACCGTCGGCGGGGCAATTTTTCTGGTCTGGATGGCGGCCTGTGTGCTGGCGTTGCCGGCACATGGAACGACCGGTTATCCGTTGGATTTCCTGCTGAAACCGCACAACATTCTGTTCCTGCTTGGTCTTGTTGCGGCGTTGGCGCACCGCCATTTCTCGCCGGCGGCGGCGAGGGCCGCCTTCTGGGGCGGGACGGCGGCGTTTCTGGGTTTGGGCCTGAGCGAAACGGTTTTCGATCTGGCGCTGATGCAGGCGCTGCTGACCCTCGGATACGGGATCGCCGCCGCGACGATCATCATCGGGCTGGCACAGGGCAATCTGCCGGCCCCGGCGTGGTTGAGTTTTCTGGGCGACGCGTCTTATGCGGTGTATCTGGTCCATCTGCCGGCGATGAAAATTCTGGCGGTCGGGCTGCAATACATCGGGGCGCCGGAATTTCTGTCACCGCTGATCATGCTGATTGTGATCACCCTTGCGGTGACCGGGATTGGCGCCGCCGTGCATGTGTTCATCGAAAAACCCCTGATCCGGGCGTTGGCCGGTCGCCGTCGTACCGGCCATGCCGCCTGAAATCCTCTTGCAAAAAGGTCCCGTCATGCGCTCTGACCCCGGCTTGTTGCCTGATTTCATCATCATCGGAGCCATGAAATCGGGCACGACCACGTTGTACCGCCATCTGGCCGATCATCCCGGCATCAGCATGTCAAAAGACAAGGAAACCGATTTCTTTGTTGCCGAAAAGAACTGGACCCGCGGTCTGGCGTGGTATTCCAGCCAGTTTTCGCGCAATCCCGATCTGAAACGCGGCGAGGCCAGCCCGAATTACACCAAATGCCGTGACTTTGGCGGCGTTGCCGCGCGGATGGGGCAGCTTTGCCCGGCCGCCCGGCTGATCTATGTCGTCCGTGATCCGGTAGAGCGGGCCGAAGCGCAATTCCGGCACGGTTTCATCTTGGGCAAACTTGCACCGGATCTGGCGGGTTTCGCGGACAGTCGCGATTACGCCCATATCATGGACGCCAGCCATTATGCCCGGCAACTGGACGCCTATCTGACCCATTTCCCCAAAGACGCCATTCTGGTGGTGGATTTCGACACGCTTGTGCATCAGCCGCAGGTCGCCATGGACCAGATCACAGCCCATGTCGGCGTGGCGCCGCAGACGATTTTGAGTACGACGGCCCGCAACGACAGCGCGGAATTATCCCGCGTACCCGCCCCGATCCTGCGGTTGGCGCAATCGCGCACCGGACGTGCGTTGGCCGATCTGGTCAGTCGTGGGGCGCGCGACCGGATCCGGGCGTTGCTGGCGCAGGGCAATCCCCGCGCCGCGCCGCGGTTTCCCGAGGCGCTGTTGGCGCGGATGCGCGAAGACCTTGCACCGGATGCCGCGCGTTTCCGCCAGATGACGGCGATGCCATTTCCACAGTGGAAAGTCTGACTGCGCCATCCGCCCTGCGGTTTGCTCAGGGGACCACATCGACCACCAGAACATCGCCGGGCAACAGCGCCGTCGCCGCCACGACGCCGGCTCCGCCCATCCGGTCGGCGCGTGGGCCCTGCAACGTCATGCGCAGGGTCGGCGCGTCCGCGATGCTGTGCGTCGTTCCGGTTTCGGCCAGCATCAGCGTCATTTCCTGCAAGGCCAGACCGCGATCCCCCTGCAACAGGTTCAGCCGCGCCTGCGCCTGCGTCAAGTCTTGCAGCCGCGCGGTGGTCGTTTCTGCCGCGTATTGCTGGCGGCTGCGTTCTGCGACCGCGCGGGCGCGCTGCACGGTCAGTTTGGTGGTTTCAAGGGCCAGCAATTCTTCGCGTTCGTCGGCCAGGCGTTGAAAGGTTGCGGTCGTCTGGGCGTTGGTGGTCAAACCCCTGGATTGCAGATTGCGTGCCGCATCCACGTCGCGGGTCAGTTGGGCAACCGTTTCAGCCTTGATGACGATGCGCGCGTCCAGCAGTTCTATCTGGGTCAGATTGTCCGCAATTTCCCGGTCCCATGACCGCACCAGATCGCGCGCGGCGGTGCGTTGCGTGACCAACAACCAGTCTTCAGCCACCAACAGCAGGTCCAGCCGCGCCAATTCCGGTTCGGGGACGGCGTTTTTCAGGTCATCAGCGACGATGATTGGCGCATCGGGTCCGGCAAGGCCGGCTTGCAGTCGGGCAATCTGGGCTGCGGCAGATGCGATCTGAGCCCCCAGACTGTCGATCCGCCGTTGCACGGTCAGGGCGGCGATTTCGGTCGTAGCAAAAGATCTGGCCGGGATCGCCGTGTTGCCCGTCATCGCTAGCGCCGCCCCGGCCGTCATGCCGGGGGTGTAGGCAAAAACGCCGCTGCGCGCCACGTAGCCCGACACGATGATCGGGGCATATTCCACAATTTCGACCGTCACCGACGGCGTTCCGGCAAACCCGTTGGCCAGCATGGCCTGCGCGATGGCGGCCTGTAGATCATCCAGCGATTTGCCACTGGCGATCACGCTGCCCAGCTCGGCCAGCCGGATGTTGCCATCCAAATCGACCATCGCGGTCTTTTCCGCCGCGATCAGATTGTAATGCAGCACAACATGGTCACCGGCAATCAAGCGATAGGGTTCGGCGAAGAGCGGCGTGGCTGCCAGCAGCAACAGACCGAAACAGAACACGTTGATTTTCATGATTTTTCCTGTCTCAGGTAGTGGTTTCTGACCCTGTTGTTGCGGCCTGTCAGCCAGGCCCGGCGTCCTGATCAGCCCGCAGGATGTCACCATGACCGTCGCAACCGGTCTTCTTGCGCGCTGACGGCGAACATGACCAGCAGCGTAATCATGAATTCATGCGCACGGTACAGCGACGGCCCCAGAAACGATGTTGCAATGATGGCAATCACCAGCACCAGACCACAACTTGCGGCAACCGACCCGGTTTGCGCCACCACCAGCAGCAGGCGGTACGTCGTGGCCCATAACAGCGCCAGCATCGCGGCCAGCCCCGGCAACCCGGTTCCCACCAGAATTTCAAGGATGAAGTTGTGAAACGACACGCTGGTCAACGCGCCGGCGTGCTGCGTGATCAGTCGCGCATTGGCAAATTCCGGCGCGGCCCAGAACGCGCCGTATCCGACACCCAGCAGCGGGTTATCGGACCAGACCCGGCTAGCGACCTGCCACAGTTCGGTGCGCCCGGTCAGGGTCGCGTCCTTGCCGGCGGCCGCCAGAACCGTTCCCATCGCGTCCACCCCCGCGACCGCCAGCACGACAGGCCCCAGCGCCACGATCATCGCGGATACCAGCGCAAGACCCGCCGCAACCGATGGCGGAACCCGCCGAAAACAGATCAGCGCCAATAGGGCAACCAATGGCAGGGCCAGCAACACCGACGTCATCGATTGCGAAAGCGCCAGCGCCAGCAAGGTCAGCGGCATCGCGACGGTCGCGATCAGTTTGATGCGGCTGGACGCGGCCCGCTGCGGCATCAACCAGATTGCCACGATGACCACAATGGCAAACAGCGCGCGCTGTCCCAGCATGTTCTTCTGTGAAAACACACCCACCAGACCACCGCTGCGGCTGTAGATCTGCCAAGAGAACACCCCGGTCGCCCAGTGCAATAGTGACAGGATGACGGCCAGCGTCAGCACCAGACAGACAGCGCGTATCAGGGCGGCCAGAGAATAGCGTGCGCCCAGATAACTGGCGATGACAACGGTCATGGTCAATTGCACGCCCGAGACCGCCGTGACCATCGGCGCTTTTGACCATGCCAAAGAGATCAGACAGGCGAATGGAAAGGCCAAAATGATTGTGTTGCGCACCAACAGCGCCCCATGCTGCGGCCAGGTCACTATAATCCGCAGCAAAACAAGACCATAGCAACCAAGCCACGCCACGGCCTGCCCCGGCCCCAACCTGACCAGCATGTCGGAACTGACCATCAGGGTCAGGAACAACAACGCTGCATCCAAAACCGCCCCGATGCCATGCCCGGTCACGCGGCGCGCGGTTAGGTCCGGCGTTGCGACTGTGGCGGCAGGATACATGGTCAACAGCCTTTGATCAGCGCAGGGTTTTGGCAAATTCGTACAATGCGATATCGGGCGCACACAGCGCTCGTATTTGCCGCATCTGGTCATCCGGATAGTCCGGTGTTCGATCAGGCGCCCCGTTCAGTTGCGGCATCCGCAATCGGACACCGAAAATCGATCGGTATTGCCGCAGGAATTCATCCGTGTGATCCAGAAATCCGACCAGGGCAAATCGTTTCAGACGGTCTTTGGCCAACCCGACCGCGTCGACCAGATCGGCCTCTGCAATGTCGTTCTGCCCGGTCAGATACCGCAGATAGACCTGGGAATGGCGCCGGGCGACATCGCCGGACAGATAGGCCTCGATGTCACTGGTGGTGACACCCGCCCGCTGCGTCATTCGAAAATTCGAAATGGTCCGCGCCACCGGATCACGCAACAAGGTGACGTATTTATAGGTCGCACCAAAGTGTTTCTCGGCCTGCGCCGACCAGAACACATGCCCGTGGATCAACATGGTATCCCATGCCATGTGCTGCAAAAGCAAAGTTTCGCGCAGATCGAACACCATGGCTCCAGTATCCAGGTCTTCGTGGCATAGAAATGCATCGTCCTTGCCGAAATTCCGCATCGACGCGGCGCGCCGGGTCGAAACAGCATCGATCACGCCAATACGCTGATTGAATGGAACTGTTGCGTACATCGCCTCGGACAAGGATGTTCCACCGCATTTCGGCATGTGCAAAAATACGCTGCGATGGGCCGGTGCTGCCCCCGGTAGGGTCCTGCGCGCCCGTCCCGCCGCAATGATCAGCCGGCGAACAACCCGTTCCCGAAAAGGTGCGTGGCGTGCCATGTCAAATCACCGCCCTTCAAATCAATCATTTCATTGCCTCGGGCATTCGCCGGATCACATCAATCTTTCACGATCAGTTTGCCAACCAACCTGCCTCCGCGGCCCGATGGCCAAACAACGCCGCACCCGTCAAAGTCCAATGGGTGTCATCATACATCGTTTTCTGCCCATCCGCTGTGACGATCGTACAGGCCTGTTCCGGACATACCAGAGCCCGTCGCGACAAAAACGATGCGCCGGCCGTTGTCGCGATATGGCGGATATCGTCTTCCAGCCTTACGGCCCCGGGTGTTTCGAAATTGATCGCTTGCATGTTCAGGTTATCCAACGCATCGCGTGCGTTTGCCATGCGCAGATACCAATCGAAAAGCGGCAGTTCCCCGCCGGCGTCAAATTCGGCAGTGGCCCCCAGCACGATGATATGTTTCCGTTGATCTGTCACTGCAGCCAGGATTGTCTCAAGTGTTTGCCGATATTCACGGTAATAGCGTGGAGCAATGATGATCGTATCGGCAACCTTGAAATTCGGTGCGGCATGCAGATCAATCAGATCCTGTGCCAGAGTCTTGCGATGCAGGTTGAAACGCGCAAAACCGGTCCCGGCAAATCGATCATTGTTCAATATCAGAGCGTTGTAAACATCCTTCGCGTGCGAATCACCGATGATCAGAACCTTGTGGTCATGATCCTGGGTGAACCAGAGGTTGGCTTTTTCATGCATCGACGGTCGCACGGCATTCCATGGACCGATATCCTCCTTTGGCGACAACGCGGCCAACGGTTGCCAGGTCGCCAGCCCCAACGCCTCATTATCCATATTGGCCGCGCCATAAAGTTCCGAAAGGTTTTCGCTGGCCACAGGAATGACAATCCGTCCCGAAACAATCAACAGGCACCCAAGACCCAGCACCGCAGTACCCGACGCCATGACGCCCGCGAAATAATGAATTGGAACCTGATGTCGAAACGGGCTTTCAACCAGGTAGTACGACAACGTTGCTGCCAGCATCGTGACGGCGAGCCAAATCAGCATATCCAGGCCACCAGGCTGATCAATGGCGACAATCCGGCCAAAGGCGAAAACCGGAAAGTGCCACAGGTAAAGTGAAAATGAAAGACGCCCGATCCACACGGCGGCGGGACAAGACAAGGCACTTGTCATCGGCTCGGTTGGGGTCGCAAACCAGATAAGGCTGCATGTCGCCAGTATCACAGGAACAGTGGCAAAACCCGGATGCGCAAGGACTTCCAGATTGAACACACAAAAGCAGATGCAAAGAACTGCAATGGCAAGCGGGGGAATGACCCTGCAGGTCATATCAGACCGAAAAGCGTTTGGCGCACGCATGGCAGCAAGCGCCAGAACCGACCCGGCCAATAATTCCCAGGCGCGGCTCGTTGGTGCGTAGAATGAAAAAGCCGGATGGACCGCTGTCAGTCCCTGCGCGGCAACCAGCCCCGCACACAGCGCCAAACCCAGAACGACGCCAGTTGTCTGCGGACCGACCTTTCGTAACAGCAGCAGCAGCAGTGGCGGAAAAATCAGGTAGAACTGTTCCTCAATGGCGAGGCTCCATGTATGCAAGAATGGCTGCAGCAGACCCGATTGAGCCCCATACTCGCTCAACTCGAAGAACCAGAAAAAGTTGCTGAGGAAAACCAGGACACTCAAAATCGATAGGGCGAACCGGTTTATTTCGCTGGGCAGAAGAATTGCAAAGGCCACTGGCACGCAGCAGACGATCATAAAGACAAGAGGCGGCAGGATACGTCGCGCGCGTCGTATATAGAATCTGGTGATGCTGACGGACCCGGTCACATTGAATTCATGCACCAGGATACCTGTGATCAGGAAACCGGAGATTACGAAGAATACATCCACCCCGAGGAACCCGCCAACGGCCAGTTTTACTCCCAGAAAAGTGATGTCAAGATGATAGATGATGACAGCAATGACAGCAACTGCACGCAGCCCGTCGATTTCCGGACGATATGCGTGCTTTGCTGTTTCGACCTTCATCATTTCCGCGTCGTCATTTGATTTCAACATCTTGACCGTTTCGAAACTGCCCTGCTTTTGCCCAAGGGAATGTTTCTGTCAGTCACGGAAACCATGGTTTGACCCGGTGACAGAAATCGTTTCCATTCGCCAAGAATATTCATGGGAAGCATTAGACCCATCCGAATCGTGCTCAGACGAACCCGAAAAGATCCGTAACTTCGGCCATGGTCAAGCCAACAAAAGCGATTTCCCCGCCATTATCAAGATCGACGATCACGCCTTTTGCCGTTTCCATGAAACTGACTCCTGAAACGCCATCGAGTTTCAGTTTGTCGATGCCGATTTCAAAGTCAGTTATTTTGGTCTCGCCGGCGGATGCATTGAAGAAGAACGTATCGGCGCCCTTGCCGCCGGAAAGGATATCCGTGCCACTGCCGCCAGACAGAGTATCATCACCATTACCACCGGCCAGCTTATCGTTGCCGGCGCCGCCGTTCAGGCGATCATTGCCGTCACCGCCGCTCAGCAAGTCGTTGCCAGGGCCGCCGATAAGGATATCTGCGCCCTTGCCACCCTTGATCTTGTCGTTGCCCGTGCCGCCGCGCAGTTCGTCATTACCACCGGCGCCAGAGATGCTGTCATTGCCACCGTAACCATGGATATAATCCGGCACATTGCTGCCGTTGAGAATGTTGCCAAGGTTGATTTCTTTGATTGACACGACCATTGAGAGGGAACCTTGCTTTATGTAATTCTGAACCGATCTGGGACGAGTATGCCGTTGCCATGGTTAACAAATGATTAAGGCATTCCCGGTAAAATGCCGGTACCGAGGGTTTCGGGCTGCACGGAACGACGCAAACAACGATCTACCCTGTACGCCGGCGTTCACTTTCAACGTCCGGTGCGGTTCAGGACTGCCGAGGCCGTGCGCAGAATAATGCTGATATCCATCAGCAGCGTCTGCGTATCGAAATACTCGAGGTCCAGTCGGACACGTTCTTCATAGCTGACATCATTGCGGCCGGATACTTGCCACAGACCGGTGATCCCCGGCTTCACCGACAGATAGCACCACTCGTAGCCCTGATATTTCTCGATTTCCTGGTGGGTTACCGGCCGCGGGCCGACGATGCTCATGTCGCCGCGCAGCACATTCCAGATCTGTGGCAGCTCATCAAGACTGGTGGCGCGGATAAACCGTCCGAGCCGGGTCACGCGCGGATCGTCGGTCAGCTTGAAGTCACGCTGCCATTCCTGTGCGGCGGCCGGGTTGCTGGCCAGATGTGCCACCAGGATCTTTTCGGCATCGGGCACCATCGAGCGGATTTTCCAGCACTTGAATTTTGCGTTATTCTTGCCGATTCTGGCATGGCCAAAGAACCCCGGTCCACCGTCCAGACGCGACAGCAGATACAGAACGGCAATGACAGGGGCAATAACTGGCAGGAGCATTGCCACCACAATCAGATCAAAGGCCCGCTTGATTGATCCGGACAGGTCGCGCGAATTTGTTTTCTGAATAGTGCCGGCGATCCGGTCTTGGCCATCCAACATGCTCATGTCCGTGCTCCACGTTTTTTTCAGATGTTTCAGTCCGCTAACTGGCAATTGGTGGGCGGCGAGGAACGGCCGACCCGCACCAGATTACCGGTCCAGAAAATCGCAAAATTCTTAATTTTTGATTTACGATGTGTTGATGCGCCATGGATTCGTCATGGCACTGCCTTCAGAATGACCGATTGCGGTTGCGCTTTTACTTGGCCATTGCCTGATCCCGCGAGATCATTAATGATTGGATCAGCTTGAATGTGCCGACTGGCCATTCGTTAACGATGAATTAACGTGAATTGATGCGAAGCCCCTTTGGTGGGATCCAGTGCGACCACGCAGGCGCACCGTGGCACCGCGCGCTGCGGTAAGGCTGTCTTAGGGCGGCGCGGAAAATTACTGGCCTGCGTCCGGACCTGTCGGTTGCCGGATTTTATCAGGAGATGTCGTCATGCCAGACCCCTTTGCGTCGCTTCGGCCCGGCCTTGAAAGCCCGGCTTCAGCGGCTTTTCCGATCGTTCCGTCCGACGCTGCCGATTTGCCGTTGTCGACACGCGCGTTGAATGTTGCCGTGTCGGGCAACGTGCGGGTGCAAACGGTCGACGGCAGCATCGCCACGCTGTTTGTGGCCGCAGGCGTCGCGTTTCCGATTCGGGTGCAAAGGGTGCTGGCAACCGGCACGAATGCGCAGGGTATCGTGGGTCTGTTCTGATGCAGATCGGGATGAGCATCAGCATGGCCGCCAGCCAAAGCCCGACGATGGTGGCGGGCAACCCGCCTGTCACCGGCCTGCCCGCGCCGGAGAACCTGTTTTCGCCGGCCCGGGCGGTGTTTGCCGACACCACCCATGTCGACCTGAACGGCAACTGGACCATTTCGCCCACCGGTCTGGACCAGATCGTGGGCGATGCGAATATCAACGGGGTGCGACTGACGCTGGCGCAACCGGCCGTGTCGGGTCGGCCGCATTTCCTGCAGGTCAGCCTAGGTGCCGGGACGCCGGTCGGCAATCTGCGGCTGCGGCTGGGGGGGGCGGGAGTCAGTCCGGCCGCCAATCAGACCACGCTCGAAAACCGTCCGCTGTTTCAATGGCTGGCGAAACCCGATGTGACCGGCGCCTATACCTTCATGGAGGTCAAGCCGGATCAGGATGCCTTTGCCCAACGGGTCACGGCCGCGAGCGCCTATGACCTGGGGTCCACGGACCCGACCACGGTGGCCTGCGATGTGGTCTTGTGTCTGGGCGACAGCAACATGTCGAATGCGGTGTCGGATTTTGTCAGCCAGACCAACCTTAAAACCGCGTTCGACGGGCGGGTCTGGTACGTGCCTTGTCTGCGGTCCAGTCCAAGCTTTGCCAACACAATGAGCGTGCGCCACATCCCGCAACCCTGTCACGAGCCGGTGCAAAGCTCGGCCGGCGCATTCCGGATGTCGCCCTTGATGGCGTTTGGCGCGCGGATGGCGGGATGGTCGGCGGCGCGCGGGCGGCCGGTGCTGCTGTTGTCGCTGGGCGATCCCGGGTCGGGTCTGAACGGCACCCAGGATTGGCGCAAGGTGTCGTCGATCGCAACGACCGGAGCGCGGATGTATGGCGAAATGCTGGCCATGCTGACAGCGATGCGGGCGCTGGGACCAGCGCATCAGATCGTCGGGGCTATCGTTTCGCTTGGGGCAAACGACACCACGGGGGCCGATTACAATACGGTCTGGGTGCCCCTTGCCCAGCAGTTCATCGCCGACCTGCGCGCGGATGCCGGCGTGCCATCGTTGCCGGTGTGCTGGTCGACGGTCGGGCAGCATTACGAACCCATCGCAGGCGAAGACCGCGGCGCGCGCATGATTGCAGCCATCGAAAGTCTGGCCCAGACCAGCGGGTCACCCAATGCGGTGCCGGGCGTCGTTACCGTGCGACCGCCCACCGGCAACGTGTTGACACCGGGCGCAGCGAGCGACCCGCATTTCAATGCGGCCGGCATGCAGGCCAACGGGCGCGCCTTGGCGGATACGTTGCTAACGCTGCTGTAGCAACGCAAGCGGGTGCCCCGACAAACCTGCAAAGCTGGCGATGATGACAAGAACGATGATGACAAGAACAAAGGGGCCATGCGGCGGCGCATGGCCCTCGCGCCTGTTGAACCTGCCGGAGGATGCGGGTGTCGTCGGCCGCACTGGTGGCGCGCATGACGTAACGGTCAGGTTACGTCAAGTAACGCGACGAAACCGTGTATTGTTGTCGCCGAAATTATTATGTCTGCCTTGTCAGGCATTCCTGGCCTTAGACTGGAATCGGGCGCGACAGGGAGGACAGTCGGCATGATGAAACTGCATTGCTTTGGTGAAAGCGGGAACGCCTACAAGGCTGCGTTGGCGTTGCAACTGGCGGGGGTGGACTGGCAGCCGGTGTTCGTCGATTTCTTTGGCGGCGCGACGCGCAGCCCGGATTATCGCGCGCGGAACGTGATGGGCGAGGTGCCGCTGTTGGAAGACGGCGATCTGGTGCTGACCCAATCGGGAGTGATCCAGATGTATGTCACCGAAACAACCGGCAAACTGGGCGGGCACGATGCGAATGCGGCGCGCGAAGTGATGCGCTGGGTGTTCTGGGACAATCACAAGATGTCCTCGCAGGCCGGCATGCAGCGGTTTCTGATGAATTTCCTGCCTGCGGACAAACGCCCGGCAGAGGTGATCGGGTTCACTGCGGGCCGCCTGAAGGCCGCGTTCACCACGCTGAATGCCGCGCTGGACGGGCGCGAATGGCTGGTGGGTGATGGCATAACCAATGCCGACATTGCCTGCTGCGGATACCTGTTTTACCCCGAACCCTTTGGGTTTGATCGTGCGGCGTGGCCGCATGTCGACCGTTGGCTTGACCGGATCGCGGCCCAGCCCGGCTGGAAAGATCCCTATGACCTGATGCCCGGCAACCCGTCAGACCGAGCGGCGTAAAGGAGAAATCACCATGACCGATGCCTATATCTATGACGCCATCCGCACCCCGCGCGGCAAGGGACGCAGTGACGGCAGCCTGCACGAAGTCACATCCGTGCGGCTGTCGGCCTTGGTGCTGGACGCGCTGGCAGAGCGCAACAACCTGCAAGGTCACGCGGTCGAAGACGTGATCTGGGGCAATGTCACGCAAGTGATGGAACAGGGCGCCTGTCTGGCGCGGTCGGCGGTGCTGGCCTCCAGCCTTGACGAATCGATCCCGGGTCTGGCGATCAACCGGTTCTGCGCCAGCGGCATGGAGGCCGTGAATCTGGCCGCCAACCAAATCCGCGGTGGCGCGGGCGGGGCCTATATCGCAGGCGGGGTCGAAATGATGAGCCGCGTCCCGATGGGCAGCGACGGCGCCGCCATCGCCGCCGATCCCTCCGTCGCGATGGAGACCTATTTCGTGCCGCAGGGCATCAGCGCCGACATCATCGCCACCGAATACGGGTTCAGCCGCGACGAGGCCGACGCATTGGCGGTGGAAAGCCAGAGACGCGCCAAGGCCGCCTGGGATGACCACCGATTCGACCGCTCCATGATTGCCGTGCGCGATCGCAATGGTCTGTCGATCCTCGATCACGATGAATACATGCGCCCGCAGACCGACATGCAGTCGCTGGGCGCACTGAAACCGGCGTTCAAGGACATGGGCGAAGTCATGCCCGGCTTCGACAAGGTCGCGCTGCTGAAGTATCCGCATCTGGCGGCCATCAATCACATCCACCACGCC
>JBBRCF010000061.1:0-20987 GCA_038205135.1 Rhodobacterales bacterium
GGCTCATAACCTGAAGGTCACAGGTTCAAATCCTGTCCCCGCAACCAAAAACATCAAACATATCAAACGCTTATAGCCTGACTTAAACAGTCGGATTCTTTGCGTTGCAATTCTGGTCAACACCTGGTCAACGTTTTACGAGGCCCGTGGTTTCAGTTTTACAGATTTTTGGCCATGTCACGTGCGCGCTTCTGCGAGCGACCCTTTTGGAAATGCCAGGTCCGGCTGCGCGCCACCATTTTCGATTGGACCACGGCGCGACCGAGCTGGCCTGGTTAGCCGCTTTCTACGGGGAACCGAAGAACTTGCATACGGCAGCCTGAAAGGAAATGGCCGTGTTCTCCTCCGGCAACCACTCGAGCGGGCCGGACTGCTGATAGAAGCCGCAAGGCGATCGCTGGCAATATGTATGCCACATCTTCAGAACGGCGCTCTGGCGCCGTGCGCTTAGCTTCGCACGGTCCTATGGTGGCGGATCAAATGGGGAAATCCTGTCGACCAGCGTCACGACCCCGTCCTGTTCGACCGAGCAGTAAAGGCCGCGCAGCCGCTGATCGGCGGTGGCCTTGGCGCGGACCCAGGTGTGGGCGTCCCTGCCGCAGCGGACCTTCCACTTGGCGCAGCCGTCGTTGGGTTCGTCGCTGACGCGCAGGATGGCGGTGCCGGCCTTCAACAAAGTTCCGGTGGGCAGGTTGGCATGGCTGAGGTCAAGGTCGACAGCGATGTTGTCGCCCGGATGCAGACGCGGATTGCGAGAGCGCCAGACCAGATCCAGCACGCGAGCGGAAATCAGGCTGACCTGGTTGCGCGGATCGGGGCTGCCGTCGGGCAAGACAAGCCACGGGCGCGACGCTTCGTAGTCATCAATGACACCAGTGGCCCGGGTCAGGGTCAGGCTTTCGGGAAAAGTCCGCTGGTTGGGCTTGGGTCGGGCGCAAAGCAAGCGGATCGGGCCACCAGTCCTGGGTGCTGCAAGCACATGCGGCAGGGCGGCGGCAAGGCTGGCCGCATCGGCGAAATCGGATGGCAGGGCGATCATGGAGGAGTACCCGCTTCGCGCTTGGCAACAATGCGCATGTGGTTCTGGTGGCGTGTGTCGCAACTGGAGCAGCCGACGGCAGATGTTTCGCCCCCGCCGAAAGGTACGCCATCGGTTGTCGCAAGTGCGGAAAATCCCAGCGCCCCGAGCGCCAAGGCAATAAGCAAAGGTTTTCGGCCGATCGTCATTCTGCCGCCGCGCGCCACTGGGTGGGCAGTTCTGCGCCGACGTCGATCTTTTCGTGCTGCATCGGCATGTCGATGTCGATGGCGCAATCAAGCTCCTGCGCATAGCGGTGCCCGGCGTAGGTAGCGGCGGCGATGATCGCGGGTGCCTCGCAATCGCCGATCCGGGCGAGGGTGAACGGCAATGGGCCTGCGACCTTCAGCGAGGTGTAAAGGTCATCGACCGGGGTGCGCTGGCCGACAAGCACGAGGTTCGCGGCCGTCAGCACCTTTTCCCGTCCGGAGTGTTCGCAGGCAAGCGCTGCTGTTTCCCCGTCGAACCACGTGAGGCCATGCGCCGTCAGAAGATCGACCCCAAGGCCCATGAGGTATCCTGGCACGCGCCAGCCTTCGCCGGTGTTTTCGGCCCAAGGGCTGACTCGGTCGGCGGGGGTGACCAGCGTCACTTCCAGACCGGCCTTGCGCAACTTGTCGGCAATGACACCGCCCATGTAGTAGCCGTCGGCGTCATAGATCACGGTGGGGCCGTTGGGCAGCGTGCCGTCCATGATGTCGTCGGGGGTGAAGACCTGCGTTCCCTGTTCGGCAATTGGCGCATAGCGGTTGCCGTTGAACAGGTCGCGCCGCCAGCGCGCGCCGGTGGCGATCACCACATGGTCGGCGCCAAATTCGCGAATGTCATCGGCAGTCAGGCGGCTTTCCAGATAGACCTCGACATTGGCCATCTTGGCGATCGCCTGCGCGCGGTAGTCGCGGACGCGTATATACTCGCTCATCCCCGGCAGGGTGGCTTCGCGCACCACACGGCCCCCAAGCAGGCGGGACGCCTCAGCCAGCGCCACACTGTAGCCGCGCAGACCCAGGGCGCGTGCGGCCTCAAGCCCCGCAGGACCCGCGCCGACGACCAGCACTTTGCTGTCGGACCCGCGCGCGGCGATCTTTTCGGGGTGCCAGCCGCGGCGCCATTCCTCGCCCATTGTGGGGTTCTGGGTGCACCGGATCGGCACCGACAGGCTGTCACCCGAATAGCAGATGTTGCAGCCGATGCATTCGCGGATATCCTCCAGCCGCCCTTCCTCGATCTTCTTGGGCAGGTAGGGGTCGGCTATCGAAGGGCGCGCGGCACCGATCAGGTCGGTCACGCCGGATTTCACCATCCGCACCATCGTGTCGGGCGAGGTGAAGCGGCCGACTGTCACCACGGGCTTCGAAGTCACGCTGCGGACCCATTTCATATAGGGCTCAAGCGAACCCTCCTTGGCAAAGCGCGAGACGCCCATCTCCAGCGAGTAGTCCTGAATGTTGATGTCCCACAGGTCGGGCATCTCGGCCATCATGGCGAACATCTCTTGCCGCTCGCCCAGGATCGGCTGGCCATCCTCGCCCGTCTCGGCATCGGCGGCGAAACGGACCACAACACCGCAGCGGTCGCCGACGGCCTCTTTTGTTTCTTCGATCAGTTCGCGCACCAGGCGGGTGCGGTTCTCCAGGCTGCCGCCGTATTCGTCACTGCGGGTGTTCGTCTCGGGGCTCAGGAAATGCGCCAGAAGGTAGTGGTGCGTGGCATAGACATAGACCAGATCGAATTCGGCCGCCTTCGCCCTCAGGGCGGCGTTGCGGTGCCAGCGGCGGAAGTTGCGGATGTCGTCCTTGTCCATCGCGCGGGACTGGAAGGGGTGGCCCACACCGTTCGGGCGGGAGCCGACGTCCATCGACACCAATCGCGTCGCCAGATTTGCACTACGCGAGCCGCCGTACCACAGTTCCGCCCCGGCGAGTGCGCCGTGTTCGTGGACCTTGTCGGTCATCAGCCGGTGGCTGCGGACGTCGCCGTCATCCCAAAGGCTGGCGCTGATATGCAGCTGATCATCAGACGTGGGGTGGATTGAGCAGTATTCGGTATTGACCACCCCCCAGCCGCCCTGCGCCTTGACGCCGCGCATTTCGGCCACCGTGCGCGGGCGTGCCCAGCCCATGCCGGTGCAATGCGGCACCTGGTAGAAGCGGTTCTTCGTCATCACCGGGCCGATCTTTACCGGGGTGAACAGGATATCGTAGCGCGGATCACGGGGCATGGTGCGGGTCCTTTTGTCAGCCTGCCAAAGGGCTGGCGTCGAAATGCTTGGGGAACAGGGTGGCGATCATGCGCATCGCCCGGTCGCGGCAGGCGGTGCGGCGGAACTCGCCAGGATAAAGCAGCATGTTAAGCCAGAGGCCGTCATACATCGCCTCAAGCGTCAGCACCGTTTCAACCGGGTCGATGCCGGTATAGCCACCCTCGGCGATCATCTCGGTGATGATGGCCACGCTGGCGTCCAGCCGTTCGTCGTCCATGTCACCAACAACGCGGCGATAGATTTCGCGGGCACCGGCATCACCGTCAAAGGCAAGCGTCACTGCAAGCTTGCGCCGCGCGCAGATCTTTGTGTGAAAACGCGAGTCGACGATTGCACGCAAAAGATCACTGCTCGAACGGTCCGGCCCCTGGTCCCGCGATTGCCAGAGCGCCCGCTGCTCGTCCGCCAAATGCTTGATGACCGCAGCAAGCAGCAGATCCTTGCTGTCGAAATGAAAGTTCGCAAGGCCGACCGACACGCCCGCAAGCTCGGTCACGCGGGCCATGGTCGTGCCGGACAGGCCGAACTTGGCGATGCAGTCGATCGTTGCCTCGATCAGCTGTTGGCGCCGCTCGGCCTTGGCCTCGGCGCGGGCGGTGCGCGGGGCTTCGGGCTTGTGGCTGGTTTCGTTCATGGCGTCTCTCCCTGTGCGGCCGGTCTTGCCTAGTCCGCATCAAGTATCAGGATCGCGTCGTCTTTCCAGCTTACCCAGACAGGCTGACCAGGCGCCATGTCTGCGCCGACATCCTGCAGGGCAACGGCCACCGGGGTCTCGCGTCCCGGGATGCCCACATGCAGCATGTGGCGGCCGCCCAGATACTGGCGCGCCTGCACCACGCCTTCCACAGCCCTCCCGCCCGGCGCCTGGGTGGTCAGCGTCAGCTTTTCCGGCCGGATCGCCACAGTTGCCGCCGCACCATGCGGGCGGCCATCGTCATGACCGTTCATCCCGATGCGCCCCAGCCCTTCGACCGCGACTTCTGCCGCACCCTGACGATGCACGGTACTGGTAAAGAAGTTCATCGATCCGATAAAGCCCGCAATCGTGCGGTTCTTCGGGCGTTCGTAAAGACCCGCAGGCGTATCGACCTGCACCACGGCGCCTTTCGCCATCACCGCGATCCGGTCCGACAACGTCAGCGCCTCTTCCTGGTCATGGGTGACAAGGACGAAGGTGATCCCGAGCCGCTGCTGCAACAGACGCAATTCCAGCTGCATCTGTTCGCGCAATTGCTTGTCCAGCGCGCCGAGGGGTTCGTCCAGAAGTAGCACCTTCGGCTTCAGGATCAGCGCCCGCGCCAGGGCCACGCGCTGCATCTGGCCGCCCGAAAGCTGCGTCGCCCGTCGCTCGCCATAGCCCGGTAGTGCGATCATCTCAAGCATCTCGGCCACCATCTCGTCCTGCCGCGCCTTGGGCAACCCCAGCCGACGCAGGCCATAGGCGATGTTGTCGCGCACGTTCAGATGCGGAAAGATCGCATAGTTCTGGAACACCATGTTGATCGGCCGGTGGTGCGGGGGCACGGCTTCCATGGGCTGACCGTCGACGACGATCTGGCCCGAGGTCACGCCCTCGAACCCAGCCAGCATCCGCAGCAGCGTGGTCTTGCCCGACCCCGAAGCGCCAAGCAGCGAAAAGAACTCGCCTTTTGCGATGTCGAGCGTGACATCGCGCACCGCCTGCACGCGGCCAAAGGATTTGCTGACATTTCGGACCTGGATCACGCGCGGGGTTCCTTCAGCGGTTGATCGGGTTGGCGGTCCGCCCCAGCCGGGCAAACCAGAGACTGGCAAAGACCAGCGCGAAGGAGGTGATCAGGATCAGCGACGACAGTGCGAGGAGCGACGGGAAGGACTGCGGAAACCTGAGCTGCGTCCAGATGTACATGGGCAGCGTCGGGTCGGTGCCCGACAGGAAGAAGGCCATGATGAATTCATCAAAAGACACGGTGAAGGTCAGCAGAAGGCTTGCCACCACGCCGGGCAGGATGTTCGGGAATGTCACGCGCCAGAAGGTCCACCAGCCGTTTTCGCCCAGATCAGCCGAGGCTTCCTCAAGCGAGTGGTTGGCACCCTCGAACCGGGGCAAGAGGATCGAGATGGCGAAGGGCAGGCAGATCACCACATGGCCCAGCGCCACTGTGTAAAGCGACAGGGGAATGCCCAGGCGGCTGATCACCACCAGAAGCGCCACGCCGAAGACGAGGCCCGGCACGATTAGCGGCAGCATGATGAAGCCGGTGATCGGCTTCTTGCCGGGCAGCACCGTGCGCGACAGCGCCTTGGCGGCCGGCACGGCAAGCGCGGTGGATACGACCGCGACGGACAGCCCAACCTGCAGGCTGTTCAGAAGCGCATCGAACACCGGCCCTCGGGTGAAAAGCTGTGCGTACCAGTCCAGCGTGAAGCCTTCGAGCGGGAAGCGCTGGTATAGCCCCGCGTTGAGCGAAAACAGCGGGATGAACAGGATCGGAATATACAGTAAGGCGGTGAAGCCCAGCGCATAGACGGCAAGCCCGCGGTTCGGCCGGTAAAAGAGTTCACGCTCTGCCATGGCTTACCTTCGCACCAGACGGGTCAGCAGCAGGAACACAAGGCCCGACACGGCCACGGCCATCAGCATCACCAGTGCCAGGGCTGCGCCCATCGGCCAGTTGTTGATCGGCCCGAACTGCGCCTGGATCAGGTTGCCGATCATCATGCCGTCCGGCCCGCCCAAAAGGGCCGGGGTGACATAGTCGCCGACGGTTGGGATGAACATCAGGAAGAAGGCCGCGATGACCCCCGGCAGCGACAGGGGCAGCGTGATCCGCCAGAACCGCCGAAAGGGGCCGTCGCCAAGGTCGGCCGCGGCCTCCAGCAGCGATTTGTCGATCTTCTCCAGGCTGACATAGATCGGCAGGATCGCGAAAGCCGCCCAGGCATGTGCCAGGGTGATTGTCACGGCAGTCTTGCTGTACAGGAACGCCTGCACGGGCGCATCGATCACGCCCAGCCCCATCAGGCCGGAATTCAACGCGCCCTCATACCCCAGGATCACGCGCCAAGCAAAGACGCGGAGCAGATAGCTGGTCCAGAAAGGCAGCGTCAGCAGGATGATCCACAGCATCTTGTGGCGATGGACGTGGAAGGCAACATAGTAGGCGACGGGATAGCTTAGCGCCACCGTCACAAGGGTCGCAATCGCGGCTACAGCCAGCGACCGGCCCAAGAGCACACCATACATCGGCTGTTCCAGGATCGCCGCATAGTTATGCAGGCCGGGGGTGGTCACCATGTCGAAGCCCGACATCGACCAGAAACTCATCGCCACCAGCAGACCGAAGGGGATCAGGATCGCCAGCACCAGAATGACCAGCGCCGGCGACAAAAGCAGGTAGCCGCGAAAGATGTCGTGACGGAACAGAAACCGTGCCGCCGCCGACGGGGCGGCGACCGCTTGCCTTGTGGGCGGCAGGGCGAGGGAGGCGTCGTCGCGCGGCATGCCGGGCTTCCCTTGGATCAGAAGCCCGCCTTGATCTGTTCCCATGTGCTGTTCATTCGCGCCTCCCATTCAGCCGACTGCGGGATCATGAAGTGCCCGGCCTGCAGGATCTCGACCGGGTTCTTTGACAAACCAAGGCCTTGAAGCGTCGCGTCGTCAAAGCCGTCGAACGCCTTACGGTTGGAATGGCCGTAGCCGTAACTGCCAATGTTGAACACGCCCGAGGGCACCGAGATCAGCGAATCGATCACGTCATAGGCGCGGTCAAGATGCGGTGCATCCTTGTGCAGCATCACCCCGCAGACCCATGTCAGCGCGCCCTCTTTCGGCTGGGCAAAGCGCACGGGCACGCCCTGCGCCTGCAATTCCACCGCCGAGGAGTTCCAGGTCATTGCCGCCACCAGCTCTCCCGAGGCCAGCGCCTGGTTCAGCGTGGTGGTGTCGTCGGTATAGGTGCGGATCAGGGGGCGCTGTTCGCGCATGGCGGCAGAGATCTTCTCGAACGCGTCTTCGCTGTCGATGTTCGTCAGCGGCACGCCCGCCTTGATCGCCCCGCACCACCAGGCATCCCCGCCCGAGGCCAGCGACCCCAGCCGCCCGCCGTAGCGCGCGTCCCACAGCATGTTCCAGGACTCTTCGCCTTCGACCTCGAACAGGTCGGTGCGGAAGGTGATCGAGGTCTGGCCCCAGTCAAAGGGCGCCAGCCAGGGCTTGCCGTCCACCATGTTGAAATCGACGTTGTAAAGCTCGGGGATGACATCGGGCCAATTCGACAGCCGCGTGGTGTCGATCGGCTGGAACAGGCCCGAGTCCGCCCAGCGGGGCACGCCCGACAGGCAGGGGTGCGCCACATCGGCCATGAAGCCCGACCCCAGCTTGACCAGCGCCTCTTCGGTGCCGCCGAAGGCTGCGAAGTTCGGCAGCTCGCCGTGCTTCGCCTGATACTCAACGAAAAGATCGGGGATGTCGAACCCGCCCCAGGTGAAGAAGGTCGCCTGATCCTCGGGCGCGGCCAGCGCGCGGCGGGCGGGCAGGGGCACCATCACCGTGGTGATCCCCAAGGCAAAGAGCGAACGGTTGAAGGCGCGGCGGCTCAGCTTTCCCGCGCGCAGTGCGCCGAGCTGGTCTTGAACGTCCATTGCTACGTCTCCCCTTGTGATGGCCCTTGGCTGGTCGCAGGGCACGTGATTTGGTCTTGTCTGCGTATCCCTGGCGAATTCATCGAATGTTCATTCAATGACTTCATTGACACAACGCCTGAGTCAAGCATTTATTGCGGCCATCGCAGGAATGCCCGTGATCTTTGGAGAACAGCCATGACCCCGCCCGCTCGTGTGATCCACCTTGACCCGGCGGGGCCGGCTGGCGCTGGTCTGCAACCCCTCGAACTGGATCCTGCCGACTTCCAGTCGCCGCTGCCCGTGCAGAATTACCACGTCTATTTCGAGGACGAGGCACTGGGCCTGTTAGTCGGCATCTGGGACACCACGACGATGCAAGAGGCTTTCGGTCCCTATCCGACCGACGAATTCATCCTGGTCATCGAGGGGGCCTTCAGCATGGTCGATGGCAAGGGCGGTGCGGTGACGGCCAAGGCGGGCGATTCGGTATGCTTTCATCAGGGCATCCCGACCAGCTGGAAGCAGGACGGCTATCTGAGAAAGATCTACCTGACCCTGGCAGACCCCGCAGCCGAGATGCCGCTGAAGGACAGCGCCGAGGGTGGGGTGATCGTGCTCGGTCGGCCCCCTTCGTCTGACAGCACGATCGTCTTCCGCAACGATCCCGGGACACTGCAGGTGCGCCATGTGGCACGTGATGGACTTCGTCAGCCCATGGCTGCGGCCGAGACGCATGAGCTTGTGCAGGTGCTGACCGGCACGGTCGAGGTCAGCGAACCATCAGGCGCCGTCCAGATGTTCCGCCCCGGGCAGGTGTTCTTCATCCCGCAGGGAACCCTGCATGCTGTCGCCGCGTCCAAAGGCTTCACGGCGTACCACATCAGCGTCCATCCGCCCGCGCGCGGTGCTGCGTGACCGCCCCGAAGCCAATTGCGCGTGGACGCTCACCTGAAACTGCGCCGGGTTTGCCGCAACAGAAGGAAGGGAAAAAATGCCATGAAGGTTCTGGTCCCGGTCAAGCGGGTGATCGACTACAACGTGAAGGTGCGCGTCAAGGCGGATGGGTCGGGGGTTGACCTTGCGAACGTCAAGATGTCGATGAACCCCTTCGACGAAATCGCCGTCGAAGAGGCGATCCGCCTGAAGGAAAAGGGCATCGCGACCGAGGTTGTCGTCGTCTCCATCGGCGTCAAGCAGGCGCAGGAAACCTTGCGCAACGCGCTTGCGATGGGCGCTGATCGGGCAATCCTGATCGAGGCGACCGACAACGTGCATACCGACATCGAACCCCTCGCCGTGGCCAAGCTGCTCGCTGCCGTGGTGAAGGAAGAGGGTCCGGGCCTGGTCCTCTGCGGCAAGCAGGCCATCGACAATGACATGAACGCGACCGGGCAGATGCTGGCCGCGCTTCT
Organism: Rhodobacterales bacterium; assembly: GCA_038205135.1. Lineage (GTDB taxonomy): Bacteria > Pseudomonadota > Alphaproteobacteria > Rhodobacterales > Rhodobacteraceae > UBA9554. The sequence goes on from JBBRCF010000061.1 coordinate 9,359, forward strand.
GGGGTGGAGCCAGGCGACCTTCGCCAGCGAAGTGGCCATCGAGGGCGACCATGCGACGGTCACGCGGGAAGTGGACGGGGGCCTGCAGACCATCACGGTGAAGCTGCCGACGATCATCACGGTCGACCTGCGCCTGAACAACCCGCGCTATGCCTCGCTGCCCAACATCATGAAGGCGAAGGCCAAGCCCCTGGCCGCCAAGACGCCCGCCGATTATGGCGTGGATGTCTCGCCCCGGCTTTCGGTCCTCAAGACCGTGGAACCGGCGGGGCGCAAGGCGGGGGTCAAGGTCGGCTCGGTGGCCGAACTGATTGCGAAACTCAAAGACGAAGCGGGGGTGATCTGATGGCCGTTCTTCTTCTGGCAGACGTGAACGAGGGGCAACTGGCCACCGATCAGGTCGCAAAGGCCCTGACGGCGGTGAAATCGCTGGGCCCGGTGACCGTGCTGGTCGCGGGCTCTGGCGGTGATGCGGCAGCGGCCGAGGCGGCAACGCTGCAGGGTGTGGCGCGCGTGCTGTTCGCCGATGATCACGCCTATTGCCACGGGATGACCGAACCCACCGCCGCGCTGGTGGTGTCGCTGGCCGGCGATTACGAACACATCGTCGCCCCCTCGGGTGCGCTGTCCAAATCCGTGCTGCCGCGGGTGGCGGCCATGCTGGACGTGATGGTGATCTCGGAAGTGCTGGCCGTGCATGATGCGGCGACCTTCGACCGCCCGATCTATGCCGGCAATGCGATCCAGACGGTGAAAACCTCGGATGCGAAGAAGGTGATGACCATTCGCACCGCGACCTTCGATGCGGCGGCCAAGGGTGGCGCGGCCCCGGTCGAGAAGGTCTCGGCTTCGGTGGACGGTTCCATGTCGGCCTGGGTCGAGGACAAGGTGGCCTCCTCCGACCGTCCGGACCTGACTTCGGCGGGGATCGTCGTCTCGGGGGGTCGCGGTGTGGGCTCGCTGGCCGACTTCGCGATGATCGAGAAGCTGGCGGACAAGCTGAACGCCGCCGTGGGCGCCAGCCGCGCGGCGGTGGACTCGGGCTATGCGCCGAACGACTGGCAGGTCGGGCAGACCGGCAAAGTCGTGGCGCCGGACCTGTATGTGGCCGTCGGCATTTCGGGTGCGATCCAGCATCTGGCCGGGATGAAGGATTCGAAGATCATCGTCGCGATCAACAAGGACGAAGAGGCCCCGATCTTCCAGGTCGCCGACTATGGCCTGGTGGCGGACCTCTTCAGCGCCGTGCCGGAGCTGATCAAAAAACTTTAGGGCCAGATATGGTCGGAAAGGCACACCATGCAAGGTCTTCGGCGAAGACCACCGCCTGCGCTTTCCGCAAGCCGAGCTGTCGGGGGTGGCTTCGTCACCCCGTATTAAGCTCCGTGTGTAATACGTCCTGACCTATCTGCGGACAGGTGGTTTTTCAGTACCCTTGGCTTCCGGGCGGGTGGACATGTTCCCCGTGTGACGGCTGCTGGACGCCGATTTCCGAAGCTTTCTGGAAACCGCTTGTGACGAATGGCTTGCCAAAGGGTATGCCAGTCAGATCATCGACATCACCCGGCCTTTGCGCTGCAAGGACTTGCCAAGGCCCGACGTGGTCGGCATGGAGGCCGCCGCGGCGCGGGCAACCCCAGTCGATGGACCGGTCAGAACGACACTGTCAGTCCGCCGACGAGCAGGCCTTTGGTGTCGACAATGTCGGTGTCATGCCAGGTCACGTCGGCGCTGATGGTCTCTGACAGCGCATAGCTTGCTCCGACAGTCCAGTACTGCCAGGATTCGTTGTCGCCAACGCTGGCGGCCAGAGCCAGGCCTTCGACCGGGCCATAGTAGTCAACCCGCAACGACCGGTCGAGGATGCCGGTTTCATTCGCATAGCCAAGGTAGGCCGTCACGAACAAAGCCTCGCTCAGACCCGCGCCTCCACTGACCAGCACCTCACCCGCGTTGAACTCGGATGCGTCGGGGAAGGTGTAATAACCGTATCCGACATCGTAGTAGAACGCCCCCGCCTCGCCGCGATAGCCGATGTAGAAGTCGACCTCGCTATCGGCACCCAGCAGCGTTTCTTCCGCGTTCGACGCCCATACGCCGGCATAGAATCCTCCGAAGCCCAGTTCGACATAGGGCTGGATGACCGGCCCGTCTGAATACTCGATTCCATCGGAAACATAGGCAGTGGCAAAGGTCAGCGATCCGGTCACTGTCACGCCGCTTTCCGTGGCAGCGGTTTCGGCATGGGCAAGGCCGGGTAGGGCAAAACTTGCAGCAACAAGGGCAATCAGGCGCATTCCGTTTCCTTTCCAGTGAAAGCGACGTTCAGACAGATGCCTTCGGGCGACACTCCCCTTCTGGCAGGAACAGGATCGCCCTGTCACGGGACTGTTGCATGATCCATTTCACTGAACAAGCATTTAGTCAAATGAACGCACAGTTCTGCCGCGAAAAGGAAGGGTTCTGGCGCAAATTGCGTTCAGTTTCCTGCTAGGATGGCCTTTGCCACCTCTCTGCCGGTGATAAGCGCGCCGTGCACCGTCGCAGGCACGTCGCGCGACGTTGCCTCGCCGGCAAAGTGAAGCCGCCCGTCCCAATCGGCGCCGAACAGCGCGGCGCGGTCCTTTTTCGAGGTCCCGACCGCCTTGAAGGAATAGGCCCCCTGCGCGAACGGGTCTTGCCGCCAGCGGCTGATCTGGCTGCCAAGGGGGGCGGGGACGGAGGTGCCGAACATCGCCCGCAACGCCTCGGTCGCAAGGGCGGTCGTGGCACGGTCATCCAGCGCCTCGATCTCGTCGGCCGTCCGTGCGGCGTTGAAGCCCGCCAAAAGCGGCTGGCCCGTGGCGCGCAGATAGCTGGTCCAGTCGGCCCAAAGCGTCTGGGCGGGAGAAAGGTAGTCGATCCAGTCGGCATTCTTTGGCCAGAAGACGCGGTCAAAGCGCAGCACGCATTTGTTCAGAAGGCCCATGCCAAGGCCGTCGATGGCGCGCTGACGCTTTGCGTCCAGCGGTTCGGAGAACGCGACCTGACCCGATTGCAGAACACCCAAAGGCAGGGTGACCACCGCGCAATCGGCGTGATGCTGCCCCTTGGTGGTGGTCACCGTGACGCCTTTGCCAGTCAGCGCGATTGCGGTGACAGTCTCATCCAGACGGATGTCCAGGCCTTTGGCCAGAAGCGTCAGGATCGGGCCGAAACCCGGCGTCACCACGGCCTCATCCCCTGGAAAGTCGACGCCATCGTCGAAGTGCCAGGCCGACAGGCGCGCCCAGTCGCCCGAGTATTCATGCTCGATCCGCGTGTTGATCGCCAGGCGGGCGACCGCGCGGTCACGGGGGCCAAGCGCCTGCCAGTCGGGATGGGCGGTGATCGCGGCCTCAAGCGACACGTCCGTCTCCAGATCGTCCACCGCGTCGCGGGCGCGGTCCACCAGCCTCATGGCGCGCTTTGCGGGCTTGTTGAAATCGAACGGCTGGCCCTCGTGATCAAAGGTCACGGCCCGGTCATAGGTGGTCGGTGTCAGGCGCAGACCGGCCTTTTCAGCCAGTTTCGTCACCGGGTTGCCCCTGATGCCGTGAATCCAGCTTGCGCCCATGTCCACGGGCAGATCGGGCCAGAGGTGGCTTGTGTGCGTCCGCCCGCCGATGCGGTCGCGCGCCTCGATTACAGTGACCTGCGCCCCGCCTTTCGCCAGCCGCGCGGCCGCGCTAAGCCCAGCCATGCCTGCGCCGATCACAATTACCCGACGTGCCATCAGCCCCGCACCCTTTCGCTTTTCGGGTCATACATCGGGGACAGCGACGCGGTCGCCGCGATGCGTCGGTCGTTTACCTCGATCTCGAACCGGTGCTGGCGCAAGGCTTCGGCGGTCACCCCACCCGGCAGTTCAACCATTCCCAGACCGACCGATGCCCCCAGCGTCGGTCCGAAGGCGCCCGCGCGGATATAGCCGACATCCACCCCGTCACACAGGATCGGCTCATTGCCAAACAGCAGCGGCTCTGGGTCCCGCAGCAGGAACTGTACCAGACGCCGCTGCAACGGCCCCGCCGCCTTTTGCGCCAGCAGCGCATCGCGCCCGATGAAATCAGGCTTGGTCAGGTCCACCACAAAGCCAAGCCCCGCCTCCAGCGGCGTGTCGGTGTTGTCGATATCCACCGCAAAATCACGGTAGCCCTTTTCCAGCCGCAAGGATTCCAGCGCCACCAGCCCGCAATGCACCACCGGCAACCCTGCCGCCGTGATGGCACCCGTCAGCGCGTCATGGGCCGCGTGCGAATACTCGGTGGGGATGCAAAGCTCATACCCCAATTCGCCCATATAGGTCACCCGCACCGCGCGCACCGGCACCGGGCCAACCTCGATCATGCAGCTTTGCCGGAAAGGCACCCGGTCATTCGCCAGGTCCGCCCCCGACAGCGCCTGCAGGATATCGCGCGACCGTGGCCCTTGCAGCGACAGGATCGTGTAGGCCGAGGTGACATCGGTCACCGTGCAATGTTCATCCGCTCGCGTCTGCCGCCGCAACCAGGCGGTTGTGGTCGATTGCAGCACATCGCCGGTGACCAGCAGAAATTCCTCCGGCCCGGTGCGCGTGATCGTCAGGTCTGAAATGATCCCGCCCTGATGGTTCAGCCATTGGGTATAGACATTCGCCCCCACCGGCACTGCGATGTTGTTCGCGCTGAGCCGGTTCAGCACGGCCAAGGCATCGCGCCCCTGCACCACGAACTTGCCCATGAAGCTTTTGTCGAACAGCCCCACCGCAGTGCGCGTGGCATGATGCTCGGTGGCGGCCAGCGCGTGCCAGGGCTGGCGGGCATGGGTGTATTCCACCTCTGGCGGGGGCGCGTCGGGGGAAAACCAATTCGGCATTTCCCAGCCCGACAGCTCGACGAAATAGGCGCCAAGGGCGGCATAGCGGTCATGGAGCGCCAGCCTGCGCAGGCCGCGCGCGGTGGTATGCTTGAAATGCGGCAGGGGGGCGAAGGTGAAGGTATAGCCCAGCGATTTCGGGATACGCGCGCCCAGATAGGCCCGCGTCGCCTGATGCGGGCGGTTGCGTGCGGGCAGGAACCCGGTCACGTCCTGATCCGATTGGCCGGTCGTGACAAGGTCTGCCACGATTCGCCCCACCCCGCCCGCCGAAAGGATGCCCAGCGAATTGAGGCCATTCGCCAGGAACAGCCCGTCCACCTCGGGGCATTCTCCGACAAGGTAAGAGCCGTCAGGGGTAAAGCTTTCCGGCCCGCAGAAGAACGTCTTGATGCCGGCCTTGTGCATCACCGGATAGCGGGTGAAGGCGTGTTCCAAAAACGGCGTCATCCGGTCCCAGTCCGGCGGCAGGGTCGAGAAACTGGCATCCTCGGGGATGCCCCCCAGGTTCCAGGTGGCTCCCTCGGGCTCAAACAGGCCGAACAGCAGACCGCCACCTTCCTCGCGGACGTAGGTGAAGGTGTCGGGGTCTTCGACCACGGGCATCTCCGGGGTGACCCCGGCCAATGGCTCGGTCAGCAGGTAGTAATGTTCAGCAGCCTGCAGGGGCACAGAGACGCCGATCTTTGCGCCCAATTGCCGCGACCACATGCCTGTGGCCAGCACCACGCGGTCGGTGCGGATATCGCCCAACGCCGTACGCACGCCGGTGACGCGCCTGCCTTCGGTCAGGATGTCGGTGACAGGCGTGGCCTCATGGATGCGCGCGCCACGTGCCCGCGCACCGGCGGCCAGAGCCATGGTCGCATCGACCGGATTCACCCGCCCGTCGGTGGGAGTGTAGAACCCCGACAGGATGCCCTTCGTCTCGATCAGCGGAAAAAGGTCGCGGATTTCGGAAGGCGAGATCTCGAAACGCTCCACTCCTTGGGTGCGGACAAAGTTCGCGTCCCGTTTCATCACCTCGCGCCGGGTTGCGTCGCAGGCCAGATGAATATGGCCGCATTGCCGGAACCCGGTCGAAAGGCCCGTCTCGGCGGGCAGGTCAAGGTACAATTGCCGCGTATACTGCTCGATCCAGATCAGCGTATCGGTCGACATGCCGCCCGAGGCGATCAGCCCCGCCGCATGCCATGTGGTGCCCGAGGTCAGCTTGTCGCGCTCCAGTACCACCACATCGCGGATGCCCAAGCGCCCAAGGTGATAGGCAATCGAAATACCGATGACCCCGCCGCCGATGATGACAACGGGCGCGTGGGAGGGCAGGGAGTTCGTCATCGAGGTCGTGTCCCCTTTTTTGTACCTGGCAGTGGCGCCGCATGGATGGCTGGCCGAGGGCTCCTTTGCCGTATGAAGCGCCCACTGGTCAAAGCATCCCTTTTATTTCGCTGAATGATTGTTCAGTGAAATTCGAATTGAACATCATTGTCAACGCTTTCTTGCGTGTGCCGGCGGAAGCACCAGCTTGATCCTCCTGAAGACCGTCAAGCGCATCATGGCGGGCGAGCACAGCCGTGAGTTTGCCGTCAAGGTTTTCGCCGGCTAATGTCGGTTGGTTGGGCTTGGCTACGGCGACCGCCAGATCGGTGCCAAGATCGGCGTGATGGGGAACTATGTCGGCATGATCGCTGACCTGCTGAAGAAGGGTGGCCCACCGATAAGGACCAAGTTCTGCGCGCCCTCGATGAACGCGCAACGTACAGTGTTCGGACAGTGGCCCCGTTGATCTCGCTGACGGCGGCGTCGAAGCCTTACAGGCTCTTTTATACCGGCTTTCGGGCCGCAAGATGGGTCGGGCAATGCTCGCCGCTGTCCAGCACCGGGATCATGCGCGACCAGATGCCGATGTTGTGGTCTACAAACGCCTGCCCTACCACCTTGGCGGCCCTTTCCCCGGCCTCGCCCGTGAGACGCTCCAGTTCACCCCGCGCCTGCACGCGGTACCACGCATTGCGTGACGTGGTCCGCCCGCCGTCAAACCCGGCCGCCGCCATCGCCTCCAGATAGCGGGCAGGCGTTGCCATGCCGAAATCCAACCCCTCGGCAGCGACATAGTCGGCCATCAGCGGACTGATGCTGTCAGTGCCGATCAGCCAGTCCGAAGCAAGAAACCATCCCCCCGGCTTCAGCACTCGAAAGACCTCGACCATCAGGGCGTGCTTGTCGGGGATATGAACGATGGAGTCCTTGGAGAAAACCAGATCGAAAGTCTCGGGGGGAAAGGGCAACGGCCCGGGCGCCGCCTTTACAAGGCCGATGCGACCGGTCAGCCCGGCGCGTGCCACCAGCGCGCGGGCATGGGTCAGAACAGGATCTTCCACATCCAACCCGCACACATAGGCCGCGTGATGGTTCTGCACCAGCGCAAGGTCGATCCCCCCGGCTCCGCAGCCGATGTCCAGCACGGATTTGCCGGTCAGGTCATGCGAACCGATGACTCGCGCTACCTCATCCGGGCCGCCGGGGGACAGGAACCCCTCGCCCCAGACGGCCTCGAGCATTGCGATCATCTGCGGGGGGTAGTGATCTTCGCTTGTCATCGGCACGTCCTATGGGTTCGAGGCTACCAACCGTCCGCGCGCCAGACCTCTGCCCCCTTGAATAGCGTCAAAAGCACGCGCGTGGCGGAAATCTCGGTCGCAGGGCAGGCAAAGATGTCACGGTCCAGCATGATGAGATCGGCGGAAAACCCGACCCGCAGCATGCCCGTGAACGCCGCCCGCGGGTCGTCATCCAGCCGCTTTTGCCGGGTGATTGCGGTTTCGATGATCTCGAACGGGTTCAGCGTGCTGACTGGCCAGTCCGACGACAGACACCAGTCGGCGCCTTCGTCCAGCATACGGCGGAAGGCATAGGTGTCGGGCCAGCGCGAAGGCCCGATCATCGCGAGCGACGGTTCGGAATAGGGCGGCTCGACCCTGGCCCACAGGGGCTGGACGTTGGCGGTGGCCAGACCCTGCAGGCGGGCAAAATCTGCGGGATCGACCAGTTGCAGATGGGCAAGCTGGTGCTGCGCGGGCCAGGGGCGGTTGGCGGCGCGGGCGGCCTCCAGCCCCTCGATCGCGCGGCGGGCGGCGGCGTCGCCGATGACATGGACGTGGATCGCAAAGCGCGCAGCATCAAGCGCTGTCATCAGCGCCTTCGTCTCCTCCGCGCCGAACATGCAGGGCGCGGTGCCACCTTCCGCGTCGGCGAAGGGATGCAAGGTGGCGGCGGTGCGGTTTTCGTAGACCCCGTCCATGAAGAACTTGGCAGAATGGACATGGAACTCCGGGCCCGGATGCGCTGTTCGCAGCGCCGAAAGCCGGGCAACGGCGGTCTCGGCCGTATCCGCCACGGTCACCAGTGCGGTGCCCGCAACCCGCAGCGTCAACCGGCCCTCGGCCGTGCCACGGCCGTAGATCCGCGCCTCCATATCGGTAATCCGGGCATCCAGAACGCCGGTGATGCCGTGCTGGTTGGCATGAACCTGCGCTGCGATCAGGCCCGTCATCCGGTCATCATCCGTCAGTTCCGGCAGGCGGGCTGCGACAAGGGGGATCACCTCTTCATGCAGCATGCCCGTGGCCCGGCCCGCAGCATCGCGGACGATTTTGCCATTCGGCGGATCGGCCATGTCCTGCACCCCTGCCATCTGCAGCGCCCGGCTGTTCAGGCAGGCGTTGTGAAACGAGCTGTCGTAGATCAGGACCGGCCGGTCGTTGACTGCGCGGTCGATGACCCCGGCGGTCAGGTTGTGGTCGCCAAAGACCCCGGCCTGCCAGCCCGAACCAAGGACGACGGCCAGGTCCGGCTTGGCGGCGGCGTGGGCGCGCAGGGTTTCGATCAGCGCATCCTCGCTGGCCACGTCGTAAAGATGGGCCGCAGTGGCAATGTCGATCCCGCCCGACAGAAGGTGGATATGCGCGTCCTGAAACCCCGGCAGCACCAGCCGCCCGCCGGTATCTATCGAAGTGGGGCCATCAATCCGGTGGGCAGCCGCAGGCGGGATGCCCTGCCCAAGCGCCGCGATCTTGCCGTCGCGTATCAGTAACCAGTCGGCATGCGGCGCAGTGGGGTCCATCGTGCGGATGCGGGCGTTGTGGATCAGTGTGTCAGGCAATGGCCGTCGCCTCAAGTTCTGGCCAGTCATCGGCAGGAATGACCTTCGCAAGCGCGTCCACATCCTTCGTCCAGACGAAAAGACACAGGAACGGGACCGCGCCAACCTTGGTCAGATGTGGCTGATGGGCCGGGTTCCAGACGGGCTGGTGCGCGGGCTTCAGAGTCAGAGGCCGCCCGGGACCGAACCGCCAGCCATGCGGGCCGGTCAGCGGGGCGTAAAGCTCGGGGGCTGCATGGTGATGGTCACGGTAAAGCACCCCCGGCGCGATCAGGAACAGGCCCAGATCAAAGTCGGCGGCTGCAAAGGGCGCCTCGCTGCCTCGGATCGACGCAAAGGCATGGCCGTCGGGAAAACTGTCGCCAATCTCGTCGCGGGGATAGCCGTCATAGGTGACCCAGTCCAGATTGGCCCGCGCAGCCGCAATGGCCGCTGCAAGGTCAGGGCGGTCTGCACCCAGCAGCTTCAGCGCCGGCAGCAGCCACCGCTCGACGACCCCATTGCCCTGAACAAGTACCTTGGTGGTCAAGATCAACCGTCCAGGCAGCTGGTGTTCCGGTCCCGGATCGACTGGCAGGCCCGCGCGCACTTCGGCAGCGCCGGGGTGGCCCAGCGCCAAGAGATAGTCCCGGGCGGCGGAATAAAGCCTTTGCATCGGCGTTCCCATAGCGGGAAACCCGGGCTGCAGACTGTCCGGCAGGCGCAGCCCTGCCTCATGCAAGCTGACCAGCGGATCACGCCCATCATGGGCGGATGCGATGCGAAATACCTCCAGCACCTCGGCACTGATGGCGCCCTCGCGCCAAAGGGCCATCGCCGCGCCATAGCGGACCCGACCCGAACCGGGCTGACCAAGCGGCGCGAAAAACAAGGTGAGCGTGTCAGTCATTGTTGCGAAACGCCAGCCGTTCATCGGCCAGCCGCCGCTTTTCGGCCCGGCTCATGACCACGCCTGCCACGACGACACAGATGCCGACGGTCAGGATCATCAGCGTCGCCAGCGCGTTGACGTCGGGGGTGACGCCCAGCCTGACCTTGGACCAGATGAAAAGCGGCAGCGTCGTCGATCCGGGGCCCGTCACGAACGAGCTGATGACCACGTCATCAAGGCTGATGGTGAACGCAAGAAGCCAGCCCGACAGGATCGCTGGCGAGATCACCGGCAAGGTTATGTCGAACATCACTTGCCAAGGCCGGGATCCGAGATCCATCGCCGCCTCTTCGATGGCGCGGTCTGATTGCACCAGCCGGGCCTGGACGATGGTGGTGACGAAGACCATCGAAAAGGTGATGTGGGCCAGCGTGATCGTGGTAAACCCACGCTGCCCGGGCCAGCCGATCCAGTCGGCCAGCATGATGAAGAAAATCAGGCTTGAGATGCCAGTGATCACTTCGGGCATGATCAGGGGTGCCGTGACAAGACCCGAGAAGAAAACCCTGCCCCGGAACTTGGTGAACCGCGCCAGCGCGATCCCGGCCATGGTGCCAAGGATGGTGGCAATAGTGGCCGACACGACCGCAATCTGCAGCGACAGGATCAGCGCGTCGATCACCTTGTCATTGGACAAAAGCGAGACATACCACTTGGTCGAAAACCCACCCCAGACGGTGGCAAGGCGTGAAGCGTTGAAGCTGTAGACGATCATCGACAGGATCGGGATGTAGAAGAACGCAAAGCCAAAGCACAGCATGGTGATCAGGAAGGTCGGGCGGCGATTCATTTGCTGCCCTCGGCCTTGGCCTGATAGTGGCTGTAAAGCATCGTCGGCACGACCATCAGGATCAACAGTGCCACCGCCACCGCCGAGGCCATAGGCCAGTCGCGCGCCTGACCGAATTCATCCAGAATGATCTTGCCGATCATCGGCTGCGAGGCGTCGCCGACCAGCGAAGGGATCACCAGCTCGCCCGCTGCCGGGATGAACACCAGCATCCCCCCGGCGATGATGCCCGGGACCGACTGCGGCAGGGTCACGTCGCGAAACACCTGCGATGGGCGGCTGCCCAGGTCCATCGCCGCCTCGTCCAGGGTCGGGTCAAGCCGCTCGAGGCTGGCGTAAAGCGGCAGGATCATGAAGGGCAGATAGGTGTAGACCATCACCAGCACGACGGCAAAGTTGGTCTGCATCATCGGGATCGACCTGACCGCCCAGTCGATCGGCACCAGGAAATTCCAGGCATCGGTCAGCATTCCGTTGAACCAGCTGTTCTTGCCCATCAGCCCCATCCAGGCATAGACCCGCAACAGAAACGAGGTCCAGAACGGCAGGATCACCAGCATCAGCAGGATGTTGCGCCAGCTTTTCGACACTCGCGTCAGGCCAAGCGCCATCGGATACCCGATCAGAAGGCACAGAAAGGCCGCCACAAAGGCATTGGTCACCGAGGTCAGGAAAGCCCGCAGGTACAGCCCGTCAGTGGCGATCCGGTGAAACGCGCCGGTGTTGATCCAGGGATGCTCGCCCCCGAACGAGAACGGCGGCGCGGTGGGGGTATTGGTCGCGACACTCATCGCGACGACGATTAGGAACGGGAACAGAAAGAACAGCACCAGCCAGACATAGGGCGCGCCGATGACCAGCAGGATCCAGC